>DATKSM010000038.1:0-24876 GCA_035531655.1 Solirubrobacteraceae bacterium
GGTGCCGTTGACGCGGATCGTGTTTCGGGTCCGGTTCTCGAGCTCGTCCAAGAGGCTGGTGATCGTGCGGCAGGGCTCGCGGGTCGGGGTGCGGCGTCGGCCGACCTTGTGGGTCGCGTCGGGGGAGCGCGTGGCCTTGGCGACCGGGTCTGTGTGGGAGGCGGGGTAGCCGTCTTGGAAGAGCAGCTCGGCGCACGCGTCGCGCAGGTGCCGGCGCACGTACTCCGCGAGCATGCAGATCAACAGGTGTGAGCGGACACGCTTCTCGAGGCGGTGGTGGATCGGGGCGGACCTGCAACGGACCTTTGAACGAGCGAAACCCCTTCTCGACTTCTTTGAGCTGCTTGTGGGCGCGCACGAGACTGATCGGGCGCTCGAGGTACTGCAGTTGGCCAACGACGTAGTCGGGCTGCGCCAAGCCCGACTTTGACCCTTGCGGCTGCGGACAAATCGGGTTGCTGAGAAGTAAGAAGGTGGGTTGTTGCCACGCGACCGCAGCACGCAGACAACAGCCGTCGGCATGGGACGGATCCCCAAACAGAAAAGCCCCGCAAAACGGGGCTTCTCCAATGCGCCCGAGAGGACTCGAACCTCCACGGACCATTCAGTCCACAAGGCCCTCAACCCGAATCACCCTGCGTAGATGCGGTTTCTGGCGTCTGAGTGTCGCAAAATGGCAGGTTTTCTGCACGGATTGGACACCCTGGACAGGGTGGATGTTGCCACGAGTGTTGCCACGGATCTGTCTCTTTCGCGGGCCTCGTTCGCAAGCCTGGACAGCCGCCGGGGGACGACCGGCGCGCTCCTCTACCTGCGCAGGTCAGACCGCGCAGCGGTCGAGCGGCTACTCGCGGCTGATTCCGGCCTGCGTGAGCGTGCGATCGAGATGGGCAGGCGCTCTACAACCAGGGTTGGGGCCCAGCGGGCCGTTGCACGGCGGCAGGTTGCGAGCTACGCTGTTGCTCAGCGCGATCTTTCGTCCTGTGATGACCCAGCAGTACCTCGTCGGGCAGTTCTCGTTGTTGCTGGAGGATCTGCGCCCTCCTCCGGGCGAGTGGCTGACCGCTGTTGGAAAGTTGCGACGCGAGGTCGAGTGCGCCCCGGTATCGGTGCTCCCGCGGCTGGCTTACGAGGCGCTGGGGCTCGCCGACATGATTTGCTGGGCCGCGCTCGAACAGGGGGATGTGAGCGGGTTCTGCGGTTGCTCGAAGGCCGCGACCGCGCTTCGCGAGTTCACCGAGAGCGCCCATTTCCTGCCCAACTAGAACTCGGAGAAGCCCACGCCTGTCGCACTCGGGGTGGAGCGCGAGTTATTCCGCCTGGCCGAACCCCGCGATCTCCTGCTTCTCCTTCTCAGAGAGCTCGCGGGGGGTTTCGCCGTGCGCGAGCTTCTCACTCTGGACGTGGTGGCGGATCTGATCGACGATCTCCGGGTTCGCGAGCGTGGTCACGTCGCCGACGTCGGCGAAGTTCGAGACCGCGGCGATCACCCGTCGCATGATCTTGCCCGAGCGGGTCTTCGGCATGTCGGAGACGATCCACACGTTCTTCGGACGAGCGATCGCCCCGATCTCTTTGACGATCATCTGAGAGACCTTCTCGGCGACCTCGTCACCAGCCTGGACTCCGGGCTTGAGCGCCACATACACCTCCACGATCTTGCCGCGCAGCTCGTCGATCACCGGTACCGCGGCCGCCTCGGCGACCTCTTCGACCATGATCGCCGCCGACTCGATCTCCTTGGTCCCGAGCCGGTGACCGGCGACGTTGATCACGTCGTCGACGCGACCAAGGATCCGGAAGTAGCCGTCGGCCGCCTGCACCGCGCCGTCACCCGCGAAGTACGGCCAGTCGTGCCAGTCCTTGCTGTCCTTCTCGGTGTTGTACTTCGCGTAATAGGTCTCCAAGTAGCGCTCGGGCTGACCCCAGATCGTCTGAAAGGACCCGGGCCACGGGGCGCGGATGCAGATGTTGCCGGCCTTGCCCGAGCCCATCAGCACCTCCTGGCCATTCTCGTCGTAGATCACCGGGTAGATCCCGAGCACCCCCGGACCGCAGCTCCCGGGCTTCATCGGCTGCAGCCCAGGCAGGGTGCTGCCCAAAAAACCGCCGTTCTCGGTCTGCCACCAGGTGTCGGTGATCGCCGCCCTGCCCTTGCCGACGATGGTGTAGTACCAGCGCCACACCTCAGGCTCGATCGGCTCGCCGACGGTGGTCATCGTCTTGAAGTGGTAGTTGTACTTGGCGGGCTCGTCGGGTCCGAGCTTTCGCAGCATCCGGATCGTCGTCGGCGCGGTGTGGAAGATCCCCACCCCAAGCTTCTCGGCGATCCGCCACGGCCGCCCAGCATCCGGATAGGTGGGGACGCCCTCGTACATGACGCTGGTGGTGCCGAGCGACAGTGGCCCGTAGACGATGTATGAGTGGCCGGTGATCCAACCGATGTCCGCAAAGCACCAATAGACGTCGTCGGGATGGATGTCCTGGTAGTACTTCGAGGTGCCCGTCACGTAGGAGAGATAGCCGCCGGTCGAGTGCTCGCAGCCCTTCGGCCGGCCGGTCGTGCCGCTCGTGTACATCAAGAAGAGTGGCGCCTCCGCGGGCATCGACACCGGCTCGACCTCCTGGCCCCGGTAGTTCTCGAGCAGTTCGTCGATGAAGAAGTCGCGTCCCTCGACCATCGGGCTCTGCGAGTGATACTCGCCTGGCAGCCGCCGCCACACCAGCACCTTCTCGATCTCGACGCCCTCCTCGCGCGCGGCCGCAATCGCCTCGTCGGCCTTGACCTTGTGGTCGATCAGCTCTCCGTTGCGGTAGTAGGCGTCCATCGTCACCAGGATCTTGCTGTGCGAGTCGGCGACCCGATGACCACACGCGGCGCCCGAGAACCCGCCGAACACCTCGCAATGGATCACACCCATCCGAGCGCACGCCAGCATGGAGACCGGCAGCTCAGGCACCATCGGGAGGTGGAACGTCACCCGGTCGCCCGTCGTGACGCCGGCGAAGTCGCGCAGCAACGCAGCGAACTCGTTGATCCGACGGTGGAGCTCCTCGTAGCTGATCTCCTGAGTCTCAGCCTCCTCGGGCTCGGGCACCCAGATCAGCGCGCTCTTGCTCCCGCGAGCCTCCAGGTGGCGGTCGACGCAGTTCACGCACGCGTTCAGCCGCCCGCCGACCCACCACTTCCAGAACGGCGGGTTGCTCGTGTCAAGGATCGTGTCCCACTTGCGGTCCCACTGGAGCATCTCCGCGTACTCGACGAAGCAGTCCGGATAGTGCTCCTCGCTGAAGCGATCGAGGATCGCCGGATCGTTCGCGTTCGCCTGTTTGACGAACTCCGGCGGCGGCGGGTAGAACTCCTCCTCGCGCCAGTGAACCGCGATCTGCGCCTCAGACAGCGCCGCTTCCGCGCTCTCCGCCGTGGACGGGACTTGATCCTCCACTCCCATTACGCAACCTCCATGGATCGAGCGATCGGCTCCGGGTGAGCGCTCTGCGCCGAAGGACGCGGCCGCTGAGTGGCTCGCCGTTCGTCGTAAACCTTACATCGTGCGCAATCAAACAAGCCAAACTCCCGCTGGGTGGTCGACCTGCGTCGAACGCGCAAAGCCGAGACTCGCCGCATACGCCAGCAAGCGCTCGGCCCACGCCGCGACAACGCGCCGGGCTCCCTTGTGGGACGCAGACATTGGCCAACGCTCGCCGGGGCGGTACTCGAACGTTGTCCGCATACCGCCGTCGCGTAACGCCGCCTCGAGTGGCCCCCTACGTCAAGTGCGGACGCAGCCGAGCACACGGCCAGAGTCACCTGCGCTTTTGTCGCGTGTGGGGTCGGCATGGCGTTCGGCTTTCTCATGCGCCTCGACTCCCGGACGGCGGTCGCGATCCAGAGCCGGAGCATCGCGGGTTCGTCGGGCTCTGCGACGACGCCGAGGAAATCGAGCTCATGACCGTCGCCTACCGCTGCGCCACGTCGATCCCCACGCGTACAACCTCCCGAGCGGCTCGCGGATCCGCACGACGTTGCTCTGACCGCGCCCGCCAGGTATCAGTATGTGCGTGGCGGTCAGCTGTTCAGAGCGAGCGCCGCGAGGAGGTGTTTGGCGATCGCGTGTGGGGTCGGTGGGCAACCGGGGATGCGGATGTCGATCGGAAGCTGCAGGTCGAGGGGGACGGCGAGCTCGGGCGGGTGGCCGAGGACGTTGCATCCGAGGGCGCAGTCGCCGAGCGCGGCGACGAGTCGTGGTTCTGGCATCGCCCGGTAGGCGGTGAGCAGAGGCCCTGCCATGCGGGTGGTGATCGGTCCGGTGACGAGCAGGATGTCGGCGTGGCGCGGTGAGGCGACGATGTCAAGGCCGTGGCGTTGTAGGTCGTGGTATGGGTTGGTGACTGCGCCGAGTTCGTGCTCGCAGCCGTTGCACGAGCCGGCGTCGACGTGGCGGATTCCGAGCCAGCGGGGATCGCCGCTGGGCAGTCGCTCGCCGCGCCGGATGCTCGCGAGCTGTCGTAGCAAGACGAACATCAGCGGTCCACGCAGGCGTAACAGAGTTCGAAGCTCTTGTTGATCAGCGGGAAGTCGGGGAGAAGGTTGCCCGCCGTGGCGTGGGCGAGCGCCGGCCAGTTGGCGTAGGAGCCCGTCCGGAGGTGAACGCGGTCGACGATGCCGTTGGTCAGCTCGACGACGCAGGCGGTCGCTCCGCGCGCGCTCTCGACCCGCCCGGCGCCGACCCGACTGCCACGAGTGCCCCCGGCGCCAGGTCCGTTCTCGGCAACCGCTACTCCGTGCGCGAGCGGCTGCGCGAGCCGCTCGTTGAGCAGATCGAACGAGGCGTCGAGTTCGACCGCACGCAGCCGGAGTCGCGCGCCGACGTCGCCGACCGGCCCTGCCGGCGTTGGCAGCACCGCCGGTTCGAACGCGCCGTAGGCGAGTTGCGGGCTGCGGCTGCGGACGTCTTCCCGGAGTCCTGCCGCTCGCGCGGCGGGTCCGACCGCCCCGAACCGGACCGCGTCCTCGGCCCCAAGCACGCCGACACCGCCGAGTCGGGCTTGGAAAGAGCCTGCGAACTCCAGCTCCCGCCACGTCGCGACGAACTCGGTGCGCAGCTCCCGCAGCAAAGCCCTCAGGGAGTCCGCGGCGGTGGCATCGAGCGCGGCCGCCCCCGTCCCGATCGCGATCGTGCCGAACAGGAAGCGGTGCCCGAAAGCGGCCGCGATCGTCTGCTGGGCGCGGTCTTTGAGGGCGGCGAACACCATCGATCCTGGCGCGAAGCCGACACCGGCGCAGATCGCGCCGATGTCATGCAGGTGGTTATAGACGCGCTCTAACTCCAGCAGCACGGTCCGGGCGACGCGCAGATCACGGTTGGGCCGCAGCCCGAGCGCATCCTCGACCGCCTGCGCGTAGGCGACGGTGTTTGCGACCGCGCACGCCGCGCACGCCCGCTGAACGTAGGGCAGCGCCTGGTCGGGTGAGAGGCCTTCGGCGGCGCGTTCGAGGCCGCGGTGCTTGTAGAACAGGCGAGGGTCCATCGCGAGGATCCGCTCGCCGACGACGTGGAAGCGGAAATGCCCGGACTCGATCACGCCGGCGTGGATCGGGCCGACCGCGACCTGATGGACGCCGTCGCCGTGGACCGGGGTCATCCACTGGGCGGGGTCGTTGGTGTGGGTGACGAGCGCGCGCATCGGCTCGTGGCCGGTGAACCGCAGGCCGTACAGGTCGTGTGCCTCGCGCTCGTCCCAGTCTGCCGCCGGGGTCAGATCCGCGATCGTGTCGATCGCCCCGCCCGGCGCGTTGGCAGAAAGCGCGCGCATGCCGCGCGGACCGACTAGCAATGCCCACCAGCTGAGGTCCGGCCCCCGCGGGGTCGCCCAGGCGCCGGCGAACCGCTCGCCGCCAGCGAGCGCGCGCTCGATCGTCCCCCGCCACGCTGACGGCTCGACCTGCTCGATCCTCGTCATATTGCCCCTCGGGCGAGCGTCGCGATAAAGCTTGAGCCGACGAGTAGCGGCCCGGCAGCGAGCAGCGCCAGCAGGCCGGTGCCGAGGACCGCGGTCAGCGCGACGGTCGTGCACTGGCCGCTCACGGCTCGCGGCCGGCCGCCGGGCGGGCGGTCGCCGATGACTCCCTCAACGAGCGCGTGCAGAAGCCCGAGGAACCCGAGTGCGAGCGCGATCACGGCGATCGCGCTAACGACCAGCTGCCCGGCCGCGACGCCGCCGAGGACGATCAACAGCTCGGAGAGGAATAGCGGGGACGGCGGCATGCCGGCGAGCGCGGCCAGGCTGACTCCCATTGCCGTCGCGGTGCTCGGGCTGGCGCCGGCCACGCCGGACGGCGCCCGTTTCGCGGCGCCTGGGTCGACGCGCAGCAGTGGCGGTGCGGCGTAGAACCCGAGCGCCTTGGCGAGCGCGTGACCTGCGACGTGCAACACGACGCCGGCGATCGCCAGCGGCGTCCCGAACCCGATCCCGAGCGCGATCACACCCATGTGCTCAAGGCTTGAGTAGGCAAGCAGGCGCTTCCACGGCAGTGACCGCCACAGGAACGGGACCGCGACGAGCAGCGAGGCCAGCCCGAACGCGAGGAACAAGCCGCGCGTCGTCCCGGTCCCAACCGACGGTACAAGGATCTGCTTGATACGCCACGCGACCAGCAACACGCTTGGCAGCAGCGCCGCGCTCAGCAGCGCGCTGATCGGCGGCGGCGCTTCGCTGTGGGCGTCCGGCAGCCAGTTGTGGACAGGCGCCCAGCCCACCTTCGTTGCCAGGCCGGCGAGCAGCAGCACGAACGCGACAAGCGTCGAGCCCTTCGGCAAAGCGTGAGCGGCGAGGCGCAGCACGTGCCAATCGAGCGTGCCGAGGCCGTGATGGCCGGCGGCCGCCTGGCTGATCGCGAGCACAACGATCCCAAGCAGCGCGACCGATAGCCCAAGGGTGGTCAGCACGAGGTATTTCCAGCCTGCCTCCAGCGCGTCGCGGGCGCCCGTGAACGCAACGAGCAGCGCTGAGGCGGCGGTCGTCGCCTCGACGATCAGCCATGTGACCGCGAGATTCCCGCAGATCGGGACCGCGAGTAGCGCAGCCCAGAACATGAACAGCGCCCCGTAGTAGAGGTTGTGGGAGCGGGTGACGGTGGTTAGGCTGCGGCCGCTGGTGCGTAGGTAGGCCGGTGAGACGAGCGTGCTACACAGTCCGATCACTGCGGTCACCGCGAGTAGCAGCCCGCTTGCGCCGTCGACGAGGTACCAGTGACCCTGCAGCGCGGGCCTGCCCCCGCGCGCGAACACGATCCCGGCCAGGACGAGCGCCGCGGCAGCGGTCGGCAGCGCCATCGTCACCGCCAGGCGATCGGCCTGCCGGGCTGACCTGGCCAGCAGCGTCAGCACCGCACCGACCAACGGAACCGCGGGCACGACCGCCACAAGGATCGGGACGGCGTCAGTCACGCAGACTCCGCAAAAGTTCGGTGTCGCCCGTCCCGAGCTCCTCGTGGATCCGTGTCGCGAAAGCGGCCGCGACCGCGACGACGACCGCGAGGTCAAACAGCGCCCCGAGCTCGACGACATAGGAGATCCCGCCGGGCACCGAGATCGCCAACAACGCCACCCCGTTTTCGGCGACGACCATGCCGAGCAGCTGGAACAAGACCGGGCGGCGCGCGACGACGATCGCGATCCCGATGAGCACGAGCGCGACCGCGGCGTGCTCGGTGTGCGCGTTCCCGAGGCCCAACGCGGGCGTCAGCCACACCGCGCCCAGAGCGACCGCGCCGGCACCGGCGAGGCGGATCAGCGGCCCGTTCGCGGCGACGACGAGCCGCGTCTCCCGGGTGCGGCGCATCAGCACGTAGAGCAGCACTGGCAGCACAGCCGCCTTGCTGAGCAGCACGATCGCGGCGACAAGCTCGCTGCCGGAGCGCCCGTCGGTGAGCGACAGCGCGCCGATCCCGAGCGCGAGTGACTGCGCCGCCAACAGACAGATCGCGACCGACCGGCGCCGGGCGACGATTATCCCGAGAGCGAGCGCGACGATCAGGTCATCCAAGCCCGTGCTCATGTGACCCTTGCGATCGACAGGCCGGCCCCGGCGAGTGCGATCGTGCACCCGACGCCGAGCAGGAGCGGCACCCGCAGGATCCGCATCTTCGCCTCGGAGGTCTCAACCAGCGCCAGCGCTGCGCAGAGGGCGATCACCTCGGCGGCCTCGACGCCGAGGCTCGCCACGAACCCGCGCGGGTGGGGCAAAAACAGCCCGGCGCCGAGGACGAGCACGACCCAGTGCCGGGCCGCGGCCGCCCACTGCAGCAAGGCGAGGTCACGGCCGGCGTACTCCAGCAGCGGCCCCTCGTGGATCATCGTCAGCTCGAGGTGGGTGTCCGGGTTGTCGATCGGCTGGCGCCCGGTCTCGACCAGGATCACGAGCGCGAACGCAATCGCACCGCACCAATGCGCAGGCGTGCTCCAGACGTGCCACCCTGCGGCGGCGGCGCTCATCGCGCGCAGGTCGGTGCTGTGCGCCGGCAGTGCGGCGACGAGCAGCGCGATCAGCAGCAGCGCCTCGCCGAACACCGCGATCATCAGATCCCTGGCGGCGCCCATCAACGCAAAGCCGTTGCCGGTGTCCCACGCAGCAGCGGCCGCCGCGAAGCGCGCCAGCGCCAGCAGGCCAACGAGCACGAGCGCGTCATGGCCGAGCCCGAAGTCCCCGGCCCGGCCGGCGAGCGGGTCGAGCAGCACGGCGGCGATCAGGCTAGCGGCGATCAGCGGCGGCGCGATCCGGTACACGCCACCAGTCCCGTCCGGGTCAACAGCGCTCCTTGACCACAGGCGCCGCAACGTTCGGTAGGGCTGCAGCGGCGACGGGCCGCGGCGGCCCTGCAACCTTGCTTTCAACGCCTGGATCAGACCGGGCAGCAGCGGCGCGACGACGAGCCCGAGGAGTTGCCCGATCGCGGCGGCGATGTTCATCTACAGCACTCCCGTTCGCGCGAGCAGCAGCAGCCCGATCACGAGCACGAGCAGATACGCCGCATAGGTGCGGATGTTCCCTGTCTGCAACCGCCGCGCGAACATGGCGGCACGCAGCCCGGCGCGGATCGTCGGCTCGTACAGCACCGTGTCAACGAGCGACGGGACGTGACCGGAGTAGGAGATCTCCTGCACCATCCCGCCGCCCTCCCGGACTTCGATCGTCCGCTGCGGACGGAGAACGCTCTCAAGCACGAGCCGCAGCGGCTTGGTGAACCCAGCCGACGTCCAGCGCAGCGCGGGCACGACCGGCTGCCCGCACGCCCACGACGGCGCCGGCGCGCTCCGACGCGAGCCGCGCAACCACGTCAGGCCCGCGGTCAGGACGACGAGCGCGAGTGCCACGCCGAGCGCGGGGTAGGCGCCCGTGCTCGGCAGCGAGAGGCCGAGGTGCCGCGTGAACTGGGTATGTCCCGCACCCGGGGCGAGACGCATCAGCGTCGGCAACACCAGCCCGGGGATCAGACCGAGCACAACGCAAGCCAACGCCAGGAAAGCCATCCCGGCCCGCATCCCGATCGCGGGATCGACTGCCGCGGCGCACCGCGCTCGCCGCGGCGCGCCGAGCAGCACCAGCCCGACGACCTTCACGAAGCACAGCAGCGCGAGCGCCGCAGTCGCCGCCAGCGCGGCAAGCGCCACGCCAGCTACCAGTGCGATCGCGACCGGCCGATGCAGCGCGGCGTGCAGCAGCGACTGCAACGTCAGCCATTCCGACGCGAACCCGTTCAGCGGCGGCAGCCCGGCGATCGCCATCGCGCCAATCAGAAACGCCCCCCCGGTCCATGGCATCCGACGCAACAGCCCGCCGAGGTGATCGAGGTCAAGGCTCCCGACGGCACGCTCGAACGCACCGGCGCCGAGGAACAGCAACGACTTGAACGTCGCATGGTTGGCGATGTGGAGCAGCGCCGCCGCAAACGCGATCGCCGCCCACGTCCGCGCGCCGGCGTCTCCCAGCAGCAGCGACGCGCCGAGGCCGAGAGCGATGATCCCGACGTTCTCGATCGAGTGATACGCCAGCAGCCGCTTGAGCTCATGCTGCACGAGCGCCCACAACACCCCGCCAAGCGAGGACACCACGCCGACTGTGACCAGGACGATCCCAAGCCACCGCGGGGTCGCGCCAAGCCACTGGAACTCCACCCGGATAAGCCCGTACAGAGCGACCTTGATCATCATCCCCGACATCAGCGCCGATAGATGCGCCGGCGCGACCGGGTGCGCACGCGGCAGCCACGAATGCAACGGGATGAACCCGGCCTTGGTCCCAAACCCGACCAGCGCCGCGATCGCGACTACCGTCTGAGCGCCGCTACCTGCCGCGGTCAACGCAGCAGGGTCACCAATCGCCCCGTGATGCTGCAACACCAACAGAGCGATCCAGACCCCCGCGCCACCCACATGGGTGATCCCCAAGTAGGCATACACGGCGCCCCGCACGGCAGCGTCGCGTTTGGCGACAAGGATCGCGGCGGCCGGCAACAGCGTCATCAACTCCCAAAACGCAAGGAAAGTCGTCACGTCACGCGCCGCGAGCACGCCGACGAGCGCAAGCAGAAAGCCAGCCGTCAACGGACCCACACCCCGATCACCACTGCTCCCAGGAAGATAATCAGGCGCGAACACGAGCGTCGGGACCGCCGTCAGCCCAAGAACCGCCAGAAAGAAACCGCTCAACGGATCCAGCCCAAGCGCCGGCATGACGCTGCTGTGGAACGCCGAGCCGACACGCACACCATCCGTCAGCGCCACAAACCCGACGACACCGAGCAGCGTCATCCCAGCAGCCTGCACGAGCAAGCCAGCCCGGAGCCGGTCGCGCATCGCCGCGACACCGCCACCGATCACGATCATCAGCGCCCCCGCGAGCGCCACCCCACCAAGGGCGCCCACTGTCAGCCGCGGCCCCGCCCGGGCGCGAACTCCTCGACAGCTAGATCGTCAAGCAGCGCCTGGCTCTGCTCGAGCGTCGAGGTGATGATCGCCTTCGCCAGCTCCAGCAACTGCAATGTGCGCGGATCGCTCACCCGGTAGTAAACGCTGGTCCCCTCCCTCCGACTCGCCACCAATCCCTGCCGTCTCAGTGCCCCAAGGTGCTGTGAGACAGCCGAAGAGTCCAGCTCAAGAACCTCCTGGAGCGCACCGACCGAGAACTCTCCGTCCCGCAGCAACTGCAGGATCCGGACCCGCGCCGGGTGCCCCAGCACCCGAAAGAAATCCGCCTTCAACGCATAAACCGGAGGCTGACCAGAACGAGACGCCCACATAGACTTGTAAATCTTACAAACTTATGAGACTCACTATGGCGCGATAAGTGCTCTGCTGCCATCCAGCAGCACCGGTCGGACGCGCGTGCGCAAGTGGCCTAGTTTTCGATCGGCCTTGACAAGCCAAGCCCCAGGTCGCTTCAAGCACGAAGCGACGTACGGCGCGGCGGAAACGTTTACGCCGGCGCAGCGAACCGGTCACGACTTCAACGTCGCCGACACGGCTGCACGCCGCCCGTATCGGACACGAGCGGTCACGATGATCTCGGCGGCGAGGTCGGCGGGCCGATCGGCGACAGCGGCGGCCGCCCGGGACGCTACCGGTCGACGCCTATACAGGTCGCGCCGATGCCGTGGCCTTTTCGGCCAGCGGGCGGCAGGTGGTGCTCGGCTTGACTGTCGGGCGGCTGGCGGACGAGAAGACCGTGCGCTGCTCATCGGGTGGGAGCCGCCCGTGCGGTCTTATCGCGCGCCCGGAGGGAGCCGCTGCTTGCATGTAGATGGGGCCGTGCCCAGCCGACTCATAGCGTGGCCAGTGGCTGGGTTATCGGTGCGGCCACGGCCGTCGACGCCGTTGGCGTGCGGCTGGTGTGTTGGATGCGTCGCGGGGTTCTGGGTAGAGAAGCCGCACGCCGACCGACCGCCCGCGTTCATGGACACGCTCGATGATGTATCCGTTCAGTTCCAGCTCGGAGACGACGGCGGCCGGGAAGTCAACCCCGGCGGCGTGGAGCTCGACGAATGTGACCGGCTGTTCACCGGCCTGGCGCAGTCGCTGTAGCAGCCGCTGTTGTTGGACGTCCCCGAGCGTCATCGACCGATTGTCGCTCCCTGCGAGCTTGGCGACGCCTCGAGCGCTTCCTTAGCCGCGCTCGCGGAAGTCGCCCAGGTCTCGCGGCGCAGGGACGGTCGGACTTTCGCGAGCCGCCGGCGCCAACCTGTGATGCTAAGTGACGATGTTGTGAACGACAGACTGGAGTGGATGAGTTGGCAGCGTTTGCAACCGCGGTCGAGCCGGTCCCCGAGACGTCCGATGCCGAGCGGGTCGTCGCCGACGTCAACGCGATCGGCGCGCCGGCCGCGGACGCCGAGCGCGTCCGCGATTCGGTCCCGCTCTGGTTTCACACGTTCTCGCTTGCGTCGGGGATCTACACGCCGGGGATCGCTCGTGACCATGGCTACCGCCTTGCGGTGCTCGGCGCGGATCGTTTTGCGGGCCGCAGCGTGCTCGACGTCGGCGCGTTCGACGGTTTCTACAGCTTCCTCGCGGAGGTCCGCGGCGCGCGTCGCGTTGTCGCGATCGACAATGAGCAATACGTCGACTGGATCCGCGCTCGCTTCGGCGTGACGCTGACTGGTGGCGCCGGTTTCCGGGCGATCGCCGGGCTGGTCGCGTCGGGGGTTGAGTACCGACGCATGGACGCGCTGGACGTGAACGAGCTCGGCGAGCGCTTCGACGTTGCGTTGTGCTTCGGGATCCTGCACCGGGTGACCGACCCGATCGCGCTGCTGCGGGTGCTCGCGGATGTGCTCGCGCCTGGTGGCGAGATCGTGCTCGAGACGTACGGCTCGCGCCTAGCCGCCGACACCCCCGCGATCGAGATTCACGAACCTGGCGACGTGTATGCGCGCGACGACTTCGTGTACTGGGGCTTCTCACCGGAGGGGCTGCGACGACTAGCGCGGATCGTCGGCCTCGACGAGGTCGAGATCGTCGACGAGTTGGAGATCGACGGCCATCCCCGGATCCTGGCAGTGCTACGGGCCGGCGGCTGACCGCAACCCTTCGATCCCGTCCCGTGGTCGCCGTTCAGGCCGCCAACAACATCGCGGCAAGCTCGCCGTGCAGTGCCGCCGGTCGATCGGTCGTGATCGCGTCGACGCCGAGCGCGGCCGCTCGCGCGGCCAGCGCCGCGTCGTTGATCGTCCCGGTCGTGACGCTGAGGCCACCGGCCTGCAGCCGCTCGACGAAGGCAGGGTGCAGGAGAAAGTGCTCGATGCAGATGCCGCCGACTCCCGCACGCGCAGCCCATGGTGCGAGCGTCCCGGGCGCATAGTCCGCCCATGCGACCAGCCGGGCCGGCATCCCGTGGCGGACTGTCTCCTCGCACGCGATCGAATGGAAAGAGAGAACCTCCACACGCCCGCGGTCCGGTCGCCCGCGTGCCAACCGGCATACCGCGGTCGCCGTGGCCCGTGCCAGCTCAGGATCGCCGTGGGCCTTGACCTCGACCTGCACCCGAAGGTCCCCGGGCGCATCGTCCAGCAGCTCTTCTAGGAGCATCGGCGTCTCCGCGGTCGGGGCGCCATTGCGGTCACGCAGGCGCGCACCGCGCAGATCGCTCCACGCCGTCTGATGCGCCCAGCCGCGCGATGTCGTGGAGCTGCTCAGCCACGGGTCGTGCAGCAGCACCAGCCGTCCGTCGGCGGTCAGACACGCATCCGTCTCAAGGCCATCGACCGGACCAGCGAGCGTCGCCCGCAAGGCTGCTCGCGACGAGTCGGGTCCCGGATCGCGCCCGAGACGGTGTGCGTACAACGGCGGCAGCGTCGCCATGACCACCAGCGTGACTGGCTGCTCTCGCTCGGATGTCGCATCCCTGTTACCGACCCGTTGCCTTCTCGTGAACATAACGATCAGGCCGACCGAGATGCGGGTCGTGCGCCAGGGTGTCTTGCAGCGTGGCGGGAGCTCTGTCCGCTCAGCCGAGCGCCGCGCGCTCATCGACATACGCGTCGCCCAGCGACGCCAGCGGATCCCGAGCTCACGCGCCGACAGAGCCGACAACCAGCGGTGACGGGCTGGAACCTGAACGACCCGACCATGCTCCTCACCAGCGCAGCCGCTTGACGCGACGCCCGCGCGCGTGACTTAACAGGATCTGGGGAACACCAGCTCGTGACGCCTGGCTGGAAGGAGTATGGTGGCTCTACTGGCCCTGCGACCAGAACGCCCGCCAAAGCCCATTCAGCCGCCGAAAGCGCTCCAAGCGCGGACGAGGCGAGGGAGTGAGGCGAAAAGCGTTCGCGCGGGGCCAGCGCTACCCCCGGAGCGTTCAGGCAGCCAGCATCCTGGACTAACGAGCGGCCGAGCCCAGTCAGTCACCCGCCGTCGCGAGAGCAGGTCACGCCGGCACGACAGGTTCGGTCTCGCAACTCCGCCATAGGGAGGTCTCTCAACAGCGCTCCGTCGCCATTCCGATCGCACGCCAGGACGCGAGCGCCAGCGCGGAAGCGATCGTCCGCCCGAACGACCGTCGATACAAGCGGAGTGGCCTGCGCGAACCGATCGTCGCATAGGGCAATTGCCCGATGTGGCTGGAGCGCCCTCGGCGGATACTCGCTCCAACCTCGGTGTCGCTCGGAGACACCGGACACGTAAGGAGGGCATCATGCTCCTGGCAACGACGACGGTCGAGGACTTCGACCGCTTCAACAGTGTCTTCGGGACCAAGGGTGCCGAGAAGCGCAAGCAGCACGGCTCGAAGGGCGCGCTCGTCTTCCGCGATCCCACCCAGGAGGATCGCGTCTGGGTGATCTTCGACTGGGATCTCGACGGCTGGCAGAGCTTTGCCTCCGACCCCGAGGTCCCGCCGATCATGCAGGAGGCCGGGCACAAGGGCCGGCCGCAGGTGCCGGAGCTCAGCGCCCGCTACGAGGCGTAGGAGCGACGTCATGCGAGACACAATAAAAGTCGGCGTGATCGCCGACCAGACGGGCGCCCTCTCCCCCTTGGGTGGCGCCCAGGCCAACACCGCGACGCTGGTCGTAGACGAGATCAATGCGTCGGACGGCGTGCTCGGCCGTCGCGTCGAGCTGCTGATCGAGGACAGTGCAAGCGACGACGCGCAGGCGGCGGCCGCGGCAACCAAGCTAGTCCACGATGACCACGTCGACGTGCTCCTGGGCGGCATCTTCAGCTCGACCAGGCAGGCCATCAAGGACCCGGCGGTGGTTGAGGGCGAGACGCTCTACATCTACCCCGAGCAGTACGAGGGGCAGGAGTATCACCCGCTCCTGTTCTGCACCGGCGCCGTTCCTGCACAGCAGGTCGAGCCGCTGATCCCGTGGGTCATGCAGCAGACCGGAGCACGGACGTTCTACCTGCCCTCGGCTGACTACATCTGGCCTCACGTGATGAACAGGAAGGTCCACGAAGTCGCCTCGGCCAACGGCGGCAAGATCGTCGGAGAGGTGTACTTCCCGATCGATCACGCCGACTGGGGAGAGACGGTCGACAGGATCAACGCCAGCGGCGCTGACGTTGTCTTCAACACGACCGTGCCTCCCGGGTGTTTCCCGTTCCTCCAGGCGTTGTGCGAGTCCGGCTACACGAAGCGGGGAGGGCGTGTCGTCACGACGTACTTCGATGAGAATCTCGCCGCCGCGCTGCCGTCCGAGCACATCGAAGGGCTATACGGCTGCATCGACTACTACCAGTCGGTGAGCGACCCGTTCAGCAAGGAGCTGCTCGGCCGCTACAACGCGCGCTTCCCGGAAGGCCCGCATTTCAGCGCCGGGAGCGGGTCCACGGGCATGTACCGCGGCCTCAAGCTGTGGGAGGCCGCAGTCACGGAAGCCGGTTCGCTCGACCAGACTGCTGTCGTCGCGGCACTCGACCACGCCAGGCTCGCCGAGAGCCCGGGTGGCCCGGTCGAGATGGTGCCTGGCCAGCACCACGTGCGGATGAACATGTACATCGCCCAGGTTCGTAACGGCACCCTCGACGTCGTCGAGAGCCTGGGGCCGGTCGACCCCCAGGAGCACCTGCAGACAGTGGCGTAGACACAGACGCCGCCGCTCGACAAGGGAAGCCGCCCGCGTGGCGGCTTCCCATTTTTCACGCTCACCGCGATCGCGGGCATAGGATCTACCCGTGGCAACGGACAGTCGCGACCCTTCGGCAGCGCAACCCGACCGAGACCAGCCGCCGGTCCGCGCGGCGGAGATGATCGGCGCGATGTCGATTGCGACCGATCTGGGTACCGGTCAGCCGCTCGAGCACGCGCTGAGGACGGCGATCCTCTCGGTTCGCCTGGGCGAGCTTGCCGGGCTCACACCAAGTGAGCTCGTCGACGCCTACTACATCTCGCTGCTGCACTCGATCGGTTGCACGTCGGACTCCACGGAGCAGACGGAGCTGTTCGGGGACGACATCGAGCCGCGGGCGAAGTTCGCACTCGTCGACGGAGGCAACTTCGACGAGCTCGGCGCGTTCCTGATGGACGTGGTCGGACAAGGACGACCGCCGGAGGTTCGCGAGGGAATGGTCGCCCACGCGCTCGAGCACAGACTCGAGATCGCACGCGGGGTATTCGCCCTGCATTGCGAGGTCGCGCAGCGGTTCGCCGGCTGGCTCGGCTTTGGTCCCAGCGTTGTCTCGAACCTAGCGCACGTGTTCGAGCGCTGGGACGGGAACGGGTTCCCCGGAGTCGCCGCAGGGGAGCAGATCGCGCCGCCGGCACGGGTGCTCCACGTCGCCCGCGACATCTCGGTCTTCCTGTCGGCCGCAGGCTCAGGGCGGGCGGGCGAGGTGATCGCGCAGCGCGCGGGCGGCGCCTACGAACCGCAGCTGGCCGCCCTCGCGATTGACCACCTCGACGAGCTGCTCGACGGGCTCGATGACGCGTTGATCTGGGATCAGGCGATCGCGGCCGAGCCGCCGCCACAGCGGTGGATGACCGGCGACGAGATCGACGCCGCGTTCCGCGTGGTCGGGACGTTCACCGACCTCAAGTCCTACTGGCTACGCGGACACGCCGAGGGCACATCCCAGCTCGCCGAGGCTGCCGCCTGGCGCCTTGGTCTTTCCGAGGACGACGTGATAGTGGTGCGGCGCGCCGCGCTCGCGCTCGACCTCGGTCGAGTCGCAGTCTCGAACGCAATCTGGGAGAAGCCCGGACCCTTGGGCCTCACCGACTGGGAGCGAGTGCAGCTGCACCCATACTTCACCGAGCGCTCGTTCGCCCATGCCCCTGCACTCGTGTCGATCGGCGAACTGGCCGGTGCGCATCACGAACGGCTTGACGGTGCCGGCTACCACCGCAAGGCGCATGCGCCGGCGCTCGGCCGGGCGGCACGCATCCTCGCCGCCGCCGACTCATACCAGGCGATGCTTGAGCGGCGACCGCACCGACCCGCGCTGGACGCTGCCGCCGCCGAGGCCGAACTGCTGGGCGGCGCACGCGATGGTCGGCTCTGCCCGGAGGCGGTTGACGCCGTGCTGGCTGCGGCCGGGCACCGGGTGGCGAAACGACCACGCGAGCTGCCCGCGGGACTGACGGACCGCGAACTGGAGGTCCTGCTTGCGCTCGCCGCGGGAAAGACCAATAAGGAGATCGCCGAGAGCCTCGGCATCTCCGCCAAGACGGCGGGCCACCACGTCCAGCACATCCTCGAGAAAACAGGCGTGCGTACCCGGACCGCCGCGACGGTCTGGGCGTTCGAACGCCACCTCGTGCAGTCCGCTTAGAAATACGTCCCGCGCGGTCTCACGAGCGAGACCGCAGCAGCCTGCAGGATCGGTGACTTCTTCCATGGCTTCAACCCGACTAACGCTGGGAGCGGCCGCGGATCGCGGGGATGCACGTCGAGCTAGCCGGCGAGCCGACGATCGCTTCCGCCATGTCGGCGGCGTCCGGCCCTACGAGCGCTTCGGCGACGAGAGGTGAGTGCTGATGTTGGCTCTGACTTGGTTTGGTTCCGGGCGGTATCAGCGATGACGCCTCGGTCCTCCCGACCTGGAAGTTGCGGCTGAATCACGGTTTCGCCGCTCCGGCTTGTCACGGTGCATGCATCCGTGGTGTCTGACCCCCGGGCCAAAAACTTTCCCGATCGCGCAGCGGGTTATGGACAATGGGCCGACATTCGGCCAACGAACAGGGGGGAAGCGATGTCGTGGAAGATTGCTGGCTCGTACTTCGAGAGTTGCTCGTGTGATCTGGTGTGCCCGTGCACAGCGTCGCTGGCCCTCGGGGCGACCAATGACTACTGCCGGGTTGTGCTCGTGTTCCATGTAAAGGGCGGGGACATCGAGGGGGTGGATGTTGGCGGACTCACTGTCGCGGCCGTCGCCGAAACGCCTAAGGTGATGACCGACGGCAATTGGAGGATCGGCGTGTACATCGACAGCGCCGCCTCCGACGAACAGGCCGAGAAGTTAGGCGGCGTCTTCTCCGGCGCCCTCGGCGGTCCGATGGAGGCGCTCGGCCCACTGATCGGCGAGAACCTTGGCGTGCGCCGGGCACCGATCGCGGTCATCGAGGACGGCCTGCGCCACTCAGTGCGGATCGGCGACGATGTCGAGATCGAGATCGAGGATGTCGTCCCGTTCGGCGTGGAGTCCGGCGAGCCGGCGCGACTGCAGGGCATCTTCCATCCGGCCGGGCCAGAGTTGACCATCGCCCGCGCGACCAGGTCAAAAATCGACGCGTTCGGAATCCAGTACGACGCGAAGTCAGCATTCTCGCGGTCGCAGTTCGAGTGGGCGGCGTGACGGCCAGCGCCGCCTCCGCCGCAGCCGCCAACCGCGGCCAGCATCCCCGCGGCGAGTTGGGAACGGCGGTGGCGGCTGCTCGCTCGCGCATTGGATTGGTCGCCCTGCTGCTGGCTCTGACCGCCATCGCTTGGTGGGCGACGGTCGATCGGATGGCCGGAATGGACGCCGGACCGAGCAGCAACCTTGGCGCGCTAGGGTGGTTCGTAGGTGTCTGGGTGGTGATGATGGCGGCGATGATGTTGCCGGCACTGGCCCCGACCGTCGGGTTGTACGCGACGATGACCCGCTGCCGGGGCCTCGACCGGCCGCTGGTCTTTGCCGGCTCGTATCTCGTTGTCTGGGGATGCGCCGGTGTCATGGGGTACGGGGTGGTCGCGCTCGGCCGCAGCCTCCTAGCTGGCGATGTCGCCTGGGATTCCAGTGGCCACTGGCTCGCGGCCGGGGTGCTTTTCGCCGCAGCAGGCTACGAGCTGACACCGCTGAAGGACGTCTGTTTGTCGAAGTGCCGCAGCCCGCTGGGTTTCCTGCTCGGAAGCTGGCGGGACGGGCGTCGCGGTGCGGCCGAACTGGGCGCGCGCCACGCCGCTTGGTGCCTAGGCTGCTGCTGGGCGCTGATGGCGGGTCTGTTCGCTCTAGGCGTCATGAGCCTGCTGTGGATGGCACTCATCGCAGTGCTGATCACGCTGGAGAAGATGCTGCCGTGGAAGCGCGCCGTGTCCTGGGGTACTGCGGCGCTCCTGCTGGCGCTCGCCATCGGCCTCGCGGCGGCCCCCGAGGCAGTGCCAGGGCTCGTTGTCCCCACAGGCCCGGCGAACACCATGTCCACGATGACGCAGATGCACGCAGACACATCGCGCACCATTGCAAGAACCCGCCCCAGCTCGCCCGCGATGCCGTAGCGACCCGGGCTTCGCGGGGAATGAACCATCGTACGCAGTGGTGAAGAACCACCTCACCGGCACCCGAACTTCCACACCGCCCGCCGCACCCAGAGTTCGCCGCAGACGGTCCTCACACGGATCACGAGAACCGGAGCAATTAGCGTCCTCCATCCTCGTTGATGTCTGTCCATCGCAAGTCGGTGACGACACCGCGGGCCAAGGGACTCACGCGCAGTAGCTGGCCCTCGTCGTGAATCGATGACGATCGCTTCTGCCTGTCGACGGCGCATTGCTCGGCTAGCGCAATGGCGACGGAGTGATGACGCGGCGGACGCCAGACGGCGCGAACGCTTTGACACGCATCCGATCGGGAGGCTGCACGGCAAGCTATCAGGAGTTATCATGACTTATCATTTTTCCTTGATAACTCCTGAGAAGTCCTGATAACGTGCTGGTCATGGATCCGCTCGCGAACCCTTATGCGATGGGTGCTGGCAACCCTCCGCCGGCGCTGACTGGCCGCGAACCGCAGAAGGATCAGTTTCGCTCTCTACTCGGTCGTCTGAGTCGATGCCGCAACGAGCAGAGCATGATCGTGTTCGGGCTTCGTGGGGTTGGCAAGACCGTTCTATTGCTCGAGTTCGAGAGCATTGCGGACGCCGAAGGATGGACGGCGCCGGATCCAATCGAGATTCGCTCTGACACGGATTTCCGAGCTGAATTTGCCGACGCAGCCTACCAGGCGCTCCTGCGTCTTGATCGCCGCAAGGCGCTGGGGGAGAGGCTGAAATCGTTCACCGCGATCCTCACAGGCTTCAAGGTTGGGGCGTCCACGGATGGAAAGGTCGAGTTCTCGTTTGACCCAGAGCGGGTGACTGCTTCAACCGGAAATCTTGAACGCGATCTCACGCAGCTGCTCGTAGAACTCGGAGCAGCAGCCCAGGATCACGAGACCGGTGTCGTATTTCTCATAGACGAAATGCAGTTTCTGAAGCGTGAGGAGATGGAAGCGGTTGCGGCGGCTATGCATCGCATTTCCCAGCTCAAACTGCCAATCGCTCTGGTCGGAACCGGTCTACCGCAGCTGCCGGGCCTGATGGTGGAGGCAAAGTCGTACGCCGAGCGGTTGTTCGCGTATCCCGAGATCGGGCGCCTCAGCGAGACGGCCGCCCGTGACGCGCTCGTTGAGCCGGCTCGGGCCGAGCGCGTCGAATATGAGCCAGCGGCGCTTGATCGAGTCGTTGAGCTGTCGGGCTGCTACCCCGCGTTCATTCAGGCCTATGGCAAAGAGGTCTGGAACATGGCGCCGAGATCGCCGATCACAATCGCTGACGTCGCGGCCGCCGAACCACTCGTGATGGGCAGGCTGGACGATGAGTTCTTCCACGTGCGATTCGAGAAGGCGACCCCTGCCGAACGTCGCTACATGGCGGCGATGGCTGATACCGGCGATGGCCCGTACCGTGCCCGAGACGTCGTCAAGCGGCTCGGCAGCAGCTCCGGGACGTCGGTCCACCGCGACTCGCTGATCAAGAAGGGCCTGATTTTCAGCCCTGACTTTGGGCTCGTTGACTTCACGGTGCCTCACTTCGCCCCGTTCATGCGTCGTCGCTATCCATTCAAGCCACGCGTGGTCTCGTAGGCACGGCTCCTCATGCGGAACTCACTCGGTGCTAACACCGCTCTTCCGTCATCAATGGGCGGGACCGTTGCCAAAGTTGTTGCCACGCAGTCCCGAACCAGCGAGAACGGTCGAATATAATTCGATGAGAAACAGAAAAGCCCCGCAAACGGGGCCTCTCCGATGCGCCCGAGAGGACTCGAACCTCCACGGACCATTCAGTCCACAAGGCCCTCAACCCGAATCACCCTGCGTAGATACGGTTTCTGGCGTCTGATATGCGCAGATCGTGCGGTTTTATGGACGTATTGGACGTACTGGACAGGGTGGATGTTGCCACGAGTGTTGCCACGGATCGCGGGTTCGGTTTGCTTCCGTGATCGCGATCGCGACTGGGCCGGGCCGGTTCGACGGGCCAGCTGTCGGGCATCAAGTATCGCGGGCGTATACCGCCTGCGCAGTGCAACGCTTGGGCTCCTCGATGGCCCTGCCAAATATCTGTGAACTTCCTGACGGACATTGTGAGCGCCTATGACCGGGCGCGTATCCCGTCAGCCATGTGCCTGCAGGCACTGCCGGTGCCCGTAGCTTCGGACCGGTGACAACGGCTGCCGGGGATACTGGCCAATCGTGTGGCTCGGCGGTTTGGGTTGCCCGACATCGACCCACGAGTTGGTGTCGACTGGCGGCGTGGCCACATCCCGATCCGCAGGAAATCGACCGCCGACCTCTCGCGTGCGAGCCGTCCACGTAGGAAGCGTCAGAGAGCGCCGATTAGCCCGTAAACACTGGGGATTCGGCGCTCTCGGCGTACCTCAAGACGGCGGCAGAAAGTGCGGGAAATCCGGCGATTACCGGGAACAACGGCCAACGGGATCGGCCGTTGGCCAATTGAATCAGCACTGTGCAACCAGACGTAGCGATGTTCAGTTGGATGCGAGGGGAGGGTACGCGGGCGCGTATGTTGTCGTTGGCCAACGGGTGCAGGCCGATTTTGACTGCTTCACGGGATGAGCTCCACGTGCTCTGGGAGCGTGCTGGCGAGCGCCTCGTCGAAAGTCGCCAGCCGGGCTCCGTGGCTGGCCGCAAGCGACGCGAGATAAGCATCGGTGACCTGACGGTGGCCAGTTACGTGCTCGAGCGCTGTATCCGCGTAAGAGATCGAATCCGGCCAGAAGTCAGCCTTTGTCGACTCGCGCAGCGCTGCGAGCAGTTGCAACGCCGTGGCTGGAGTCTCGCCAACTCGGATCAGATAGCGGACCATGGCGCCTTCGGTGACCGGGCAGAGCGCGATCGTGTCCACTGTCTCGCTCCACATCGCGACGCGCCCATGGTGCTCGTGTTCGGCGATCACGAGCGCGATCGCCGCATTGGCGTCAAGCAGGTAGGTGCTGCTCACTCGTCATCCAGCGCGTCAGCGACCTCAGCGGCGGTCACCGTGCGCCCGAGGCTGATGACGGGGAGCCCGCTCACCGGATCGGTCGTGACCTCCACGGGCTCGCCGAGAACGGCAAGACCACGGACGGTCAGGTCAGCAACCGTCGCCGATAGGGACTGGTGACGTGACTCCGCAAGGGCTTGCGCGCGTCGATGCACCGCGGGTGGGAGATCGACCGTCGTACGCATGTCTGCATCGTATCAGCATCATGGCTGATGCACGACTGAATGTCGGCTTTTGAGAACTCACGCGCTCTCGGATCTTGGAGGGTCGGCGCATTGGTTCGGTCCGAGTGGTGCGCGAGGATTCTGGCGTGACCGCGGCGACACCGATTGATCTGGCCGGCGCGCGCGCTCGCTTGGCCGAATTGGACGGCGAGCGGGCCGCTTTGCAAAGGACGATCGCGGTACTCGACGGCCAAACGGATGGTCCGGACGTAACTACGGCTGGTGGCCGCGTAAGGCTGTTCACGTCGCTGTTTCGTGGGCGTGCGGACGTATTCGCGACCCGTTGGGAGAGTACGCGCGCGCCAGGGAAGTCTGGGTGGGCACCCAAGTGCTCCAACGAGTGGCAGCCGGGCGTGTGCTTCAAGCCGAAGGTGAAATGCGCGGCTTGTGGCCAGCGAAGGTTCGTAGCGTTCTCCGCTGCAGAGGCGCGATTGCATCTCGAGGGCCGGCAGACCGCAGGAATCTATCCGCTCCTCGCTGACGAGACTTGCTGGTTGCTCGCGATCGACCTGGACGGCCCGTCCTGGCCAGATGATGTTCGGGCGCTGCGTGACGCGGCCGGCGAGTCCGACCTGCCGGTGCTGGTTGAGCGCTCCCGCTCAGGGCGCGGCGCGCACGTGTGGTTGCTATCGCGGCGGCGGTGTCGGCGCGGTTGGCGAGGGCTCTGGGGTCGTTGCTGCTGACGCGTGCGATGCGTCACCGATCGATCTCGATGGGGTCCTACGACCGCCTGTTTCCGAATCAGGACACGATGCCGAGGGGTGGCTTTGGCAACCTGATCGCGCTGCCGCTCCAGCACGCGCGCCGCGCGGAAGGCTGCACCGTCTTCCTCGATGACGACCTGATTCCGTTCGACGATCAGTGGGCCTACCTCGCCGACGTACGGCGGGTTGATCCGGAGCGGGTAGCGACCCTGGCTGCTGAAGGTGCTGCCGCTCTCGGCCCGCTTGGGGTCAGGCCATGGGACGAGCAGCTGATCGAAGCGGCCACCCCGACGCTCGCTCCCCCGTCGCCGCTCGCGGGCTGTGTCGAGGTTCGTCTGGGCGGGCGGATCGAGGTGTCCTGCGGTGGGATGTTGCCGTCGCTTCGGGATGCCCTACGCCGTACCGCAGCGTTCCCGAACCCAGAGTTCTTCGAGCGGGAACGAGCCCGCCTGTCCACTCACAAGACTCCTCGTGTGATCGCCTGCCACGAGGAGCTCGGAGATCGCCTGCTCCTGCCACGTGGCTGCCTGGGACGTGTCGAGGGGCATCTCGCCGCCGAGGGTTTCGAACTCAAGCTTCGCGATGAGCGGTCCGACGGGACGCTGATCTCCGTGGCTTTCTCAGGGACGCTCACGCCGTCGCAGCGAGTTGCGCTGGGTGCGCTCGCGGCGCACGAGTCCGGCGTGCTCGTGGCGCCGCCGGGTGCTGGCAAGACCGTGATCGCGGCGGCGCTGATCGCGCAGCGTGCTCGATCTACGCTTGTGCTCGTGCATCGCCGGCCGTTGCTCGAGCAGTGGCGGTGTCGATTGATCCAGTTTCTTGGGATCGAGCCAGGGAAGATCCAGTCCGATGAGGATCCCGGCACGTCGCCTGGCGTGGATATCGCGATGATCCAGTCGCTGGTCCGACGGGGCGATTTCGACCTGTCCAGGTATGGGCACGTGGTAGTGGACGAGTGTCACCACGTGCCGGCGCTCTCGCTCGAGCACTTGCTCCGCCGGATGCCAGCGCTTCATGTCACCGGCCTAACGGCAACGCCGCTTCGGCGAGACGGGCACCATCCGATCATCGAGATGCAGTGCGGTCCAGTACGCCACACCATCACAAAGACCACGCAAGTGGAGACCGCTACCCGCCGTATCCTGGTCGAGCGGCACACTTCATTTGACCCGACGCAGCTACCGAACGACCCAGGCATCCAGGAG
>DATKSM010000039.1:0-34236 GCA_035531655.1 Solirubrobacteraceae bacterium
ACGGAGCCATCGCTGACCTGATCCCCTCACAACTCAGAACGTACAGCCGTCTGGACGCCTATTCCAGCTCCTCGCGGCGCCTACCACCTTCCGCGCAGTGCAGGTGCGGCGTAGGCGTCGGCCGGATGCTCGCGGGCGGAGGCGCATTGCAGGTGCCAGGCGCGAGAGTCGTGCAACTCATTGCGACACTGCGGGCGCGTAACCCTGAGAGTGCGTTAGCAGGACGGTTCCCCGGCGCCCCCGCATCCTCCTCCGGGGTCGGGCCATCCACCGACGTAGGTGGACGGGACGGAGTTGAACGCTCCGGGACCACCGTAGATCACCGCTATCTCCTGGTGCTCTGTCAGGACAAGGTCACGCGGATCTCCGGCCACTCGGTCACCGTTAACGTAGACACGCATCTCCTTGCCGCCTCCCGTGCAATACCCACCCACACAGTTCTGGTTCAAACGCACGCCCCACTCATCGAAGAACTGACCAAGCGTGAACACACCTGGCCGGTCGGTCTCCACATGGATGATGCCGCTGGTGCTATGCGTGTGTAGCGGGGTGTCTGCGACGAGACCGTCGAAGATGCTGCCGGTCGCACAGTCGCCATCGCTGAAAAAAGGCGAGCAGGGACCGAAGTCAAAGGGCTCGGCCATCCCGATCCCGGCAGGCACCGTCACGGCCTGGCCGTTGACGATCACGTCGAGGTGCTCGTGATCGTGGCGGATCAGCGCGCCGACGATCGGGATCAGACCGGCGTAGGCCATATGGCTTAGCGCGTTCGCCGCCAGCCCCCAAGGCGCGGGGGTCGTCGCAGGCGTTAGAACCGGAGCCGGGCCCACAAGCGCACACGGATCGATCGCTTCGGCGTTATCGCTGGAACTGCTCAACACGCCCTCCGCCGTAATGCTCAACGGGCCCTTGGTCACTTCAAATGGAAGCAAGGAAGGTCCGATGATGAAGAGATCGTCCCCCCATATGTGGACGGTGCCCAAGCTGTCGGTCGTGAACGGGCTCGACGCGTTGACGGTCGCCGTCTTCCCGGTATCCAGGTTCGTGACCACAACCTTCGCCAGACCCGTCACCAGCGCGTTGGAGCCAGCACGAGTTCTCTGTCCATCAACCAGCGTCACCTGGATGGGAAACCCGCACAAACCGGTATCGACCGTCCCCTGAACGACAGCAGTGCCAGGCGGATCGGCCGCACTAAAAGACGCGACACCGAGCAACCCGGCGACTGCCACCCCGACGACCAAAAGCAACCGCCGAACACCCGCTGAAAACACCGACCACGACATCCTCATCGAAGCCCCCCTCGATCTCGCGACGCCGACCGCAACCCGATCCTAGCGCCACCTCCCAACAGCGGCAACCAATCAAGGCCCCGCCTCGATCCAACAGTCCTTACGCTTTTGGGCTACAAGCGACAGCGGCACAACCCCCAGAGCGGCCAGTTTTGAGGCGCCTATCTCCTATCGCTGGTCCATGTTGATCGCGAGATACTTGGTCGCGAGGTACTCGTTGATGCCCTCCGGACCGCCCTCGCGACCGAAGCCGGACTGCTTGATGCCACCGAAGGGCGCAGCAGGGTTCGAGACGATGCCCTGGTTGAGGCCGATCATGCCGGTCTGGAGCGCTTCGGAGACGCGCAGAGCGCGCTTTAGGTCGGTCGTGAACAGGTAGGCGGCGAGTCCGTATTGGGACGCGTTGGCGGCCCGGATCGCCTCCTCCTCAGTGGAGAAAGTCACGACCGGTGCCACAGGGCCAAAGATCTCCTCGGTCATCAGGCGGCTGCCGGCGTCAATGTCGCCGAGCACCGTCGCCTCGTAGAAGTAGCCGGGCCCGTCGACGGCATTGCCGCCGGCCAGCGGCTTCGCGCCGCGGTCGACCGCGTCCTGGACGAGTTCGGCGACCTTGTCGCGCTGCTTGCCGTCGATCAGCGGGCCTAACTCGATCCCCGGTTCGGTGCCGCGCCCGAGCTTCATGCCACCGATCCGCTGAGCAAGGCGCTCGGTGAACTCGCCCGCGACCGACTCGTGCACGTGGAAGCGGTTCGCGGCGGTGCAGGCCTCGCCGCCATTGCGCATCTTCGCGAGCACCGCGCCCTGCACGGCGGCGTCCAGATCGGCGTCCCCGAACACCAGGAACGGCGCGTTGCCACCGAGTTCCATCGACAGCCGCAATAGCGTCTCTGATGCCTGCGACATCAACAGCCGCCCGACCTCGGTCGAGCCTGTGAAAGAAAGCTTGCGCAGCCGCTGATCGGCGATCAAAGGCGCCGAGGTGGCGCCCGCGCTACTCGACGTGATGAGGTTGAGCACGCCGCCAGGCAGCCCGCACTCCTCGAGGATCTGGGCGAAGGCGAGCATCGAGAGTGGTGTCTGCTGGGCGGGCTTGACGACCATCGTGCAGCCCGCGGCGATCGCCGGTCCTACCTTGCGGGTGCCCATCGCGAGGGGAAAGTTCCACGGGGTGATCAACAGGCACGGACCAACCGGCTGACGCATTGTCAGCAGCCGACCGTTGCCGCCAGGCGCGCTGGCGTAACGCCCGTCGATCCGCACCGCCTCCTCGGAGAACCACCGCAAGAACTCGGCTGCATAGACGATCTCCGAACGCGATTCCGCCAGCGGCTTACCCATCTCAAGCGTCATCAACAGCGCCAGATCATCGGCTCGCGAGAGGATCGTCTCGAAGGCACGGCGCAGGATCTCGCCGCGCTCACGCGGCGGATGTGCCGCCCAGGCCGGTGCGGCTTCTACGGCCGCATCGAGCGCCGCGATAGCGTCGGCGGGGGAGGCATCTGCCACTTCGGCCAGAACCTCTCCGGTGGACGGATCCTGAACCGGAAGGGTTCCATGCTCACCCACCCGCGATTTTCCGCCGATAAGGAGTTCATGTGGTACAGATTCGACAACTCGACGTTCGTCACTAGCGGTGATCGTGCTCATGCCTAGAAGCTACCGAGTTTCACGCGTTCGGACGGCGATGGCGCTCTGCGCCGTAGCGCTCGCGACTATGGTCGCCGGCTGCGGATCAAGCAGCCCGCCGCCTGCGGCTGGCGCCGGCACCACCGCGAGCCCTGGCAGCGCCTCAGGAAACTTCGATCCCCAGCTCGCACCCAAGAACAGCAGGAAAGCGGCGGCCGGCGCAGGATCGCAGAACAGCGGGGAACAGGCGGCCGGCGCAGGAGCGCTGGTCGGCACCACCTCCACGCCGGCAAAGTCAACGGCGCCCGCGCACACGAATTCGGTGGCCTCCACACCGCCTGCACATACGCAGACAAAGGCTACAAAGACCACGAAGCCGAAGGTCATCACGAAAACCATCACGGTGACCAAGCGCACGCCGCCCAAGACCGTGATCCACTACGTGAAGAAGAGGGTCTTGCCGGACGTGCCATCCGGCGCGTTCATGCCGTCGAGCCACCAAGCGCTCGCGCAGGCCCGGTTCACCGTCCCCGGCAGCAATATCGGCTGTGACCTGGTGTCGGGCGGGGTGCGCTGTGACATCCAACAGCGCGCTTGGACGCCGCCGGCTCAGCCGTCGAGCTGCAGCGCGAGCTGGGGCAATGCGATTGCCATGGGGGCAAGGGGTGCTCCCGCATTCGCCTGCGGCGGCGCGTCCGCGATCTCGTCATACGCCAAGGTCGTGCCGGACGGATGGGACGACAAGGTCGGGACGATCACCTGTCAGGTGCGGTCGTTCAGCGTCGACTGCTTCTCCGCCCACGGGCACGGCTTCATCTTCAGTCGCACCGGTTACACCTTCTACTGAGATTGGGGGCATAGGGGCACGTGGGTGCCGGTCCGCTGACCGGCACCCACGTTATGCGTTGCCCTGGGGCTCTGTGCGGCTAAGCCGCTGATGCGAGCGGCGCCCGCTCGAGCGCAACCGCGAGCACCTCGTCGATCGTCATCGCGAAGTGGAAGCTCATCGCATCGCGCACCTCCTGCGGGACGTCGTCCATGTCACCACGGTTGCGCTCCGGCAGGATCACGTCGGTCAGGCCGGCGGCATGTGCCGCCAGCACCTTCTGCTTGACACCGCCGATCGGCAGCACCCGACCCTGAAGCGTCACCTCGCCGGTCATGCCGACGGTGTGCCGAACGGGGCGGCCGGTAAGCAGCGACGTGAACGCTGTGACCATCGTGACCCCGGCGCTGGGGCCGTCCTTCGGGATCGCGCCGGCCGGCACGTGCACATGGAACGATTTGTCGTCGAAGTGGCTGCGGTCAATGTGGAGCTCATCGGCGTGCCCGCGCACATAGGAGAGCGCGATCTGTGCCGACTCTTTCATCACGTCACCCAACTGCCCAGTCAAGGTCAGCCCCGGCTTGCCGTCCATGGCGGTGGCTTCGACGAAGAGCACGTCGCCGCCGGCACCGGTCACCGCCAGGCCGGTGGCCACACCCGGGACCGCGGTGCGGATCGCCGACTCCTGGAAGAACTTCTGGCGGCCCAGCGCGTCGCGAATCGCATCAAGGTCGATGCTGACCGGAGCGGTCGCCAGACCTGAGGCGATGCCGGTCGCGGTCTTTCGCAGCAACGTACCGAGCTCGCGCTCCAGGTTGCGGACCCCCGCCTCACGTGTGTATTCGGTGACAAGCGTGCGTAGTAGCTCGTCGCTCATCTCGACCTCATCGGCACGCAGGCCGTTGCGATCCAGCTGGCGCGGCCACAGGTAGCCGCGGGCGATCGCGACCTTCTCCGAGGTCGTGTAGCCGTCGAAGCGGATCACCTCCATGCGGTCGAGCAGTGGCCCGGGGATCGTGTCGGCGACGTTGGCAGTGGCGATGAACATCACACCGCTCAGGTCCAGCTCGACGTCGAGGTAGTGGTCGCGGAAGCTGTGGTTCTGCGCAGGGTCCAGGACCTCGAGCAGCGCCGAGCTCGGGTCGCCACGCCAGTCGGCGCCGACCTTGTCGACCTCGTCGAGCATGATCACCGGGTTCATCGTGCCGGCGTCACGCAGCGCGCGCACAAGCCGACCCGGGAGGGCACCGATGTATGTGCGACGGTGGCCGCGGATCTCCGCCTCATCACGCACGCCGCCGAGAGACATGCGGATGAACTCGCGCCCCGTGGCGCGCGCGATCGACTCACCAATCGACGTTTTGCCAGTGCCCGGAGGGCCGATCAGCGTGAGGATCGCGCCGGAGCGCTTGTCCTCGGTGATCCCGCGCTCCTGGCGCAGCTTCTTGACTGCGATGTACTCGACGATGCGGTCCTTGACGTCGTCCAGTCCGGCGTGGTCTGCGTTCAGCACCGTGCGCGCGTGCTCGGGGTCAAGGCGCTCGTCGGAATGATTGCCCCACGGCACCGCCAGCAGCCAATCGAGGTATGTGCGAATCACGCTCGACTCGCCGGACTGCTCACCCATGCGCTCGAGGCGCCCGAGCTCCTTGTCGGCCTGCTCGCGCACCGCCTCAGGCATCGCCGACTCCTCGATCTTGGTGCGGTACTCCTCGACGACCGAGGCGTCGTCCTCATCGAGCTCGCGGCGAATCGACTCCATCTGCTTGCGCAGGAAGTACTCGCGCTGCTGCTTCTCGGCGCCTGACTCGACGTCATCGCGGATGCGCTTGCGCACCTGGAGTTCGGCCAGCCGCTCGCGCTGGAACTTCACGGCCAGCTTCAGGCGTTCGAGGATGTCGACCTCCTGGAGAAGCTCAATCCGCTGCTCGTAGTTGAGGTCGGGGGAATAGCCGGTCGAGTCGGCGAGAGCGCCGGGTTCGGTGATCCCGCGCAGGAACGATTGGATGCGGCTGTCGGCGCCGCGTAACTCGAGGATCTCCTCGACGACGGCGCGGTACTCGCGCTCGAGTTCCCGGGTCTCGCGGCGGGCGACCTCGCCAACCGGGTCCGGACGCTCATCCACGTCGACGTAGAGCCGACCGTTGGGTTCGGTGATGGCTGCGCCGGCGATCCCACGGTGGACACCCTCGACCACGACGGCGTGGGCGCCGCCGGGAAGGCGCACCGTTTCAGCGACGGTCGCGACGGTGCCGACGGCGGCAAATTCGTTCTCGTGGCGCGGCACGAGCAGCACGCGCTCCTCGCCGGCGGTGTCGACCGCCAGCGTCACGGACATGCCGGGGAAGACGACCGCATCGTCGAGCGGGACAAGTAGGAGGCGGGTCATTCAGGTCTTCACTTTCACCAGGGGCTAACGATTCGTAAGTAGATCGTATCACCCACCCGGAAAAACCGTGCGACGATCTAAGTGGACGAGACTAAGATTATCGCAGGCCTGTGGTGATGCCTTGATTCGGCCGCCACGTTTGCGAAGATCAGTGCACATGCGCTACGACCCAGAATCGGAAGGACCCGTGACCGACGTCCTGGCCGCGGAGGAGTTCGGGGTCCCGGCGCCCGACCCGGCACTGACCCCGGAGGAGCTCGATCTCCCCGGGGACCTGGTCGGTGATCAGCCGCGCGACGTGCTCGCCGCCGAGGAGTTCGCGATGCCGGCTCCCGACGAGGCGCGCGTTCCGCCTGACGCTGGCCGACGTCCGCCGTTCGCGCGTTTGGTAGCGATCAACCTCCCGCCGCTCCTCGGCGCGGCGTGGCTGTACCGGCACCTGCGGCGGCACCAGACGCCGGCAGCCGAGACCGAAGCAGAGGAGTGACCCCGAGCAGGGGCGGTTAGGACTTTCGCTTGCGCGGGGGCAGCAGGTCGGTGATCGACCCGTCCTGCATCTCGGCGGCGAAGGCGATCGTTTCCGACAGCGTGGGGTGCGGATGGATTGCGAGCGCGATGTCCTGCGCGTTCAGCCCAGCCTCGAGTGCGAGCACGGTCTCGGCGATCAGGTCGCCGGCGCCCACGCCGACGATCCCGGCACCGAGGAGCCGATCGGTTTCCGGGTCGAAGAGCAGCTTGGTGAAGCCCTCGGGCCGGCCCAATCCGAGGGCGCGGCCGGAGGCGGCCCAGGGGAACGTGGCCTTCTCGTACTTGACGCCCTGCGCCTTGGCGTCGCTCTCGGTCAGGCCCATCCACGCGACCTCGGGGTCCGTGAAGGCAACCGACGGCACCGTGAGCGCGTCAAATCGGATATGGCTCCCACCCGCCCCCGCCGCGATGACCTCGGCGGCGGCCTTGGCCTCGTGCGTAGCCTTGTGGGCGAGCATCGGGCCGCCGACGATGTCGCCGATCGCGTAGAGCCCCGGCACGTTCGTGCGCTGCTGGTCATCCACAGGGATGAAGCCCCGCTCATCGACGTTGATGCCCGCCTTCTCAGCGTCGAGCGCCTTGCCGTTGGGGATCCGACCAACGGCGACGAGGATCCTGTCAAAAGTCTGGTCCTTGCCCTCTGAGAACGAGACTCGCAGGCCTGACTTAGAGGATTTAACGGCCGTCACCTGCGTCCCGAGCAGAACGCCGGCATAGCGCTCACGGATCCGGTTGTACAGCGGCCGCACGAGGTCGGCGTCGGCGTCGGGGATCAGCTGGTCCATCATCTCGACGACCGTCACCGTCGCGCCGAGCGCGTGGTACACCGTCGCCATCTCCAAGCCGATGATGCCGCCGCCGATGACGAGGAAGCGGCCCGGCACGTCATCCGGTGAGAGCGCTCCAGTCGAATCGATGATGCGCGGATCCTCGGGCATGAACGGCAGCTTCACGGCGCTCGAGCCGGCCGCGATGATGCAATTGTCGAAGGTGATCTCGCGCGCATCTACGGCTACCGAGTTCGGCCCGGTGAACTTCGCGACGCCGGTTACGACCTCGACCTTGCGCTGCTTCGCCAGCCCGGCCAGCCCGCCTGTCAGCTTGTCAACGACATCCTGCTTCCAAGCGATCAGCTTCGGCAAATCGACCTTGGGAGCACTGAACGAGACGCCGTGTTCAGCCATCTCCTCAGTCTCCGCGACCACCCGTGCGGCGTGCAATAGCGCCTTTGACGGGATACAGCCCACATTCAGGCACACCCCACCAAGGATGGGGTACCTCTCGACCAGCGTGACCTTCAGCCCAAGGTCAGCAGCTCTAAAAGCTGCCGTGTAGCCGCCCGGCCCCGAGCCGATGACGAGGACGTGGGAGCCGGGGCCACCGGTGGCAGGTGCTGCAGGCGACGGGGCGGCTGGCTCTTCAGCCTTGGCTGGGGTCGGCGCAGGAGCCTCCTCGATCGGAGGCGACTGCTGCGCATCCGCAGACGAGGCTGCCTCGGCAGCCTCCATCGTCAGGACGACACTGCCCTGCGAGACCTTGTCCCCAACCTTCACGCGGATCTCGGAAACGGTGCCGGCGGCAGGCGACGGCACATCCATCGTCGCCTTGTCGGACTCGAGCGTGACCAGCGAATCCTCAGGCGCGACCGTGTCTCCCGGAGCGACGAGGACCTCGATGACCGGGACGTCGGCGAAGTCGCCGATGTCGGGTACCGCTACCTCGATGACGCTCACAGAAGTGCCCTGCGCAGATCGCTGAGAACCCTGACGAGGTGGGCGACGAACCGCGCCGCGGCGGCGCCGTCGATCACCCTGTGGTCGTATGAGAGCGAGAGCGGGAGCATCAGGCGCGGTACGAAGCTGGTCGAATCCTCGTCCCACACCGGTCTGATCTGAGAGCGCGTCGCGCCGAGGATCGCAACCTCCGGCGCGTTGATGATCGGCGTGAACGAGGTTCCGCCGATCCCGCCGAGGGAGGAGATCGTGAAGGTGCCGCCGCTCATGTCAGCCGGCCCGAGCTTGCCTGCGCGCGCCTTGGCCGAGAGCTCGGTGAGGTCGTGCGCAATCTCGACCAGGCCCTTGCGGTCGGCGTCCTTGATGACCGGCACGACGAGGCCGTTGGGCGTGTCTGCGGCGAAGCCGACGTTGAAGTATTTGCGCAGAACCAACTGCTCGCCGTCGAGGGAGGAGTTGAAGATCGGGAACTCCTTGAGCGTCGCGACCGACGCAGCGACCAGGAAGGTGACCATCGTGAACTTGACGCCGTCCTTGCCCTGCTCGGCGTTCAGCCGCTTGCGCCACGCCTCGAGCGCGGTGATGTCGGCGTCGTCGTTGTGGGTGACGTGGGGGATCATCACCCAGTTTCGGGCGAGGTTCGGGGCTGAGATCTTCTGGATCCGGGTGCGCTCGACGCGCTCGACTGGCCCGAACTTCTCAAAGTCGACGACCGGCCACGGCGCCAGCCCAAGCCCCGCCAGGCTGCCGTTCGTCGGCACGCCACCAGAGGCAGGGCCATCTCCGTCCGATGCCGCGTTGCGAACGTCGTCGGGGATCAGCCGTCCCTTGCGTCCGGTCCCGACGACGTTGTGAAGGTCGATACCAAGCTCTCGAGCGATGCGGCGAACGGACGGACTGGCGTACACAGCGCCACCCCCGTTCGATCCACCGTCCGCGCCCTCAGCTTTTTCAAGGGAGGGAGCCGGCGGCGCCGCGGCCGCGGGCGGAGAGGGGGGCGGCGGTCCTGCAGACGCGGGCGCTGGAGTGGCGGCTGCCTGTGCTGCAGGCGCCTGAGTTGGTTGTGCTTGGGCCTCGTCTGGGGTCGGCGCAGGAGCGTCCTCGTGCGGACGCGACTGCGCCGCATCGCCAGACGAGGTATCCAAATCCAGAACCAGCGACCCCTCCGACACGTTGTCGCCAACCTTTACGTGCAAAGCCTTGACCACACCGGCGGCCGGCGAAGGCACATCCATCGTCGCCTTATCCGATTCCAACGTCACCAACGGATCCTCTACCGCGACTGTGTCTCCGACTGACACCAGGATCTCGATCACCGGTACCTCGCCAAAGTCCCCAATGTCGGGGACCGTGACCGCGAGCTGCCCGGCCGTGGCGCTCATACGGTGGTCGGCAGTGGTGCCGACGGGTCGATCTCGTACCGCTTGATCGCGTCGGCGACCTGCTTGGCATCGATCGCGCCGTCGTCGGCGAGCGCCTTCAGTGCGCTCACGGCGACGTGATGGCGATCGACCTCGAAGAAGCTGCGAAGCGCCTTGCGATAGTCACTGCGACCGAAGCCATCGGTGCCGAGCACGCGGTAGCGGCTGGGCACCCACGCGCGGATCTGGTCGGCGAATGTGCGTATGTAATCGGTCGACGCGATCACCGGGCCGCCGCGCTTCACGAGTTGCTCAGTGACGTAGGGGACCCGCGGCTTCTTCTCGAGCGGGTTGAGCGTGTTGAAGCGCTCGACCTCGATGCCGTCGCGACGCAGCTCCGTGAACGAGGTCACGCTCCAAACGTCGGCCAGCACGCCGAAGTCCTGCTCGAGCAGCTCGGCCGCGGCCAGCACCTCGCGCAGGATCGTCCCGGAGCCCAGCAGCTGCACCCGCGGCTTCTTCGAGCGCGCCGAGCCGGCGTCGCGCAGGAGGTACATGCCGCGCAGGATGCCGTCCTCTGCGCCCTTCGGCATCGCCGGGTGGGTGTAGTTCTCGTTCATCAGCGTCAGGTAGTAGAAGACGTCCTCCTGCTCGGCGACCATCCGGCGCAGACCTTCCTGGATGATCACCGCGACCTCGTAGCCATAGGCCGGGTCGTATGCGCGACAGTTCGGCACGACCGAGAACAGCACGTGGCTGTGACCGTCCTCGTGCTGCAGGCCCTCGCCGTTCAGCGTCGTGCGGCCGGCGGTGCCGCCGAGCAGGAAGCCGCGGGCGCGGCTGTCGCCGGCGGCCCAGATCAGGTCGCCGACGCGCTGATACCCGAACATCGAGTAGTAGATGTAGAACGGGATCATCTGCTCGCCGTGGGCGCTGTAGGAGGTGGCCGCGGCGATGAACGAGGACACGGAGCCAGCCTCCGTGATTCCCTCCTCGAGGATCTGGCCGCCCTGATCCTCGCGGTAGTACATGAGCTGCTCGGAGTCCTCCGGCTTGTAGAGCTGCCCGACCGGCGAGTAGACGCCGACTTGGCGGAACATGCCCTCCATCCCGAACGTGCGCGACTCGTCAGGCACGATCGGGACCACGCGCTTACCGATCTGCTTGTCGCGCAGCAGCGTGGCGAGCACTCGTACGAACGCCATCGTCGTCGAGATCTCGCGATCGCCGCTGCCGTCGAGTTGCGACTGGAACGCGGAAAGGTCCGGGACCGCCAACTGCTGCTCGGCCTTGCGGCGTCGCGTCGGCAGCGACCCGCCGAGCTCGGCGCGTCGCTCGCGCAGGTACTGCATCTCCGGAGAGTCCGCCGGCGGCGCGTAGTACTCCGCGACGCGGGCCTGTTCATCGCTCAGCGGCAGCTCGAAGCGGTCACGGAACGCCACCAGCGCGTCCTCGGCCATCTTCTTGGCCTGGTGGGCGATCATCTGGCCCTCACCCGAGGCGCCCATGCCGTAGCCCTTGATCGTCTTGGCGAGGATCACCGTCGGGCGTCCGATCTCGCGTACCGCGTTTGCGTAGGCCGAATAGACCTTCTGCTGGTCAAGGCCGCCACGGTTCAGCTGCCAGATCTCATCGTCGCTCATGTGCGAGACACGTTGAAGCAGCACCGGGTCCTTACCGAAGAAGTGCTCGCGCACGAAGCTGCCGTCGCGTGACTTGTAGGTCTGGTACTCGCCGTCCACGGACTCGGTCATCACGCGCACGAGGCGGCCGTCGATATCGGCCTCCAGCAACGGGTCCCAGCGCGCGCCCCAGATCACCTTGATCACGTTCCAGCCGGCGCCGCGGAAGTCCGACTCGAGCTCCTGGATGATCTTGCCGTTGCCACGCACCGGGCCGTCGAGACGCTGCAGGTTGCAGTTGACCACCCAGATCAGGTTGTCGAGCTGCTCGCGTCCCGCCAGACCGATCGCGCCCATCGTCTCGGGCTCGTCCATCTCACCGTCGCCGAGGAACACCCAGACCTTGCGGCCGTCGGTGTTTGCGATGGCGCGCGCATTCAGGTACTTCATGAACCGCGCCTGGTAGATCGAGGTGATCGCGCCGAGGCCGAGCGACACCGTCGGGAACTGCCAGAAATCCGGCATCAGCCAGGGGTGCGGGTAGGACGACAGACCTTTGCCACCGACCTCCTGGCGGAAGTTGTCGAGCTGCTCGTTGGTCAGGCGCCCCTCGAGGTAGGCGCGGGCGTAGTTGCCGGGCGACGAGTGGCCCTGGAAGTAGACGAGGTCGCCGCCGTGCTCTGGTGACGGCGCGTGCCAGAAGTGGTTGAAACCGACCTCGTAGAGCGTCGCCAGCGACTGGTAGGTCGCGATGTGTCCGCCGAGTTCGGACGACTGCTTGTTGGCACGTACGACCATCGCCATCGCGTTCCAGCGGATGATCGATCGCAGCCGCCGCTCGACGTCGGAGTCGCCCGGGATCCGCTCGTCGAGTGAAGCGGGGATGGTATTGACGTAGGGCGTGTTCAGCGACCCGATCGGGCCGCTCCCCGAGTGCTGGGCGCGCTCGACGACGCGTGTCAACAGGTGCCTGGCGCGGTCCACCCCGTCGTGCTGGACGACCGCGTCGAGCGCGTCGATCCACTCGCCCGTCTCGCCCGCATCGATGTCTGCGCCGTTCGTGGAGGTTCCGTTGATGGTGTCGGTCATCTGACGTTTCAACAATCTGGTCGGGAGCAGGCTCAACGGCGGACTATAGACGCCGGATCATGCCGCCACGCTTGGCGAACCCAGCTTTTCAGATACCGTCACAACATGACTCTCACCCAGCTCCAAGAGCCGCTCGGCGCGCCCTGGCAACGCCCGCTCAAAGGCCGCTTGGACCAACTCGTGGTCGAGTCCGAGGTGCTCGCCGCAAACCCGCTGGGCGACCCGCACCGTCGGCCTCTATACGTCTACAGCTCGCCAGGCGTGGCGGCTCGAAACGCGACGGACGTTGCCAGCGTCTACGTCCTACAGGGCTTCACTGGGCAGCTCGACGCCTGGCTCGGCCGCAGCGCGTTTGAGCCGACCATGATTGAGCGGCTCGACGCGATGTTCGGCGACGCCGGCAACCCGTGTCCGGACGCAGTCGTCGTGTTCGTCGACGCGTGGACGTCACTCGGCGGCGCCCAGTTCCTCAACTCGACCGCGATCGGCGACTACACCGACTACATCTGCGACGAGGTCGTCCCGTTCGTCGACGCCAATTACTCGACTGACGCCCGCAGTCAGCGGCGCGCTGTCGCCGGCAAGTCCTCCGGTGGGTATGGCGCAATGGTGCTGCCGATGCTGCGGCCGGACACGTTCGGCGCGCTCGCGTCGCACGCGGGCGACGCGCTCTTCGAGGTCTGCTATCTGCCCGATTTCGCGAAGGCCGCACGCGCATTGCGCGACAACTTCGACGGCTCGCTGGACGCCTTCAAGCAGCAGTTCGCAGAGCGCGACCGTTTCGACCATGGCCACGATGGCGACGTCCTGAACATGTACGCGATGGCTGCGGCGTACTCACCGGACCCTGACCACCCGACGGAGGTGCTGCTGCCGTTCGACCTGCGCACCGGCAGGTTGATCCCCGATGTCTGGGAGCTGTGGCTCGCGCACGACCCGGTGCGGATGGCCCCCAGGCACGCGGACGCGTTGCGAGGCCTGCGGCGCGTCTACCTGGATGCCGGGCGCGCTGACGAGTACTTCCTCGACCTCGGCGCACAGGCGTTCGCCGCCGAGCTGACGACGCTCGGTGTGCACCACACGCTCGAGCTGTTCGCCGGCGGCCATGGCGGCATGACGTATCGCTACCCACCGGCGATCCGGGAGTTACTGGTGTCGCTGTGAGCAGCATCCGCGACAGCGACCTTGCGTTCGCCGGCCCGCTGAAGCTGGCGGCGATGGTGCGCTCGCGGGAGCTTGGCGCACGCGAGCTGGTGGAGCTGTATCTCGCACGGATCGAGCGCATCGACCCGCGGTTGAACGCATTCCGCGTAACGCTCGCCGACGAGGCGCTCGCGACCGCCTCACAGATCGACGCGGGCGGGCCCGAGGCCGCCGGGCGGGCGGGACCCCTCTCCGGCGTCCCGATCGCCCTCAAGGACGACATGCCGTTGGGCGGGCAGGAGATGAGGCGCGGGTCCAAGTCGCCGGCCGCGGTGCAACCGGCCGACGCCGAGCCGCTGCGCCGCCTGCGCGCCGCCGGGGCGATCCCGATCGGTATCACGAACGTCCCCGAGCTGATGCTGTTCCCGTGGACCGCAAGCGACGCAGCCGGCGTCACGCGCAACCCATGGGACACAACACGTACGCCGGGCGGATCGTCCGGCGGCTCGGCTGCCGCGGTGGCAGCCGGCCTGGTCCCGGCGGCGGGGGGCTCCGACGGCGGCGGCTCGATCCGGATCCCGGCCGCCTGCTGCGGGCTCGTCGGCATGAAGCCGACACGGGGACGCGTGTCGGCACAGCCACTCGGTGACGGCTGGCTCGGCCTCGCGACCTACGGAGCGCTCACGCGCACGGTCGCCGACAGCGCGCTGATGCTGGACGCGATGCACGGATCTGCCCCCGGTGACCGCTATGCCGCCGCGCCGCCGCGCCGGACGTTCCTGCAGGCCGCACAGGCCCCGCCGAACAGGCCGCTGAGGATCGCGATCTCGACCAAGCTGCCGGCAGGCACGCTGGCGCGGCTCTCCACCGACCAGCGGCGTGCCTTCGACCAGACGGCGCGCCTGCTCGGCGAACTCGGGCACGAGGTCGTCGCGCGCCACCCCGACTACGGCCTGGTCTCGCTCGAGTTCATCCAGACCTACCTGCGCGGCGCACACGAAGAGTTCCAGACGCTGACGGCGCCGGAGGACGCGGAGCGCTCCACGCGGCAACTTGCCGCGCTCGGCGGCCGCATCGTGTCGCCACGCCGCCGCGACCGGCTCCTCGCCAAACGCGTGCGGACGATCGCGCGCATAACCAGGCTCTGGGAGGACCACGACGTGCTGCTGACTCCCGGACTCGCGAGCACAGCGATCGCCGCCGAGGGCGGATACGGCAAGTCCGCGCCGGTCGCGCTCGACAAGGCCGGCCGCTTCATGCCGTGGTACCCGGTGTTCAACCTCACCGGTCAGCCTGCGATCTCGCTGCCGGCGGGCTTCGACGCCGACGGGCTGCCACTGAGCGTCCAGCTAGCAGGCCGGATGGGTGACGAGGAGACGCTGTTCTCGCTCGCCGGACAGATCGAGGCGGCGCGGCCGTGGGCCGCCGACCGTCCGGCGATCGCGAAGCTCTGACCCTACGCGCTGCGGTATCGGCTGCGCGCGAACGACACGTAAGGTGTCGGCGCGACTGTGGCGCGCAACTCAACCTGCACGTGAGGCTCGACTGCCGGCTTGGTCGAATTCGGTGACTCGCCCCACAGCACGCTGACCTCGGAGCCGATAGGTGCCCGTTGAGTGTCGATGCTGGCGAGCGACACGAACGACTTCTCGTTGTAGATGTAGCCGCAGTCGTGAGAGACACCGACCTGCTCGCCATCCAAGCGCACGGTGTCGACCTGGTAGAGACCGTAACGCGACTTCGGCCATTCCATGAACTTGGCGGAGTCCTCCTGACCGAACTGGCTGCCAATCGCATCAGCCACGTCCTGGTCGTTCCAGACGAGCGTCACCTTCTCGCGCGAGGGCGTGCCCGAGGTCGCCTCCAGGGCTTCGCGGCCCACGAACTCGTGATCGAAAGCGATGACCTTGCCGTACCCGAGTTCATACGGCGTGAGGTAGTAGTCGGATATGTCGGGCAAGTGGTGACTCCCGGCGAGCGAGCCGGCCTTGCGTGCCGGCAGCCACTCGCGGTAAGGCTTCATCGCGTCGCCGGAGAAGATGGCCGCGAACGGGGCGGGCACCCAGCCCGACTCCAGGTTCGCGGTCGAATAGGCCCGCGAGCCCACCTGGGCGAGGCCGTGGTCCTGGCCCGCGCGCAGCAGCGCTTCGCGGACCCGCTCGCCCTGTTCCCAGGGACCGAATAACTCGAAGCCCGGCTGGCCGGCCATGCCGTGGCGTAGCGCGTCCACCTTGAGGCCGGATATCTCGAAGCTCGTCAAGTTGAAGAACTTGACGTCCGGGAGCCCGCGGCCGGTGACGGTTTCCATGATCGCCGCCGCAGTCGGTCCTTGGAGCTCGAAGCGGTACTGCTTTGGCGGCCCTGAAAGGCGGGCGATCGAGTTCTCGTCTCGCTCGAGCTCGACCTTCAATCCCTCGCTGACCGCGTGGAACTCGACCCAGTCGAGCACCATCGGATGGCCGACGAGGTCGAAACTTCCGTTGGGTAGGTGGAACAGGATCGCGTCCCCGATGATGAATCCGTCCGGGTTCACGGCAACGTACTGCTTGGCCTTCCCGGGTACGAAGGTCGCGAAGCTGTTCACGGCGAGGCGCTCGAGCAGCGCCAGGGCGTCCGGGCCGTCCAGGAATAGGTCGGTCATGTGGTGCGACTGGTCAAGCAGCGCGCACGTCTCGCGCCAGGACGTCTGTTCGCTGCGCCAGTTGCTGAACTCGGGCCTGACCGGGAATGTGTGCGGACGCGCCGGTGCGTTGCGCAGGAACTCGACGGCGCTGCCGACGCGCTCGATTGCTGCTTGGAGGCTCTCTTCGCCCATTTCTTGCCCCGTCCGGCTAGATCCGGCGAGCTTCGCGGACCGCGTCGCGTGCCGCCATTCCGAGATCGCGGAACAGCCCGCGACCGGCGAGGCCCATCGCCGAGACGCCGCCGAACAGCGCGACCGCGTCGATGCTCTTGCGCCCGGCCGTAGTCCAGTAGTCGTCAGCGAGGTCGAACCAGAGCGCGAACTCGTCGAGTGTGAGGGCGGTCGCGACCCCGGCGGTGAACGACGCGGTGCGCGAGGCGCCGCGCTTCTCCGGGTCCAGCCCGAGCGCCACCTGATAGGTCCAGAGGTAGCCGAGCCAGATCTGGCCGATGATCCCGAACGTGCTGTGGTGCAGGTGCCGACCGCCGAGGCTCATGTTGCGAAACGGGCCGCGCTGGGCCCGGATCGCGTGCGTGGTCACGCGGCAGCCGAGGAACCCGAACGTGAAGCCTGTCGCGTGTAGAAACGCACGCTCACGCCGCGGGTTCTCGAAGTGCTGGCGGTAGATCTTGCGAAAATCTTCCATGGCCGGAACTCTACGTGCCGGCGTGTGACGTGCGGGAGTACGGCCGCGGATCAGGCGGCGCGGCGCCGCTGACCCTGCCCTGCCGGGCGCCTATCCTGACCTACCGGCCGCTGGCCCGGACGGGCGGGCCGCTGGCCCTGGCCGGCCGGCTTGTGACCACGCCCTGCCGGCTTGCCGGACTTGCCGCCGCCGTTGCCGTTGCCGTTGCGCTGACCGTACTGCGGGCGGCGCTGCTCGCCACCGTTTGACGAATGTTGCGGCCGCGGTGTGCCGGCGCTGAAGCCGCCGGCCTGAACGCTGGGGCCGCCGCCGAGGCCGTGCTCGATCCCGAGATCGCCCGCCATCTGGACGATCTCCCGGCGCTGGTCGGGAGACACGAGCGTGATCCCGATGCCGGTCGCGCCGGCGCGGCCCGTGCGACCGATGCGGTGAACATACGTCTCCGTATCGTGCGGCGGGTCGAAGTTGACGACATGCGAGATCCCGGTGACGTCGATCCCGCGAGCGGCGACATCGGTCGCGACCAGCGTGTCGACCTCATAGTTCTCGAACTGCGCGAGCGCGCGTTCGCGCTGGCGCTGGGTCTTGTTGCCATGCATCGCCACGGCAGAGATGCCCTCGCCCGAGAGCTTCTTGACGAGCTTGTCGGCGCCGTGCTTGGTGCGGACGAAGACCAGCGTCAGGTCGCGCTTGCCCCGCAGATGCTCGACGAGCGAGCTCAGCCGCGAGTCGTGCGTGACCTCCACGAAACGGTGGTCGACATCGACCGAGGCGCGGCGCTCCGACGAGCCGTGCTCGTGGAAGATCGCGTCGTTGGTGTAGCGGCGCGCGGCCTTGCCGGCCTCGCCGTGGAGCGTCGCCGAGAAGAACAGCGTCTGGCGATTTCGCGGGCAGAGCTCGACGATGCGGTCGAGCGCCGGGCGGAAGCCCATGTCGAGCATGCGGTCGGCCTCATCGATCACGAGCGTGCGCACGTGGTCGAGCGTGAAGGCGCCGCGCTGGATCTGGTCCTCGAGCCGACCGGGCGTGGCCACGACGATGTGCGCGCGAGCGGCGACCGTCGCCTGCTTGAGCAGGCCAACGCCGCCGTACACGGCCGCGACCTTGAGCGCCCGCGCGTGTGCGATCGGGCGCAGGTCGTCGACGATCTGGGTGGCGAGCTCACGGGTAGGGGCGAGTACGAGCGCGGCGGGGCGACGGGCCTCGGCGGCCGTGCGATCGATCACTGGAATCCCGAAGGCGAGCGTCTTGCCCGAGCCGGTGGGTGAGCGGGCCAGCACGTCGCGACCGGCGAGCACGTCGCCGATCACTGCCTGCTGGACCGGGAATGGGGTCGCGATGCCGCGCGCTGACAGCGCAGCGACGACAGCGTTCGATACGCCGAGATCGGCGAAGGACTGCGTAGACATGTATTTCTCCTGTGGCGGTGCCTTATAAGGACCGCGTACGATTCGGGAGGCTTTTGGCTGACCCGAACCGCGCGAATGCGGCACTGAAAGCAACTGCCTCACGGGCGGCGGCGCCGACCCGTGAAAGTCACGTTAGCAGGGAGATAGCCCTGGCAAGATTCGAACTTGCGTCTCGCCGGTTATGAGCCGGGTGCTCTGACCGCTGAGCTACAGGGCCGCCGCCAGCAAGGTAGCGGCTCGGCAGGCGTCGGCGAAGCGAGAGATGGCGTCCGTCAAAGCGGTTACGTATGATCCTCGGCATGCACCTGCTGGTCGCCTCAGGAATCCTCGGTCTCGGCGAATCGCCGAGCTCGTTCGGACAGACGCTCGCCCTGATTCTCACGTGGTTCGTGGTGATGGGCGGGGTCGTCAACTTCATCGTCGGCTACATCGTCAGCCAGGTGATGGTCGAGCGTAAGCAGAACCAGCGGCGCAGGCGCGAGTACGATGCGCGTCACACATCCTGACCGGCGCGCCCCGCATTTCGTGAACGCCGCTTAAGGCGGCGGGAAGGAACGGCTACCGGCAGCGTCGAATCAGACGCTGCCTATGAAGCAAGCATCCGCCATCACCGCGGCGCCTGAGGCGCCCCACGGCCACCAGGCCCTCTCCGCGTACATCACGGCTCGTTTCGACGAGTTCTCGCGGTCTCAGAAGGACGTTGCGCAGTACATCGTGGACCACCTCGACGAAGCCGCATTCCAGACCGCCGAAGAGCTGGCGCGGCGTGCCAACACCTCCTCGAGCACCGTTGTGCGCTTCTCGCAGGCGCTCGGCTTCGAGGGCTTCCCCGAACTGCAGCAGGCCGCACGCGACGAGTACCGTCGCCGCCCGGCCGGCGGCACCGAGGTGCTCGGTCCCGCCGCACCGCTGTTCTCACTCGACCACACGGAGTTCGAATCGGCGCTCGCCGCCGACCATGTCAACGTCGAGGACACCGCCCACAAGCTCTCCCGCTCCGACGTCGAGGCCGCGATCGACGCGATCGCCACCTCGGAGAAGGTGCTGATCGCCGGCGCCGACCAGATGGCGTTCTTCGCCAGCTATCTGCGTCACCTGCTGATGCTGCTCGACATCCGCGCCGAGATCGTCGCCAGCCCGTCGCAGGAGGCGCTCGGCCGCCTCAGCCGGATCGACGAGGACACGCTCGTGATTGGCCTCTCCGCCGGTCGCCCGCACCCGCTGATCACGCGAACGATGAAACTGGCGCGGCATCGCCGTGCGAAGACGCTCGCGATCACCGACGCGACCCTCTCAGAGGTGGCGGGGCTGGCCCGCATCCGCCTGTACTACTCGTCGAACACACCGGCGTTCGTGCGATCGCACACGGCGCTGCTATCGATCATTCAGGCACTCGCGTACGGTGTCTACAGCCGCGACGCCCAGCAGTACGACGTCAGAATCAAGGCGTTCCGGCTGAAATAGTTCCCACCACCCCGCCCCCAGCCACCATGCCGGCGGGGTGGGCGGGATCTATTCTGCCGGCTATTTGACCCTCAGCGCCGCGCGACGTAGAGCGACTGCAGCGACCGGCCGATGCGGCCCTCGGTGTCGAAGAGCACGGCCTGGGCGAGCGCTGCCTCGCCATCGAGCATGCGCGTGTGCGCCTGGAGCCCGATCCACTCGCCGCGCGGCTCGCGCTCGATGTAGACCGTCAGGTCGGGGTTGACGAAGAGCCACTCGCGCCAATCGATCTCGTTGCTGATGCCGTTGGGGAAGTCCGCGGCGACCAGCAGCCGCTGCAGTGGCGTCGGTTCTTCACCCGCGATCACCGGGACCTTGAGCCGGAACCAAGCGGTGCGCGGGCCGAGCTCGCTGGGATCGCCCTGCACATAGCGGAACTCGACGGCACCGCCCGGCAGTGACCTCGGGTGCCATGGCGTGACAGCGGTCTGTGCGCTCTCAGGAGCGGGCGGCGTGGCTTCCGATACGGAGCCCGCAGTGACCGGGGCGCGTACGACCCGTACGGCCCGCGCAAGCACGAGAACCGTGCCGTCCGGTGCTGAAAGCGCCGCCTCCAGCAACTGCACGCGCTTACCCTGACGCGTGATCTCGGCGTGGACGTGCAGCTCGCCCAGCGGCACGGGGCGCAGCAGTTCGTAGGTGATGCGCACGATCCTGAGCTCGGGCTGGGGATCGAGGCGCTCGAGCTCGCGGCCCAGCAGTGCGGCGGGCGCGCCGCCGTGTTGAGCGTTGGGGTCCCAGGGTCCGCGCGCGAGGTCGGTCGCCCAGAAGGCCTCACCGCGGCGCTCGAAGATCGCTTCTGTCACGGCAGGCAGGCTATCTGGCAGGCAAGCGGTGGACGTTTACCGCCATTTTTGACCGATAACGTCCACAGCTTCTGCCGTGCGGCCAAGGCCGGGCGGGTTACACTGGGCTCATGAGCTCGAACGGCCATATCGCACGCGACGAAGCCACCTTCACCGTCAAGGCGGGGCTCGCCGAAATGCTGAAGGGCGGCGTGATCATGGACGTCGTCACGGCCGAGCAGGCGCGGATCGCCGAGGCCGCAGGCGCGGCCGCCGTGATGGCGCTCGAGCGCGTCCCGGCTGACATTCGCCGCGACGGCGGCGTCGCCCGCATGTCCGACCCGGAGATGATCAAGGGCATCCAGGCGGCGGTCACGATTCCGGTTATGGCCAAGGCGCGCATCGGCCACTTCGCCGAGGCGCAGGTGCTCGAGGCGCTCGAGGTCGACTACATCGACGAGTCCGAGGTCCTGACCCCGGCCGACACCGCCAACCACATCGACAAGTGGGCGTTCAAGGTGCCGTTCGTGTGCGGCGCCACCAACCTCGGCGAAGCGCTGCGGCGGATCGGCGAGGGCGCGGCGATGATCCGCTCCAAGGGTGAGGCGGGCACCGGTGACATCGTCAACGCCGTTACGCATCTGCGCCAGATCCGCGGTGAACTGCGTCGCCTGAGCACACTCGGACCCGAGGAACTGGCCGCTGCCGCGAAGGATCTCCAGGCCCCGCTGCCGCTGGTGCGGCAGGTCGCCGCCGAGCGCAAACTGCCGGTCGTGATGTTCTGCGCCGGCGGGATCGCGACGCCAGCCGATGCGTCGCTGGTGATGCAGCTCGGCGCCGAGGGCGTGTTCGTCGGCTCCGGAATCTTCAAGTCCGCCGAGCCGGAGCGGCGCGCGCGCGCGATCGTCGAGGCGACGACGCACTACGCCGACGCGGCCCGCGTGGCGGAGGCGTCGACGGGCCTGGGCGCCGCGATGGACAGCATCGAGACCTCGAAGCTCGAGTCCGAGCAGCTGCTCTCGCCGCGCGGCGTGTGAGCCCCGCCCCACCCGAGTCGCGGGCGCCAGTCGTTGGCGTGCTCGCGCTCCAGGGCGGCTTCGAGGCCCACGAGCGTGTCCTCGCTCGCCTCGGCGCGAGCGCCCGCGAGGTGCGCGTGCCGGCCGACCTCGACGGACTCGATGCGCTGGTGCTCCCCGGCGGGGAGTCGACGGTGATGACGCTCGGGATCGAGCGCGAGGGCCTCGGCGAGCCGCTGCGCGCGCTGGCCGCCGCCGGCACACCGATCCTCGGCACGTGCGCAGGGATGATCATGCTCGACCGCGCACACCTCGGGATTCTGGACGCACTGGCGGAACGCAACGCGTTCGGCCGTCAGCTGCACTCGTTCGAGGCCGACTTCGAGGTGGACGGCGTCGCCGGCGGCCCCGTGCACGCGATCTTCATCCGCGCGCCGTGGATCTCCGAGTGCGGCCCGGAGGTGTCGGTCCTGGCCGAGGTCGACGGGCATCCGGTCGCAATCCGGCAGGGGAGCATCCTCGCGCTCGCATTCCACCCGGAGCTGACGGGGGAAGACCGGCTTCACCGTTTCTTTCTCGAGACCGCAGGATTCGACAACGTGCGGGTAGAAGAATGAACGGATGCGGTTCTCAAGGAATTTGCTCGTCGCCACAGTGGCGGTGATCGGCACGCTCGTGGTGGTCGCCTGCGGCGGCTCGTCGAACACATCCGACAACAACGGCGGCGGGCAGAAGACGGTCACCATCGTGCGGACGCGGACCGTCACCGCGCCCGCCTCGGTCACGACTACGACGGCGCCGCTGACGCCGACGACCGCAACCAAGACCACCACCACCGCGATCGCCACCGGCACCGCCTGCACGGCGTCTGACCTGACGCCGACGTTCCTCGGGTCAAACGGCGCCGCCGGCACGATCGAGCTCGGCTTCGGGCTGAAGAACAGCGGCAGCACGACCTGCCACACGTACGGTTGGCCCGGCGTCGAGCTGCTGTCATCCAACGGCGTCGGCCTGCCCACCAACGCCACCCGCACGACGACCGACGTGCTCGGCGACACGCCCGCCAATGTACTCACGCTTAAACCTGGCGAGCAGGCGTCCTTCCGGCTGATCGCGACCGACTTCGCCTCGGGCGGCGGCAGCTGCGAGAACGCCAGCCAGCTTCAGATCTACGCGCCCGACGACACGGTCACGATGAAGGTGGCGATCTCAGGCGGCGTCCCTGCCTGCGGCAGGGCAACGCTGTCGCCGATGATGCCGGGTGCGACTGCGTTCTCGCACTAGTGTCGTGCTCGGTAGGTTGCGGCCAGCGGGCCGCAACCACCCGCATCAGTTTGCGCTGAACACGCTGGTTCCGTCGGTGTCGGTTTCGGTGACGGTGCCGTCGGCGAGCAGCATGTCGAGGTGCCCGAGCACCTCTGAGAGCGTGAGGTAGGCCTGCGTGAGTGCGATTTCGCCCCACATCTTGAGCGCGATCTGGTGGGCGGTGAGCGGCCGCTCGGACAGGAGCGAGAGGATCTTGCGGGCGCGGCGGCCCTGGTCACGCAGACGCGCGTCGATCAGGTCGGTGTGGTCGACGATCACGTCGCCGTGGCCGGGTAGGATCGCGCTGATGTCCATCGCACGCGTGGCGGTGAGCGAGCGGGCGTAATCGATCAGCGGCGTGGGACGCGGGCCGTCGCTGCGGCCGTCGAGCGGACGTGAGACGAGCGCGTTCGAAGAGATGCGGGGGAGCAGATGGTCGCCGCCGAGCAGCACGCCGGCGTCGGCGTCTGCGAAGACGAGGTCGGAGGGGCTGTGCCCGGGGCGCTGGTGCACGCTGAACTGGCGGCTGCCCATTGTCAGCGTGTCGCCGTCGTTGAGCCCCAGCGTGACGGTGCCGCGCGAGCCGTAGGTGTGGAGCCCGGCGGTCAGGAGGCCGAGCATCATGTTGATTTCGCCGGGCAGGCCGTGGCGCCGCATGGTGTCCTGCGCATAAGCATCGTCGCCCTTCGCGCTTGCGCGGTAATCGGCGAGCCAGGGGGCTAGCGGGGCGAAGGCGGCGACCTGCGCGCCTGAACGGCGCGCGAGGATCTCGAGCAGGCCCTCGTGGTCCATGTGCTGGTGCGTCAGCACGATCAGTTCGAGGTCCTCGATCCGGAAGCCGTGCTCGGCGAGGCCTCGCTCCAGGTGGTCCAGCGACGTACCGGAGTTCGGGCCGGTGTCGACGAGCGTCAGCGGCTCGCCCGTGAGCAGGTAGGAGTTGACGCTGCCGACGGCGAACGGCGTCGGGATCGCCATCCGCTGGATGCCGGGTGCTGGCTCGTCGGTGAGCGCCTGCGTGTCGGTGGGCGCCTCGGTCACGCGCGGATCAGCGCGAGCACCTCGTCACGCTTGGCCTCCATGTCGGCTTGCGAGACGAGCGATTCGAGGCAGAGGCGCAGCAGGGGCTCGGTGTTAGAGCCGCGGACGTTGAAGTGCCAGTCGTGGTAGTCGATCGAGATGCCGTCAAGGCGACTCTGCGTGGCGTCTGAGTACCGCTCGGCGACCTCCTCGATCTTGGCGCGCTGGTCGGCTACCTCGGAGTTGATCTCGCCGGAGATGAAGTACTTGCTGCGCAGCGGGGCGAGCAGCTCCGAGAGCTTCAGCCCGCGCTTTGAGAGCTCCTCGAGCATCAGTAGGGCCGGGATCGTGCCGGAGTCGGCACAGTAGAAGTCGCGGAAGTAATAGTGGCCGGAGACCTCGCCGCCGAAGACGCCGCCCTCGGAGCGCATGCGCTGCTTGAAGAACGCGTGGCCGACGCGGTTGATCAGCGCGGTCCCGCCTGCTGCGGCTACGAGGTCGGGCACGGCGCGGCTCGCGCGGACGTCGTAGAGGATCGTCTCGCCCGGGTTCTTGCGCAGCATCGAGATGGCGAGGATCGCCGTTAGGAAGTCGCCGTCGACGAAGCGGCCGGTGTCGTCGATGAAGAAGCATCGGTCGCCGTCGCCGTCCCATGCGATTCCGAGGTCCGCGTCATGACGGGTGACCTCGCCCATGATGAACTCGCGGTTCTCGGGCAGCAGCGGGTTGGGCTCGTGGTCGGGGAACTCGCCGTCGGGCGTCCAGTAATTGGTGGTGAGGTCGAGCCCGAGACGCCCGAGCAGCGGGCCTACCATCGGGCCCGCCATGCCGTTGCCGCCATCGACGACGACCTTCAGCGGCCTGACCGTCGAGGCGTCGATGAAGCCCATCACCTCGTTGTGGAAGGCGTCATAGATGTCGAGCTGCTCGATCGTGCCGCCGCCGGGCGGGTCGCCCATGCCCTTGATGACAAGCGCCTTGACATCTCCGATGCCCTCCTCGCCGGAGAGCGCGATCGCGCCGCGCTTGACCATCTTGGCGCCGGTGTAGGCCTTGGGGTTGTGCGAGGCGGTGCACATCAGCCCGCCGTCGAGGTCGCGCGAGCCGGCCAGGTAATACACCATCTCTGTGCCGACCTGGCCCGCGTCGAGCACGTGCGCTCCCTCGGCGGCCATGCCGTCGGCATACGCCTTCGACATTTCGGGTGCGGTCAGGCGCATGTCTCGGCCGAGCCCGAGCCTCAGCTCGTGGGCCGGTTTGTCGGCGAGTTGGGCGATCACTCGCGCGAACGCGCGGCCGATCTCGTGGGCGCCGGCGGCGTCGAGGTCGCGACCGTGGATGCCGCGGATGTCGTAGGCCTTGAAGATGTCGGGGGAGACGGTGGTCATGGGCCGGGATCGTAGCTGGGAGGGGTGGAGGGTCATGCCCCTGCGACGGCAAGAGCCGGGTGGAGGGTCAGTGCGTCGCGACCGCGCCGATTAGACTGTTTTGCCATGTCAGGGCATTCGAAATGGGCATCGATCAAGCACAAGAAGGCCGTCGTTGATGCGCGTCGCGGCCAGCACTTCACCAAGCTGGCGCGGGCAATCTCGGTCGCCGCCAAGGAGGGCGGGGGTGACCCCGAGGGCAACGCCGGGCTGGCACTCGCGATCCAGAAGGCACGCGACGCGTCGATGCCGAAGGACAACATCGAGCGCGCGATCCAGAAGGGCACCGGCGCAGGCGTCGACGCAGAGACCTGGGAGACCGTGACGTACGAGGGCTATGGGCCGGGCGGCGTCGCGATGCTGATCGAGGCGCTCACAGACAACCGCAACCGCACGGCGGCCGACATGCGCCACATCGTGAGCAAGCATGGGGGTTCGCTGGGAGAGCCCGGTTCCGTCGCGTACCTGTTCGACAAGCAGGGCGTCATCGTGGTCGACGGTGAGCGCTACGGAGAGGACGATCTGATCGTCGCGATCGACGCCGGCGCGGAGGACATCGTGCTCGACGAGGACGTCTACGAGGTGATTACGGCACCCGCGGACCTCAGTGTCGTGCGTGAAGCGTTGGTGGCCGCCGGGATCGAGATCGAGAGCGCAGACGTGACCCAGCGCCCGAAGACGCTCGTCCCCGTGTCTGAGGCGGACGCGGCAAAACTTATGAAACTCATCGACGCGCTCGAAGAGTCCGATGACGTCGGGGCTGTGCACGCCAATTACGACGTGGACGCCGACGTTCTCGAGCGCATCGCCGGCTGACGGCGACGCGCATCCGGACAACGCTCGCTACGCTCGCACCGCGATGAACTTGAAAGCAGGGATGACGGCCCTCGCGGCCGCAGCGGTGGCACTCGGCCTGGCGGCCTGTGGCGGCTCGAGCAAGGCGGCGGGCATCGTCACCGCCCCCGGGCTAGGTCTCACCAGTGCGCCGCCAACCACGACGACGCCCACGACGACGGCCACAACGACGCCCACCGCGACTGCGACCAACGTGAGCACACCCACCTCGGGCCCGCTCTCCAAGGAGCCGAAGATCACGCTCCTCAAGAAGCCGCCGCCCAAGAAGCTCGTCAAAACGGATCTGATCGTCGGGACCGGCGCCACCGCCAAGGCGGGTGACCAGGTCGAGGTCAACTACGTCGGCGAGCTCTACACCAATGGCAAGATCTTCGACGCGTCATGGAAGGATACGCCCGGTAAGGCGTTCGGTCCATTCCAGCTCGGCGCCGGCGCCGTCATTCCGGGGTGGGATGAGGGTCTGGTCGGCATGAAGGTGGGCGGTCGGCGCGAGCTGATCATCCCGCCGTCCCTGGCGTACAAGAACAAGCGCGACGGTTCGATTCCGGCGAACTCGACGCTGATCTTCGTCGTAGACCTGCTGTCCGTCACCAAGTAGTCGGCGCGCTCAGTCGCTAGCGGGCTGGGCGTCGATGTCGACGCGGCTCGGGTAGAAGGCGACGTGGTCGGCGATTTCAGCAACGAACGGGTAGGGCTCGCGGTAGTGCCAGACGGCGTCCTTGACGCTGTCTTGCGTGGCCGGGTCGACGACGTCGTAGTGGGAGGCGTCACCCTTGTAGGGGCAGTGGGTGATCGTATCGCTGGGGCGCAACGCGCCCTGGTCGACATCGGCGAGTGGCACGTAGTGGACCGGTGCGTAGGCCGCCTCGCGCAGCTCCAGCGCCGCAGTCGTGTCGGCGATCTTGCGGCCGTTCGATGTGACGGTCACGCGGCCGTTGTACGGCGCGACCTCAATGGCGTGATCGGGTCCGGGGAGCCGTGGTTCTCTGACGGTGCTCACGGCAGCCTCCTTCAGGGCGTCGGCGCGTTGTTGTGACAGACGTTATAGAGGCGGATGGCTCGGCTCCTGAGCGTCTCTTGGAGGCGTCCGACCCGGCGCGTTGAATAGGCGAACACATGATCGTCTTGGGTATCGATCCGGGGATTGCCAACACCGGGTACGGAATCGTGTTGAGCGTCGGCTCAAAGTTGCAGGCGCTCGAGTTCGGCGTGATCGAGACGCGTCCGCGAGCGGCGCCGGAGATGCGGCTTGCGGAGATTCACCGCGACGTCGGCGAGCTGATCGCGCGCTTCGAGGCGGATGCCGTGGCGCTGGAGGATCTCTACTTCGGCGCGAACGTCGTCAGCGCGATGGCGGTCGGCCAGGCGCGAGGGGTGGTTCTGCTGGCCGCCGGCCAGCAGGGTGTTCCGGTCCGCGCCTACACGCCGCAGCAGGTCAAGGCGGCGGTCTGCGGCAGTGGCCGCGCCGACAAGCAGCAGGTCGCCAATATGGCGGCAAGGCTGCTAGGCCTGGCGGCACCGCCGCGACCCGACCATGCGGCCGACGCGCTGGCGGTCGCCGTGTGCGAGGCGAACCGGGCGCCGCTGGCGGACGCGATCGCGGAGGCGGTCCTATGAGGGCCCGGGCCATGGAGGCCGTGCTGTGATCGCGCTCGTGATTGGCAGCGTGGCAGTGCGTCGCGCCGACCACGTGATCGTCGATTGCGGTGGCGTCGGCTACCGGCTCTCGGTCTCCAGTGAGACGTTGCGCCATGTGCCCGCCGTCGGCAAGCAGGTGACGCTGCACACGCATCTGATCCCGCGCGACGACGCGCTGCTGCTGTACGGGTTCGCGACCGAAGAGGAGCGCGACCTGTTCCTGATGCTGCTGGGTGTCCAGTCAGTAGGCCCGAAGGTGGCCTTGGATGTGCTCTCGGGCGGCTCGGCGCGCGATCTGCTGGCGGCGATCGCCGGCGGCGACGCCGCGCGTTTCCAGGCCGTGAAGGGCGTCGGCAAGCGCACGGCTGAACGCATCATTGTCGAGCTGCGCGAGAAGGTCGGCGTCACCCTACCCGAGGGAGCGATCAGGGTCGTGCGCTCCGATGATCCGCGCACGCTCGCACGTGAGGGACTGATCGGACTCGGCTACAGCCCGCAGGAGACGGACGCGCTGCTCGACGGCCTTGATGCCGAGACGCCAGAGGATCTGATCGCCGAGGCTCTGAAGGCGGCTAGGCGATGACGATCCTGAGCGCCGAGCAGTTGCCCGAGGACGAACTCGACCGCTCGCTGCGGCCACGCCGGCTCGAGGACTTCATCGGCCAGGACGCGCTCAAGGACCAGCTCGCCGTCTCGATCGCCGCCGCCGGCAGCCGGGGCGAGGCGCTCGATCACGTGCTGTTGGCGGGACCGCCCGGGCTGGGGAAGACGTCGCTGGCCCAGATCGTCGCCGCCGAGCTGGATGTCCCGTTCGTGCAGACGGCGGGACCCGCGCTCGAGCGCAAGGGCGATGTGGCTGCCTTCCTGACCGCGCTCGAGCCGCGCTCGGTGTTCTTCGTCGACGAGATCCACCGCTTACCACGCGCGCTCGAGGAGACGTTCTATCCGGCGATGGAGGACCACTGCCTGCCGATCACGGTCGGTCAGGGTGCCGGGGCGCGCGTTGTCACGATCGACCTGCCCGCTTTCACGCTGATCGGAGCGACCACGCGCGCCGGCCTGCTGAGCACGCCGTTACGCGATCGGTTCGGCATCCAGCATCGGCTCGACCACTACGACGCACACGACCTGGCCCGCATCGTGCGGCGCTCCGCGCGATTGCTTGGCGTGGAGGTCGAGGACGGCGGCGCGATCGCGATCGCGTCTCGTGCGCGCGGTACGCCGCGGGTGGCCAACCGCCTGCTCAAGCGGGTACGCGATTACGCGGAGGTGCGCGGCGCGGGGGTGGTCACCGAACAGGCTGCGGACGCGGCGCTTGATCTACTCGAGGTGGATCAGGCCGGTCTCGACCGGCTGGACCGCGAGATCCTCCGGACGATCTGCGAGAAGTTCTCCGGCGGCCCGGTCGGCCTCTCGACGCTGGCGGCTTCGATCGGAGAGGAGCAGGACACGATCGAGGACGTCTACGAGCCGTACCTGCTGCAGCGCGGGATGATCGAGCGCACCCCGCGCGGGCGGGCAGCCACGCGGCGCGCGTTCGAACATCTTGGTCTCGAGCCGCCCGACGTGCAGCTCGGTCTGCTGTGAACCGGCGGCCACGGGCCGCCCAGCGGAATGACGCAGCGGACTGACTATCCTCACGGCGGATGTCTCACGAGCATTACTTCATCTGCCCGCACTGCGGGAACCGTTCTATGGGAACTGACCGCAATGCCGGGTTTCGTCGCGAGGCGCGCGGATGCGAGAAGTGTGGTTTCGCCTACCTGTTTGAGCTGCTCGACGACTACTACCCGGCGCCGGCTGCGGCGTTCTTCGCGTGCGACGCGGAGGGAAGGATCGTCGACTGCGGGCGCGGGTCGTTCGAGCTCACAGGCCTACGCACAGAGGCCGCGATCGGTCAATTGCTGGAGGACGTGCTGGCACTCAGCTTCGAGGACGGCGTCGACCACATTGCGACTGCGCTCGAGTGGGAGGTACGCGTCACCGGCAAGCCGGTCGCGCTGAACGCTGGCCCCGAGCGAGCGAACGCTGTCGCGGACATCTTTCCTGCCTACGATGACGAGGAGGGCGGCGTGCTGGTCGTTTTGACGCCCTCCAACGGTCATTGAGCGCCACCCTAACGGCGCAAAAAGGCAACCTCTTCTAGGATCAGGGCTCTGCGATGACTGACCGCCAACGCCACGGATTCATCCTGCTGATCGTGGCAGGGCTGGTCGCCGCGTCCTTCGTGCTCATCGCGACCAAGAAGACGAGGCTCGGGCTTGATCTCAAGGGCGGGGTCGAGCTTGTCTACAAGGCCGAGAAGACGGCGGTGTCGCCGGTCAACCCCGCCGCGCTGCAGCGCGCGGTCGACGTGATGAACAACCGCGTCAACCAGCTGGGTGTCACACAGCCGCAGATCACGACCGAGGGCAAGAACCTGATCGACGTTCAGCTTCCGGACGTCAAGAACGTCGTACAGGCCGAGAAGGCCGTCGGCACGACCGCGCAGTTGTTCTTCTACGACTGGGAGTCCAACGCGCTGACCCCGACGGGCCAACTGGTTGCCAACGGTTTGACGGCCAGCGATGCGGCTGCAACTGCGATCAGCCAGGGCAGCTCCAGCTGCCAGGTTGGCGGCAGCTGCAGCGCCAGCGGCGCGATGGGCTTCTACCCGGCGGTTCAGCTCGCGTCGAAACAGCCGCTTCAGACTGGGATTAGGAAGACCCAAGGGACCGGGAACCAGTTCTTCCTGTTCGGTGCGCCGGGCAGCTCCGCCTGCACTGCCTATGCCGCAGCGCAGGGCACCAAGGTGCAGAAGGGCGTGCACTGCCTGATCGCCGAGACGCAGGTTCCCGTCAACCAGTCTCGTGCGAGTGCGGTGTCGGGACTGAAGGCGGGATTGTCGGCGGCCGAGAAGGCCGGCACGCAGGTGCTCGAGGTCAAGCAGGGCTGGCAGGTTCTGCAGGCGGTTCCGACCAACTACGCGACACAGCCAAAGTACGGCTCGCCCAACGCCGGGTACTACGTGCTCAAGGACAACGTCGCGCTACGTGGCAAGGACATCAGCAACCCGGTGGCGAGCACCGACCAGAGCGGCGCGCCGGATGTCACGTTCGGCTTCAACGGCAATGGCGGCAACCTGTTCCAGAACGTCACGGCGAAGATCTCGGAGCGCGGCCTTCTAGCCAGCGCCAACCAGCACTTCGCGATTGCGCTCGACAATCAGCTCGTCAGCGTCCCGCAGGTCGATTACAAACAATTCCAGGACGGAATCCCGGCGAGTGGCGGCAGCGAGATCACCGGCGGCTTCACGACCACCACGGCGGCGGCGCTGGCGACGCAGCTGCGGCTGGGCGCACTGCCGGTCAAGCTCGTGCAGATCTCAGAGAGCCAGGTCTCGGCGACGCTGGGCTCGCAGGCCTTGCACCAGGGTCTGGTGGCGGGCCTCGTAGGCCTCGCCGTCGTCGCACTGCTGCTGCTGACGTACTACCGCGTTCTAGGTCTGATCGCGGTCGGCGGCCTGGTCGTCTACGGCATCTACTTCTACGGGCTGATCAAGCTGATCCCGATCACGATGTCGCTGGCGGGCATCGCCGGCCTGATCCTGACGATCGGCGTCGCCGCAGACGCGAACGTCGTCATCTTCGAGCGTGTCAAGGAGGAGATACGCGCTGGACGCACCATCCGTCAGGGCATCATCACCGGCTACAAGAAGGGCATCACGGCGATCATCGACGCGAACGTCGTCACGATCATGACTGCGTTCATCCTGTTCGTGCTCTCGACCTCCGACGTCAAGGGCTTCGCGTTCACGCTCGGGATCGGCACGTTCGTGTCGCTCTTCACGGCGGTGCTGGCGACCCAGGCGATCCTCACGACGATGGGGGATTCCCGCGCGATCCAGAGCCCGTCGGCGCTCGGGGCAGGCGGCGCGAAACGACATTGGCGCTTCGACTTCATGGGCGCCAGCCGCTACTTCTTCTCGATGTCGGGCGTGATCCTGCTGATCGGCGCCCTCGCGATCGGCGGCCGCGGCCTCAACCTCGGCATCGACTTCACCGGCGGCACGCAGATTCAGGTCGGCTTCGTCCATCGCGCGACCGTCAATGAGGTCAAATCGCTGGTGCAAGGTGTGGGTGGGGGCGGCAATGCGACCGTTCAGGCCGTAAGTGGCAAGGCGCTCGGTCCCTACGGCTTCCAGATCTCCTCCAAGTACCTCGGCCGGAAGGCGTACACGCAACTCCGCAGCGAATTCCAGAGCAAATACGGGATTCGCAACGGCAACTTCAACACGACCAGCGTTGGTCCGTCGTTCGGCTCCACCGTCACGCACAGCGCGGTCGTGGCGATCATCGTTTCGCTGCTCATGATCTCGCTCTATGTCGCGCTCAGATTCGAGTGGAAGTTCACGGTTCCCGTTCTGATCGCGCTGATGCACGACCTCTTGATAACGGCAGGCGTGTATGCGCTCACTGGGCGCCAGGTGACTGCCGACACGGTCGCGGCGTTGCTGACGATCCTCGGCTACTCGCTCTACGACACGATCATCGTCTTCGACCGTGTCCGCGAGAACATCCCGCGAATGCCCAGGGCTGCGTTCTCGCAGATCGTCAACCGCTCCATGTCGGAGGTGCTGACGCGGTCGATGATCACGACCTCATGCACGCTGCTGCCGGTCATCGCGCTGCTGCTGTTCGGTGGCGCGACGCTGAAGGACTTCGCCTTCGCGCTGCTGATCGGCGTCGCCTCCGGTGCGTACTCGTCGATCTTCATCGCGTCGCCGGTGCTCACGCACTGGAAGGAGCGCGAACATGCTTACCGCGGACGCCGGGCGCGCATCATCGCCGAGGTTGGGTACGTACCGGCCTACGCCGACGGTGGCGACGTCGAACCGACGTCGAGTCGTGCACGCCCCACCGGACGCCTGACCACACCTCAGGAGGATTCAGTTTCGGCCGCAGAGTTCGAGCAGATGAAGCGGGACCTGGGGCTCGACGAGGGTCAGTCGCGGGGTCGCCCCTCACGCTTGACCGAGCGCACGGCCCACACGACCGAGGATGAGTTGGCGGCGCCGGAAACACCTGCCGCTGTCACACGCCGCTCAGCCGCCAGGCCGACGGGGCCGGTGCAATCGCCCGAGCCCGAGCTGCTGCCGCCGGTGGAACCGACTGACGAAGCCGACTCGTCGACCGATGAGCCGGTGACGCCGGCTCCGGACGAGCCCGAGAACGAGGGTGTTGCGGACGTCAAGACCGGGCCGAGCGCGCCGCGTCGTACCCGTCCGCGGAACCGTCGTCACGGGAGGAGGCGCTGATGGGTCTGCTCGCCTGGGTGATCATGGGCCTTGCGATCTGGCATTTCACGATCTGGTTGCCGGACCGCTTCTGGGGCGGCATCGTCGGCGCCTTCCTCGGGGCGATCATCGGCGCCGCCCTTGTGGGGCTGATCATCCATGGCTTCGCGATCCCGGGCCGCCACGACACACACCTGGTGACGGCATTCGAAGGCATCCCCGGGGCGTTGATCGGCATCGCTGTGATCTACGCCGAAGGCGTGCGCCGCGAGCGCTCGACGCAGCTCGCCTAGTGCCCTAGGATCACCCGTCGATGGGACTGATCGACGCCGCAACCGCGCCGCTCCGTTACGTCCTCAACGGGGCGGTCGAGCATGGAGCCGAGGCCGCAGAGCCGCTACGTGACCTCGAGCAGATCCAAGTGCACGTCGTGCACGCGGTCGAGGCGATCAAGGACGCTACCGAGCAGATCGAGGCGCACGTCGAGGTGATCGACACGCTCGTTTCGTCGCTGGTGCCGCTGACCGCAGCGGTCGCGCGGTTGACCGACGAGATGTCGTCGCTGCCGGCGCTGACCGAGTCGGTCGCCTCGCTGACAGCCAAGCTCGACGTGGTGGCGGAGGTGCTCGCACCGCTCGCGCGTACCGAGCAGGACATGGCCCGGGTCGGCCACCTGTTCGGACGACGCCGGCAGGCGCCGCCCGCGCCGCCCGCGCCGCCCGCGCCGCCCGCGCCGGCGGCGTCACCGGCGCCACCCGCACCCGACGCCTGAACCGCTTCCGCTTCGGCTCCAGCGCGCGGTTCCGTCGGAGACGGCGCCTAACCTGGCCGGATGGCCAGCGTCAGCGTGCTCGATCTCACATCCGCGGTGCCGCTGGCGGCGGGAGCGGCGGCGCCGGCTCTGCGACTCGCGGGCCCGGCAGCGCAACCGGAGCGACGGATCGAGCTGCCCACGTACGACCTGGCCGCCGCGCTGGAGCTCGAGCGCGAGTTGGGGGTCAGCCACGTTGTCGCCCAGATCATGGTGCGCCGCGGCCACGGCGACCCCGCGGTGGCGCGGGCCTTCCT
>DATKSM010000040.1:0-9560 GCA_035531655.1 Solirubrobacteraceae bacterium
GGCGTCGCTGCGCGCCCTCATCGCGGCGGGTCCGACGCGCTTCCAGATCCCTTCGATCCACATCCAGTCTTTGACGAGCTCGCCGCTCAGCAGCCCGTGTTTGACCAGCGTGCCGATCGTCTCGAAGGTCCCAAGCGCGAGTCGTACGGGCTCGTCGTTGGGCTCCGCGGTCTGCGGGTCGAAGCCCTCGGCGAACAGCTTCGGCATCTGCTCGTTGACGCCTGACATCGCCATCCACTGGTTTATCTGGATCAGCAGGGTCGCATCTTCACGCGTTGGTGTGGCCATTGCCGTCCTTTCTGGGGGGAGGTGTTGCGCCGACCCCACGCAGCGTGAGATCGGCGCCGCAGCAGACTAGACGCCCGACGCGCGCAGGGGGCGATTCTTGCCGCCTGCCGCGCGTGCGACGCGGTCGCGCTCTAGCCGCAGGGCCACCGACGGGCAGGCCGCAACCGCGCGACGAGCGTGCTCGAGCAGGTCCGCGGTAAGCTCGTCGCCGTCGATCACCGGGTATCCCCAGTCGTCGAGCCAGATCCGCTCCGGAAACAGCTCGGCGCAGAGGCCGTGCCCCTCGCAGGCGATCGGATCGACGCGCAGCGACTCGCTCATGTCGCCACTCCGACATAGTGTGCCGGGCGTGTCGGCAGCTGCCTGGGCTCGAGGCAGGCGTCGCACCCGCCGTAGTGGGCGTGGTCATCGAACTCCGGACGGAAGGCGTGCAGGGCGCTGGTGACGAAGCTCGCGGCGCCGTCCGGGAGCGCACACGCGCCGCGGCGCATGACCAGACCGCACCAGCGCTCGATGCGTCCATAGGCGCCGTGGCGGTCACCCTCGGCGCACAGCTCCTCGAGCGCGTCGGCGATCGCGGCGAGCCCGTGGATGCACGGGCCGCACTGCTTGGCGCTCTCCCGCTGCAGCCAGCGGGCGCTGCTCGCGACTTCAGCGACCACACAGGCCGATTGCGGGAGGGCGAACACGATGCCGGGCCCGAGCCCGGCGCCATGGTCGCGGAGCGTCGGCGCGTCGATCCGCAGGTCGATCGCGTCGGGTCCCACCCACGTCCCCGCATAGCCTCCGAGCAGGAATCCCTGGAGCTGCTCGATGACACCTCCGGAAGCCTCGAGCAGGCGGCGCAGGGTGGTGCCGCCGGCCACCTCGAGCACCCCCGGGTACGCGACCGCGCCGCTGACGGTGACGAGCCTGGTGCCGGGCGCCCCTTCGGTACCGAGTGCTCGCCACCATTGCGCGCCGTAGCGCGCGACGAGCCCGATCTGCGCGTACGTCTCGGCGTTCGAGACCAGCGTCGGGCGGCCGGCCAATCCCCGCTCGAACGGGTACGGCGGCGTGACCGCCGGTTTTGACGGACCGTCATCGAGGACGCTCACGAGCGCCGTCTCCTGCCCGGTGAGGTAGCCGCGTGGCACTGCCGCCACATGCGCGGCGGGCGCGCCCCGGCCGGCGAGCTCGGAGCGCTCCGCGAGCGCCTGCTCGACGTTGTGCAGGGCCGCATCAGCTCCCTCGTCGAGCGCGAATACGACGCGCTCGCTGCCGAGCAGCGCCGCGGTGATCAGCGCGCCGTCGATCACCAGGTGCGGCAGGTGGCGCACCAGCAACGCGTCCTTCTGGCTGAGCGGCTCGCCCTCGCTGGCGTTGACGACCACGGCCGCATGCGCGCGCTGCGCGGCGACGGCCGCGAGCTTGGTTGCGGTCGGGAAGCCGGCGCCGCCGTACCCGCGCAGGCCGGCCCGTTCGAGCTCGAGGATCAGCGGATGACCGCCGCCGGCGCGGCGCCGGGGCGGACGCGGCAGCGGACCGTGCAGCGACTCATGCGCTTGCAGCCCAAGTGCCCCGTCCGCCGGCATCGCGTGCAGCAGGCGCGGGAACTGTTCGGCTGCGAGCGTCACCGCGTCACCGCTCGGTGTGCAAGGAGATGTGTAGGCGTGCCCGCACGCTTCGCCCAACCGGCGGCCAGCGGGCCGCCGGGCAGCCACACGGCAAGCCCGATCACGAACGCGATCGGCAGCCCCACGGCGGCGGCGAGTCCGGCGGTGGTCGGCCTGGTGGTCGCGGCCACACGCAGGCCAACGGCGCAGATGACCACGGCGACACAGATCGTGTCGATCGCGAGCATCCAGCCCCGAGCGACGTCGGTACCGGTCCCGAGGCCGTGGACGAGCGCCAACGGCCAGCACGCGTACGCGAGCCAATGGACGAGGCGCCACGTGCCCGCGCCGATCCGCGCGCGCAACAGGCTGGTGAGGATCACCGCCACCAGTAGGTCGAAGGCCGCCGCGCCGAGCCCCAGCCACAGTGGCCGGTAGGAGCCGTGGAACGGGATCACGGCGTCGATCAGGCTGATCGACGCATAGGTGTCGAGCACCGAGGTGAGGATGTGGATCGCCAGGAAGACCAGCGCCAACAGCGACATGCGCCGGTGCACGCCGTCGGTCACGAACCGCGGCCAGCGGGCTGAGGACAGACGCGCGACGTCGGCCACCCCGAGCGCCACCACGAGCGTCAGCAGCACCAGCGCGACCGCGCCGGTGGCGCGCGTTAGGTACCAGAAGGCGGTCGAGGAGGAGCCGAACGCCGTCAGCAGCATGCGGTCAGCTGCCTCCGGAAACGACCGTCGGGGTGGCGGCCGGTGTGACGACCGCCGGTGTAACGACCGCCGGTGTGGCCGCCGGCGTGACGGCGGCGCTGGAGTCGCTGCTCGATGAGTCGTTGCCCGATGACTCACTCGAGCCGGTCGTCGCGTCCGAGGTCGCGCCCCTGTGCTTGGGCGAGGTCGACCTGTGCCCGGTCGACGCCGACGCCGTCGTGATCTTGGCCATGGTCGCGACCGTGCGCGCGCTCGTATGCCCGAGCGGTGTTTGGGCGACGACATCGACGACGACGCCGGTGCCGACGACAGCCGCGATCGTGAGTGATCGATTGACTCGCCTCAGGCGCGTTAGGGCCGCGTCGCGCGTCGCCTGTGCACGTGTCCGCATGGCCCTCCTAGTGGTCGCCGAAGTGTTGGAAGGGGTGCAGGCCGACGGCAGTCCAGCTGTGCGCGTCGGGCAGGAACAGCAGCGCCAGCACCAGTCCGACGATCAGCGAGCCGGCGACGGCGAGCGTACGGCCGCTCGAGCCGGGCAGGCGCGCAGTCCGGACCTCGTCGCGACTCACGGCCTTCAGCGAGCCTGGCAGCTCGACGAGGTGACCGAGCACGTGCAGGCCGACGGCGATCAGCCACATGAAGAACGTGAGCTTGTGGAGCAGCCGCAGCGTCCCGGACGCATAGGGGCCGTCTACCAGCAGCAGCAGGCCGGTGAAGAACACCGCGACCGTCGTCAGGACGACGAACGGTGCAAGCATGCGCATCACCGGGTCTGGAGGCCCTTTGCGCCTATATGCGGCGTTAGCCGTGTAGTAGCGCGTGAAGCGGTAGCTGGTGCTACCGAGCTTGAGCGCTACTGGCCCAACCAGCAGCACGCCGAGGAACAGATGCCACCACAACAGCTGGCCGATGCGGATGATCGTGATGCCGAGCGCCGCGAACAGCACCAGCAGGAGCGCACCGGCAACGGCGGTGAGCTGCTCGTTGCCGCTGGTGCCGCCCCCAAACAACCGGTAGCGGCGGGATCGCCGGGTGCCGCCAGCGGGTCGTGTGCGGCCGGCGGGCCGCGCAGGCGATTCCGAAAGGACCATGCGCTGAGTCTCATAACCGCTGCTAAAGAGGTCCTTGGGCCGCCGTGAGAAAAGTCTCGGAAACGGCTCAGAGGAAGACGCGGGCCGGCGTCGAGCCCAGGGTCTCCTACCGACCCTTATGATCGGCGCATGATCCTGGTCGTGGAGGATGAGCCGGGGATCGTCGACTTCGTCGAGCGGGGGCTCCGGCGCCAGGGCTTCGACGTGGCGTCGGCTGCCGACGGCGAAGCCGGCCTCGAGCGGGCGTTGCGGCCCGACGTCGACCTGGTCGTCCTCGACATGATGCTGCCCAAGCTGAGCGGACAGGAGGTGCTCCGCCAACTGCATGCACAGCGCCCGACGCTGCCGGTGATCGTGCTGACCGCCCGCGGCGAGGTCGAGGATCGCATCGCCGGTCTCGACGACGGCGCCGCCGACTATCTCGTCAAGCCGTTCGCGGTCGGCGAGCTGGCGGCGCGGGTCCGCGCCCAGCTTCGCTCAGCCGGGCACGGATCGACCACGATCCGCACCGAGACGCTGCAGATCGATCTGGTCTCACGCCAGGTGCTGGTCGACGGCGAGCCGGTGCGCCTCTCCACTACAGAGTTCGAGCTGCTCGTGTATCTCGCGCAGAACCGGCCGCACGTGCTCTCGCGTGACGAGATCCTGCGCGCCGTCTGGGGCTACAACCACGACCCGGGGACCAACGTGGTCGAGGTCTACATCGGCTATCTGCGACGCAAGCTGCGCAGCGGCGGGCGGCCGGCCCCGATAGTCACCGTCAGGTCGGTCGGGTACCGGTTCGACGAGGGCGCGAGCTGAGCCGTCGATTGATGCCGAGAAGCCTGCGGGCGAGGCTGTCAGCCCTGGTGGCGGTGGTTGTGCTGCTCGCGGTCGCGCTGACGTTCGCGGTCGTCTACCACTACACGGCCTCACAGCTCAGGGCGCAGATCGATCGCTCGGTCCGCTCCGGTGCGGCGCAGCTCGCGCACGCCATGACCGAGCGGCCCAGCTCTTCGGCGCGTGCGCTGCTCACCACGGCACGGCGCTACGCCGCCACACAGCCGTACACGGGCTCGGCGCTGCTGCTGTTCGTGCTGATCCCGGGCGTCGGCAGGGCCAGCAACCACCCCGAGCTGTTCGGTAGGGATCGACCGGAACACGGGGAATCCGCCGCCTGGCAGGCGCGCGAGAACCTCGTGGGGCAGGGGCTCGCGCGGCCGCGGGTCGGCTACAGCACCCAGCTCGCACCCGACACGGGCATGCTGCGCATGTTCCAGGTCCGCTTTAGCGTGGACGGCCAGGCCGCCTACGCCGGTGCTGCGGAGCCGCTCGACACCGCCGAGCATGCCGATGACGTGGTCGCGCATTCGTTTGAGCTGGCCGGGGCGCTGGCGCTGGTGTTGGCGATGCTTGCGGCGTATGCGGTGGGGTCGCGGATCACCGGACCTATCCGAAGGTCCGCGGCGGTCGCCGCGCGGATCGACGGTGGCGACCTGACGCCGCGGATCGCGTTGCCGCGCGGGGCCAGCGGCGAGCTGCAGACTCTGGCGGAGGCGTTCAACCACATGCTCGACCGGCTCGAGTCGGCGTTCGCCGCGCAGCGCGAGTTCGTCGCCGACGCCTCGCACGAGCTGCGCACGCCACTGACCGTATTGCGCGGCCAACTGGACCTGCTCGTTGGCACCGAGGCCGAGCCCGACGGCTCGCTGGACCGCGCCGAGGTCGAGCGCGTCGAGCGGCTGATGCAATCCGAAATCGCACGGCTGACACGGCTGGTGGACGACCTGCTGCTGCTCGCGCAGTCCGATCGCGACGACTTCCTGCACGTCTCGGTGGTGGCGCTCGACGAGCTCGTGACGGAGCTGTGGGACGGCCTCAGCCTGATCGCCGAGCGGGACTTCGAGATCGGCCAGTTGCCGGCGCTGACGGTCCGAGCCGACCCCGACCGGCTGGCACAGGCGCTGCGCAACCTCGCGAGGAACGCGATCGCCCACACGCACGCGCCGAACGGGCTGGTGCGCATCGATGTGAGCGCCCGCGGCAATGGGATCGTGCGGCTCACCGTCAGCGACGATGGCCCCGGCGTACCGCGCGAAGCACGCCAGCGCGTGTTCGAGCGCTTCTACCGCACCGACGCTGCGCGCACGCGGTCCGAGGGTGGCGCCGGGCTGGGTCTGGCGATCGTCCGGGCGATCGCCGACGCGCACCACGGTTCGGTGCGGGTGACGGAGGCGCCGTCGGGTGGGGCCGCCTTCGAGCTGGACCTTCCGACCGGGCGCTGAGCCGGCTCTCAGGCCGCGGCGGCGGCCTCGCCGCCGTCATCCTGCGCGGTCGCTGCGCCCGCGGTCGAGCCGTCCGCGGTGGCCTCGTCGGCCTCGGGCGGCTTCACCCCTTCCTTGGCCCACGGCTCGTCGAACTCGACGCGCCAGCGGCCCTCCTCGGTCTGCACCAGCGCCAGCCGCGAGCGGAAACTCTTACCGGCCCTGCTCTTGAAGCCGGTGACCGGACGCTCGGTGCGGCCTGTCTTGATCAGCTCGCGCGCGATCGCCGTCGTCAGGTTCTTGCCGGCCTTGGCTTTCCAGATCACGAAGCCGCAGCCGGGGTCGGTGCGCGACCAGCACGAGTAGCCCTTGCGGTTCTCCATGATGTCCTGGCGGCAGACGGGGCAAGGACCGAGGTTCGCGCGCGGGATCCGCACGTCCTTCAGAGTCGTGTCGAGTTGATGGACGGTGTCCTCGGCGAACTTGGCGATGTCGGCCATGAACGCCTTGCGCGTGTCGGCGCCGGTCTCGATGTTCGCGAGCCGGTGCTCCCACTCGCCTGTCAGCGACGGTGAGGTCAGCGCGTGCTCGCCGAGCAGGCGGATCACGTTCATACCCTTCTCGGTGACGACCAGTGCGCGGCCGTCGCGCTCGATGTAGCCGACCTGCAGCAGGCGCTCGATGATCGCCGCGCGCGTCGCAGGCGTGCCGATCCCGGATTCCTTCATGGCCTCGCGCGCCTCCTCGTCGTCCACGAGCTTGCCGGCCGTCTCCATCGCGTCGAGCAGCGAGCCGTCGGAGTAGCGCCGCGGCGGCTTGGTCTCCTTGGCGGTTGATGCGATCCGGTGGACCTTCGCCTGACCGCCCTGCTCGAGCTTGGGCAGCTGCTGATCGGCGCCCTCGTCGTCGTCATCGGCATTGCCGGCGGCGGCATCGGCGCTGAGGCCCTCGCCGTAGACCCCACGCCAGCCCGGCACGAGCAATACCTTGCCGCGGGTACGGAACACGTGCGTGGCGACGGTCGTCTCGACGCGTGTGTTCTCGAACACCGCCTCCGGATGGAAGACGGCCAGGAAACGCCGCACGACAAGGTCATAGACGCGCCGATCGTCGTCGTCCATCTTGTCGACCGGGTGACGCTCGGCGAGCGTCGGGATGATCGCGTGGTGGTCGGTGACCTTCTCGTTGTTGACGACGCGCCCGAGCGGCAGCATGTCGAGCCCGGTCACGTAGGCGGCGGCAGTCGCATACTCCCGCTGCCCGCCGACCAGCTTCGCGATCGGCTTGATGTCCGGGATCATGTCGCTGGTGATGAAGCGCGAGTTGGTGCGCGGATAGGTCAGCGCCTTGTGCTCCTCGTAGAGTCGCTGGGCGGCGCGCAGTGTGCGACTCGCGGTGAATCCGAATCGCGACGAGGCATCGCGCTGGAGCGCAGTCAGGTCGTACAGCCACGGGGCGCGATCCCTGCTCTCGCGCTTCTCGAGCTTGGTGATCGTGCCGGTCTGGCCGTCGCACGCGGCGACAATCGCGGCGGCCCCGTCGGCGCTCGCGATCCGCGGCTTGGCGCCGAGGTGGTAGCGGCCGTCGTAGGCGCGCCGCGGATCTGAATCCCGCCCACCCTCCCCAGCAACCACCGCCAGGAAACGCGCGTCGACGACCCAGTACGGCTCGGGCTTGAAGTCGCGGATCTCCTGCTCGCGACGCGCCAGGATTGCGAGCGTCGGGGTCTGCACGCGACCGAGCGAGACGGCGCCATCGAAGGAGCTCCTCAACCGGATCGTGGCCGCGCGGGTGGCGTTCATGCCGACGATCCAATCGGCCTCAGAGCGCGAGCGGGCCGCCTCCTCGAGCGTGTGGTACTCCTGCGAGGGCTGCAGCGACGCGAACGCCTCCTTGATCGCGGAGTTCGTCATCGAGTTCAGCCACAGGCGCTTGACGGGCAGCTTGCTGCCCGCCTTCTCATACAGGTAGGCGAAGATCAGCTCGCCCTCACGGCCGGCGTCGCACGCGTTGACGACCAGCTCCACGTCGTCGCGGTCGAGCTCCCGCTTGACGGCCGTCATCTGCTGCTTCGAGCGCTCGTCGCGCACCACCAACTTGAACTTCTTCGGCACGATCGGCAGGTCCGGCATCCGCCACTTGGCGTACTTCTCGTCGTACTCGTCCGGGTCGGCCAGCTGCACCAGATGTCCAACCGCCCAGGTGACGATGTGCTCCGGGCCTTCGAGCACGCGCTTATCGCCCGTCGTGGTGAACGGGCCCGGCAGCACCTTGCTGAGGTCGCGGCCAACCGAGGGCTTCTCCGCGATGACTAGCGTCTTGCTCATCGGGGCAGGAGCGTAGCGTCCTGTCAAGCGACCGAGGGCGACGCGTCAGGCGGCGCAGCCGCGGGTACTCACCGTACGGTGCCGTGCCCGCGCCAGCGCCAGCTCGCGAGCGACGACACTGTTAGGGACCGCGAACCCGCCCGGCCGCGCCGGTGGCGCGTTGGTGATTTCGGCGAACACCGTGCCGATCACCTGGCCGGCCGCGTCCACCATCGGGCCGCCGGAGTTGCCCGGCTTCACAAGGCCGCGCAACGAACTGACCTCGCGCACTGTCGGGTTGCCGTAGGCGTCGTCGATCGGCGCCCGCTCCGTCTGGCCGAGCCGCCCCGGCCGGCGCTCGAACGGGCCATCCAGCGGATACCCGAGGATCGCGGCCGATTCTCCTGACACTGGGGCGGGCGGGCCCAAATCCAGTGTCAGTGGTGCAGCGCTCAGTCCCGGGACGCGGAGCACGGCGATGTCGTTGTGCGAGTCGAAGACGAGGGCGTGCGCGGGGAACGCGCCGGCGCCGCGCACCTTCACAGTCGTGTCCGTCTCCCCCGCGACGACGTGGGCGTTGGTCACGACGAGACCCGGGCCCGCGACCCAGCCGCTGCCCTCGATGTCGAGGCCGCAGGCCTGTCCGACGATCTGCACGACGGCCGGCGTCGCGTCGATCACACCGTGGGCACGGAGGATCGCGACGTCTGGGGCGGGTACGGCGGCGGCGCGGCCGTTGACGCTCGGCAACGGGTCGATGTGCCCGAGCGCGTTGAGGATCAGTCCTGAGGGCGGCAGCGCTCTGTTCAGACCCTTGAGGATCACCGAGCGCGTGATGCTTGAGAGCACGCTCGTCGGCAGCCGGAACTGGTTGGAGGTGTGCAGCAGGACCGCGCCGACGATCCACACCAGGCCAAGCCCGAGACAGGCGGTCATCACCGCGCCGAGCAGGCCATCGACGAGCCGCAGGCCGGGCAGCCAGAGGAAGCGGCGCAGGCGGCGGGCAACGGCCTCGAAGATCGCGCCGAGCAGGCTGCCGGCGATCAACGCGCCGCCCAGACCGAACAGCGGCGCGTACGGCGAATTGGCCCCCCCGGACAGGACCAGCGGCCCGATCCGCGCGCCCACGAAGGCGCCGCCCAGGAAGCCGACCAACGCCATCACGCCGACCAGGAAGCCGCGGGCGAAGCCCGCGAGCGCCATCAGCGCGACCAGCACGAGGATCACGACGTCGACGACCGTCATCTCGTGCGGAGGTTAGGTGCTGGCCCGGAGCAGGTGGGTGCGGGCGCTTCGAGGGGCCAAAACCACAGCGGAG
>DATKSM010000041.1:0-2894 GCA_035531655.1 Solirubrobacteraceae bacterium
GGTTACGCGGCCATCCCCGACGAGCACGGCAGCTGCTGGCACAGGTCGCCAGCCGCGAGCCGCGACTGTTCGCTCACTGGCAGGACGGCCGCGCCTTCTCGGGCTGGGTGATGGGAGCCCGGTGAGCTGAGAGGTTCACGCCGGGATCTGAGAGGGCCGGGGGGTGAGATCCCCCCCGGCTACTCGCCTGAGCCAGCTCGCGTGGACCGGGGTGTGCACCAGGATCAGGTTCTTCCAGGCGCCTTGGAGGCGGTCGATCGAGCGCTTGCCGCGGTGCGCGGAGCCGTTATCGACGATCACGAACAGCCGCTGCGCGGAGCGGTACGGCTCGATGCTCATGAACTGCTCGATCAGCGCGTCGAACGGGACGATCCCGTCCTTCGCTGCGCAACGGTCAAAGATCTTGGCGCGGCGCACGTCCCACGCAGCGAGATAGCAGAGCGCGCCCTTGCGCTCGTACTCGTGCTCGACCCTCAGGCCACCGCCGGGCGCAGCGGGCAGCGTGGTGTGACAGCGATGGCGGGCCTGGATCGACGGCTTCTCGACTACCCAAACGCAGTAGATAACCGGGTGGCTGGTCGCGGGTGGGGACGGGGATCGAGTGGCGGATCGTGACGTCGTCCTCGCCGATCAGGACTTCGCGGACGACGAGTCGGATGAGCTGTTGGCGCTGTTGGACGGTCAGGTTCTCGGCGTTGGTGGACAGCCGAGCACGGAAGCCGTCGAGCGTTTCGGTGAGTTTGAGGTAGGTCTCGGCGTCTTGCAGCTCGGCATCGATCACCTCGAGCTGCGCTTGGATCGCGGTCTCGCGTTTGCGCAGCTCGGGGGTGCGTGCGCGGAGCTCCTCGAGGGTGAGCAGCTGTTCTTGGTAGCCGTCGAGCAGCCGTCGGATCGCGTTCTGGGCGCGGGCGAGGTCGCGCTGGAGCGCATCGCGTCGACCGGTAACGGGGTGTGTTGCACGCATGCTCTGTAGCCGCCGGTCGATCTCGGCCTGAATCAGGGTGGGGTCATCAAGCAGGCCGAGCACGCGGGTCCAGACAAGCTCGTCGAGCTCCGGGAGGCGCACGGGCCGGTTCTCGCAGACGCGCCCTTCGGGGCGGCGGTGGCCGTCGGTGCCCGAGCAGCGGTAGTACTCGCGCAGGATCCCGTTCTTGCTGCGGGTCGAGCAGCGGTAGTAGGCGTATCCACACTCGCGACAAACGAGGATCCCTTGCAGAAGCGACGGACGCTGCGTGTTGCGGGGTGACAGGTTGCGGTGCAAGCGTTCCTGGGCGAGCGCGAACTGCTCCTCGCTGACGAGCGCGGGGACGGCGATCCGGTTCCACTCATCCGCGCTGACCTGCTCGCGCGCGATCCGAGTGGAGCGCTGGCCACGCTGCCGCGCGTGGCGTGTCTCTCGGACCGGCCCGCCGGTCGCGTGCGTCTTGCCGTAGGCAGCCTGCCCGGCATAGGCCGGGTTGCGGAGCATCCCCCAAATTGTGGCCTTGTTCCAACCCGTCCTGCCGGTCCGGGTCGACACGCCCTGCTCTGAGAGCCAGCGCGTGATCCGCCCGATCGACTCGCCCTCCTCGACGTAGCGGCGGAAGATCTCACGCACCACAGGCGCTTCTGACTCGTCGATCTCATAGCACGCGTCCGCGTGCTCGGAGCGCTTGACGTACCGGTAGCCGTAGGGCGCGCGGGCGAGGACCGACACCGCGCCGGCCCGCGCGCGATGCAGCTTGCCGCGGCGGCAGCGCTCGGCGATCTGCGCTCGCTCGTACTCGGCGATCATCCCCTGGAACTGACGCAGCAGCTCATCCTCAGGCGTTCCGGAGCGCTCGGGCTCCTTCGCGAAGATCACCTCGATCCCGACACGCTGGAACTCCTCCAGCAGCAACACCTGATAGGCGTAGCGGCGTGCGAGCCGGTCCGGCGCATGACACAGCAGCACCTCGAAGCGACCCTCGACCGCCAGATCACGCAACCGCTCCAACCCCGGCCGGCGCAACACCGCGCCCGAGACGCCCTCATCCTCGAACACCAGATCCTCCGCAACCAGAAGCTCGCGCTCGGCGGCAAGCTCACGCAGCGCGGCGGTCTGACTCCGAATCGTCTGCTCGCGACGCTGCCGATCCGAGGACACCCGCGCGTAGATCGCCGCGACCCTGCCCGACCGCCCCGTCGACCGCCCGACCACGCTGCCGCTGCTGCTGCTCGCGCTCATCATCCCTCCGCTCGTTGCCGATCACACGACGCCGCTCGGGCGCCAACAGCACATACGCCTGCGCCAGCCGCGCATCAGCGAGCCGGTCACCCACGAACTCGACCTCAACGCGCCTGGCCACCGGGCCGCTCGCCCGCCCGATCGAGATACCCGGCCACCGCCGCGGCCGTCGCCGCACTCAACGACAGGCCACCCGCCCGCGCGCGCTCGCGCAAACCCGCGATCAACGACGGCGCCAAACGCACCGTGAACACCACAGTGCGCTCCGGAACCACCACACCATCCGGACACGCCAACGCCTCGTTCACATACCGGCGCGCCTGACGCTCGGACAGACCGAACTCCGCCTCCAACGCACGCACCGCATCCGCCGACGACAGCCCCACCAACAACACGACCGCTCGGTTCACCCGAACCGCGAACTCGTCCGCATAGGCACGACGCGAAGCCATCAGCCTCTTGAATACAACGCGTCACGGCAGACTCCTTCTGACCGGACGCAATACCAAACACTCAAACTCGAAGTTACCTACTGCGTCGGTGTCTCCTCATCGGCGCAGATCACGTACTCGTCGGGGCGCAGCCGGCGGCCCTCAAAGATGCGCTGGTAGAGGTCCAGGACCGGGCCGGCCTTCTCCCGGAAACGCGGGTCGCGGATGAAGATCCAACACTGCTGCTGCCACGGCTT
>DATKSM010000042.1:0-24161 GCA_035531655.1 Solirubrobacteraceae bacterium
CCGACAACCGAGATGTTCGAGACGGGCATCAAGGTCGTGGATCTGCTCGCACCCTACGCCAAGGGCGGCAAGGTCGGCCTGTTCGGCGGTGCCGGCGTCGGCAAGACGGTCATCATCCAGGAGCTGATCCACAACCTGGCGCAGGAGCACGGCGGTCTTTCGGCCTTCTGCGGCGTTGGCGAGCGCTCGCGTGAAGGCAATGACCTCTGGCTCGAGATGAAGGAGTCGGGCGTCATCGACAAGACGATGCTCGTCTTCGGCCAGATGAACGAGCCCCCCGGAGCGCGCATGCGCGTGGCGCTGTCCGGCCTGACGATGGCGGAATACTTCCGCGATGAGGAGGGCCAGGACGTACTGCTGTTCATCGACAACATCTTCCGCTTCGTGCAGGCGGGCTCCGAGGTGTCGGCGCTGCTGGGCCGGATGCCCTCGCAGGTGGGCTACCAGCCCACGCTGGCGTCGGAGATGGGCGCCCTGCAGGAGCGCATCACCTCGACCCACAAGGGCTCGGTGACCTCGATCCAGGCGATCTACGTGCCTGCCGACGACCTCACCGATCCGGCGCCGGCCTCGGCCTTCGCTCACCTCAATGCGACCACGACGCTGTCGCGGTCGATCGCCTCGAAGGGCATCTACCCGGCCGTCGACCCGCTGGACTCGACCTCGACGATCCTCAAGCGGGAGATCCTCGGCGAGGAGCACTTCGACATCGCCAACGAGGTCAAGCAGGTGCTGCAGCGCTATAAGGAGCTACAGGACATCATCGCGATCCTCGGGATCGACGAGCTCTCAGACGATGACCGCCTGACCGTCAACCGCGCCCGCAAGATCGAGCGCTTCCTCTCGCAGCCCTTCCACGTAGCCGAGCAGTTCACCGGCACGCCGGGCGTGTATGTGCCGATCGCCGAGTCGATCCGGGGATTCAAGGAGATCCTCGAGGGCAAGCACGACGAGATCGCAGAGCGCCACTTCTTCCTCAAGGGCGGGATCGACGACGTCGTCGAGGCCGCCAAGGCCGACGAGTAGCGGCTGAGCCGGACTCATGGCGCACAGCAAGTTCAAGGTTGAAATCCTCACCCCGGAGGGCGAGGTTTTCAACGACGAGGTCGAGATGATCTCCACCCGTACGACGCTCGGGTCGATCGGCGTGCTGGCCAACCACGCGCCGGTGCTCGGCATGCTCGAGCCGACCGAGTTGCGGGTCTACCGCTCCGAGGGCGAGATCCTGCGCTTCGCCCAGTCCGAGGGCTACATCCAGATCGGCGGCAACCACGCGATGCTGCTGGTCCAGGACATCCAGACGCCGGAGCAGCTGGACGTGGGCGTGTTGCGCGAGCGGCTGTCCGAGACCGAGCGCGAGATCGAGTCCGCGGGCGAGGACACCGAGCGCCGACGAGTTGCGCTGCGCGACCAGAAGCGCTGGCAGGCATTCCTGAAGGTCGCGGAAGGCTAGTGGCGTTTGTCGGCCGACAGGCGGGTGGGTGGGATCCACTTCTGCCGGCCTTTTACCTGCGCTGAAGGCTTGTGGCCGATGACACCCCTATCCTGCTGGCGATGCTCGGCGAGCAGGAGTCGGACCGATGAAGTTGATGCCGACGACCCGCTTCGGCGTGGTCTGGCGCGGGCTCGTGGCGTTCGTGGTGGTCGTCGGCTGCGCCGCGGGGGCGACCGCAACCGCCGGGCTGCTGAAGTTCAAGTCGATCGTGGACGTCATCAACCTCCAGAAGCCGCTCGCGAGCAAGGAGCTCACGGTGCCGCCTCCGGGTGCCCCGCAGACAATGCTCCTGGTAGGCGTTGACCATCGCTATCACGAGGGCAACACACCGGGCAACACCGACACGATGATGCTTGTGCGCGTCAACGACAAATCCTCGACGATCAACATGCTCTCGATCCCGCGTGATATTCAGGTCGACGTCCCCGGCTACGGCGCCGAGAAGCTCAACGCGGCGTATTCCGAGGGCGGTCCGGACCTGCTGATCAAGACGATCAAGGCGGACGTGTTTCCTCACCTTCAGCTCAACCAGCTGCTGCTGGTCGACTTCTCGAGCTTCGCCAACCTGATCAACGCGATCGGCTGCGTCTACGCGCAGGTCGACCACCGCTATTACAACCACAGCATCGGGCTGGCCGATCCGGCGACCGACTACTCCAGCATCGACATCCAGCCCGGCTACCAGAAGCTTTGCGGCGGCTCCGGCGGCGACCTCGGCGGGGCCAACACGGCGCTGGCGTTCGTGCGCTTCCGCCACAACGACTCGGACTTCGTGCGCGAGTCGCGTCAGCAGGACTTCCTGCGCTGGGCAAAGCAGAACTTCAGCGTCGACAGGCTGCTCTCGAACCAGACCACGCTCTTGCGCGACTTCGCCAAAGACGTTCAGAGCGATAAGACGCTGCACTCGACCACTGGTCTCATCGGCCTCTTCGACCTCGCGATCCACGCCGATGGGAGCGCGACGAAGTCGTTCGTGTTCCCGTACGGCCCGACGATCGCCGGGACCAGCAACGTCAGCTTTAGCGAGAGTGCGTCGGAGGCGACCTACAGGCGTTTCATAAAGCCGACGGTCGCGCCGCCCGCCCGCACCACCACAACTCCCACGCCTCCTCCGGCCAAGGGGAAGCACCACCACGGCAAGAAGCCCAAGGCGCGCTTCCGGCTCCCGGCGTATATGACGCCTGATCCTGCCGACGGCAACTCGCAGGCGGCGCACCTCGGGAACGTGGGCCTGCCGATCTACTACCCGAAGGACATCCCTGAGGACTACTCGTACTGCTTCGCGCTCACGGGCAACTGCAATATCGGCTACGAGCCCAGCTCGGCGTACTTGCACTCCTATCCGCGGCGCTACTCGATCGACGGGACCAATGGGAAGCGCTATCAGGCCTACGTGATGACGCTTCTCAAGTCGTACGGCGGGGTCACGGAGACGGCCACAGGTGCGTACGCCACGGTGGAGGGCACAACCTGGCCGGGCGCGGGGCATGCCGCGGGACCACCGCTTCTGCGCGCCCCCACGTCGACGAAGAAGGTCAACGGCAAGTTGCTGGACCTCTACTCCCAGGGCGGCAACCTGGCGACCGTCGCCTGGAAGACGAGCAGGGCCGTCTACTGGATCTCCAACACCATCCAGAACGACATTCCCAACGACCAGATGGTCGCGATGGCGGCCTCGTTCACGCGCGCCCTTGGCTGAGCGTTGCAGGGCTCGTGCGAGTGCCTGAGCCGCTAGCCTCACTGAGCCTATGACCAATGCGCGTGAGCCGATCGCGGTGATCGGCACGGGTTATGTCGGCCTGGTGACCGCTGCGGGCTTTGCCGAGCTCGGCAACGAGGTCTGGTGCGTCGACATCGACGCGGCGAAGATCGAGGCGCTCCAGCGTGGCGAGATCCCGATCTATGAGCCCGGACTTGCCGAGTCGGTCGCGGCCAGCCGTGAGAGGCTCCATTTCACGACTGATCTGGCGCCCGCGCTCGAGCGTGCGCGTCTGCTGTTCATTGCGGTGGGTACGCCGCCGACGTACTCCGGCGATGCGGACCTCTCGGCCGTGAACGCCGTGGTCGACGCGATCCCGGCTGGGGCAGAGCGCGCGATCGTGATGAAGTCGACAGTGCCGGTGGGCACGGGCGCCGCGATCCGCCGTGAGCTGGACCGCACCGGCAAGCACGGCTTCGCGTACGTGTCGTGCCCCGAGTTTCTCAAGGAGGGCACCGCGCTCGCGGACTTCCGCGACGCCGACCGTGTCGTTGTCGGCGACGAGGGCGGCTGGGCCGGCGACGCCGTCGTCGAGCTGTACGCGCCGCTGCGCGCACCGCTGGTACGCACCGACGTTGCCAGCGCCGAGATGATCAAGCTCGCCGCCAACGCCTTCCTGGCGACCAAGATCTCGTTCATCAACGAGATCGCCAACGTCTGCGAGGAGACGGGCGCCGATGTGCTTGAGGTCGCGCGCGGCATGGGCCTCGATCGCCGCATCGGCCAGCACTTCCTGCGTCCCGGGATTGGATTCGGCGGCTCCTGCCTGGCCGGCACCGAGACCGTGCTCGCGCGTCACAGCGGCCGCACGACGCTGATGAGCTTCGAGCAGCTCTGGTCGCTCCTCGAGCGCAACCACACCGTGGTCGACGGCGTGATCGAGCCGGAGGACCTGAAGGTCCTGAGCTGGGTGCCGGGCGAGCCCGAGCCGATGTTCCTGTCAGCCCTATGCGTGACCCGGCGGGAGTACGACGGCGAGGTCGTGGACGTGCGCACCAAGATGGGGCGTCGCCTGACAACGACCATGGATCATCCCTGGCTGGTCAGCGACGGACGCGGGGCGTTCCCTGAGCGCAAGCTTGCATCGGAGCTGACGGACGCCGATTGGGTGCCGGTCGCCATGGGTGGCGCCGCCGACTGGGATGCCACCAGCACCGCGTCGCTACTCACCGCCGTCGAGGCGGCAGAGATCGACGCCGAGCGGCTGATCGTACGTCCGGCGCGTGCGGAGATCGAGCGTGTGACATCCCTGGCGATGGCTGAGCGACACGAGGTGTTCGCTCGCGCGACGTCGGTAGCAGCGCGTACAGGCGAGGTCAAGCGGACGGGGACCCTGCGACTCGACGAGGCGAACCGCGCCGGCGTCGCGCTGGCCGGCGCGACTTTGGGGACCACCAAAAACGGCACCCACGCCTCCAGCCGGATCACGCTGGATGCGGACTTCTGGCGCGTGGTTGGGCTGTACCTGGCCGAGGGGTGCGGGACCGCGGATGGCGACCGTCGCCGCATCCAATGGTCGTTTCACCCGACCCGGGAGCAGCACCTCGTCGATGAGGTCGCCGAGTTCTGGGCCCGCCATAACGTGCGCGCGAATGTCAACCAAACGGCAACCGCGCGCGTCGTCAAGGTCAGCTCGCGCCTGCTGGCGGCCTGGTGGACGGACGTCCTCGGCCTCGGTCGCGGCAGTTACTCGCAGCGGCTTCCGGATCTGATCTGGGAACGTCCGGAGGCTGACCGCTGGGCGGTGCTGTCCGGCCTGTTTGAGGGCGACGGCTCGTGGTCGCTGATCGGCGGCGGCCCGAGCGTGATCATCGAGATGGGGACGGTGAGTGACGAGCTGGCCGACGGCGTGCTGCGGTTGCTGGCGAGTGTCGGCATCGTCGCCTCCCGCCGGTTGGGTCGCAGCGCCAAATCGACCAAGGACACGCACTGGATCAGAATCTCCGGCGCCGATCAGGTGGAGCGCGCGATCCGGCTCGTGCCGGAGCGCGACCGTCCAGGCGTGTTGGCCTCAATCGCGCGCCAGCAAAGGCGGATCGCGCCCACCGGCTACCGACGGTTAGGTGACGGGACGGCCTGGTTGCGTGTCACGGACGTCGCCCGGCGCGCCTTCCGCGGGCCCGTGTACTCGCTCGAGGTTCCGTACGCCCACACGTTCGTGAGCACAGGCGGGCTCGGGGTCCATAACTGTTTCCCTAAAGATGTCTCAGCACTCAAACAACTTGCGGGAAACTCCGGCTACCACTTCCAGCTGCTGACGGCGGTGATCGAGGTCAACGACCTGCAGAAGCGGCGGGTGATCGCGAAGCTGCAGAAGCATCTGAGCACGCTGGTCGGCAAGAAGATCGCGCTGCTCGGGCTCGCATTCAAAGCCGACACCGACGATATGCGCGAGGCGTCGTCGCTCGTGCTGGCCGCGCGCCTGCAGGGCGAGGGTGCGGCCGTGCGGGCGTACGACCCGATCGCCGCTGAACAGGCACGCCGGCTGATGCCGGGGGTCGAGATGGCCGATTCGGTGCTGGAGGCGGTGGCCGGCTCGGATGCGATCGTGCTGGTGACCGAATGGCCAGAGTTCGCGTCGCTCGACTGGAGTCAGGTCGCTGAGGCGACCAGCGGGCGGCTGATCGTGGATGGGCGTAACTTCATGGACGGCGCCGCAGCGCGGGCGGTCGGCTTTACGTACGAAGGCATCGGCCGCTGAGCCCTCTCGGCCGCCTGCAGTTCAGGATTTAGGAGGAGAGGCGATGCAGGCACTGATCTTGGCCGGAGGCGAGGGAACGCGGCTGCAGCCGCTGACCTCGAAGATGCCCAAGCCGGTGGTGCCGCTCGTCGACCAGCCGTTCATCGGCTACATGTTCGAGTGGCTGGCCTGCCATGGGGTGGACGACGTGATCATGTCGTGCGGCTTCCTGGCGGACGGAGTCCGCGGCGTGCTGGGCGACGGCTCGAGCTTCGGGATCCGTCTGCGCTACGTGGAGGAGCCGCGGCCGCTCGGTACCGGTGGCGCGCTCAAGTTCGCCGAGGATCTGCTCGACGAGCGCTTCTTCATGCTCAACGGTGACGTGCTCACCGACATCGACCTCACAGCTCAGCTCGAGCAGCACGAATGCACCGGTGCGCGGGCGACGCTCGCGCTGATCGGTGTCGAGGACCCGTCCGCGTACGGCCTGGTGCGTTGCCGCGCCGACTGCAGCGTGACCGAGTTCGTGGAGAAGCCCGGACCCGAGCAGGCGATCGACACGAACCTCGTCAATGCCGGCGCCTACATCCTGGAGCGCGAGCTGCTCGCGGAAATGGCGCCGTCGGGCACGAACATCTCGATCGAGCGCGGCGTCTTTCCGGAGCTCGTGGACCGCGGGCTCTACGGGTACGAGGCCAGCGGCTACTGGCTCGACATCGGCACGCCGAGCCGCTACCTGCAGGCCACCTACGACATCCTCGAGGGCAGGGTGACGACGCGAATCGGCTCAAGGCTTCAAGCTTCCAATATGCGGCTGTTGCCCGAAGCTGGCGTCGGCGGGCGGATTGCGGCGCCGGTCCTGATTGGCGACGGCTGCGAGATCGCGGATGACGCCAGCATCGGTGGCCGCGTCGTGCTCGGTCGCGGCGTCAAGGTGGGCGCCGGTGCGAGGATCGAGGGCTCGGTCCTGCTCGACGGCGTCAGCGTCGGCCCGCGCACGCAGATCAGCGGAGCGATCTTGAGCGCCCACACCACGGTCGGCGCGCGCTGCCACATCGACGGCGGTGCTGTGCTCGGGGAAGGGGTGACCGTCGGCGACGACAACGTCCTGTCGGCCGGCGCGCGAGTGTTCCCGGGCGTCGCCCTACCCGACGGGGCGATCAGGTTTTGAGCACGGGCCCGACACTCTCGCGTGAGGCAGTCGCCGAGGTCGACGTGACTGGCCAGTTCGATGAGGTGCTCGGGCTGCCCGACCATCTGCGAGACGCGCTCTGGCGCGTCGAGTCGGCGAACCTGAAGGCACACGATTCACCGGGCGGGCTCGTGATCGCCGGCATGGGCGCGTCATCCGTCGGCGGTGCGCTCGCCCGAGCGGCGCTCGGCGACGGCGCCTCACGCCCGATCGTGCTCGCGCGCGACTACGGACTGCCGGGATGGACGACACCCGACACGACCGTGCTGTGCGCAAGCTACTCGGGCAACACCGAGGAGACGCTCGCCGCGTACGACGCGGCGCAGGCGCTCGGCGCCCACACGATCGTCGTCACCACGGGCGGCAAACTCGCCGAGGAGGCTCGCTCCGATGGCGTGCCCGTGATCCCTCTGCCGGGTGGCTTTCAATCGCGTGCTGCGGTCGGCTACTCGCTGGTCGTCGCGCTCGAGGTAGCGCGTCTGTGCGGGGCGGGTGAGAGCCTGCATGCCGAGGTGGACGTCGCGGCCGAGCATGCGGCGACCCTGGCGGTGGCGTGGGGACCGGACTCTGACGAGGGCTCGCTGGCCAAGACGCTGGCGCGCGGCCTGCACGGCACGATCCCCCAGATCGCAGGCGCCGCCCTGACGACACCGGTCGCCTATCGCTGGAAGACGCAGATAAACGAGAACGCCAAGGCGCCCGCGTTCGCCGCCGAGTTGCCGGAGCTCGATCACAACGAGCTCGTCGGCTGGGACGGCGCCAAAGACCTGGGTCCGTTCAGCGCGGTGTTCCTCGACGACTCGGATCTGCACCCGCGTGTGCGTCAGCGCATCGAGCTGACACGCGGGCTGATCGCAAGCCGCGGCGGTGTCACCTTCCGGGTCGAGACGATCGGCCAGACGCGCCTCGAGCGGCTCGTCTCGGTGGTGCTGCTCGGGGATCTCGTGTCTTTGTATCTGGCGGCCCTGCGGGGCGTCGATCCGGCGCCGGTGGAGGCCACCGAATCAATCAAGTCGGCCCTGAACGGGAGCTGAGAGGGGCGTAGCGATGTCAATGTCAGCAGGAGATGCAGCGTCAGCAAACGATGCGGCGGCCTCACCAAAGGATTCTGCACCCTCCGCAACGGATTCCCTCCGGGGAGGGATTGACCTCGGCGGCACCAAGATCGAGGCGATCGTCGTCGACAAAGCAAACAAGGTGCTCGGTTCCGCGCGACACCCAACCCCGACCATCGGCACGCCCGCCGATGTCGCCAAGCACATGGCGGCGGCGATGACCGAGGCGGCGGCCGCGGCCAAGACCAGCACGCAAGCTCTGATCGGGATCGGCGTCGGCTCGCCCGGCACGATCGACACGAAGGCCGGCACCGTCACCAGCGCACGCAACCTGCCCGGCTGGGACGGAACCTACCCAGTGGGCCCCGAGCTCGCCAAGCAGATGGGCACCCGGGTCGTCGTCGGCAACGACGTGCAGGTGGCGACGCGTAGCGAGTTCGAGCTCGGCGCCGGGCGTCCGTACAAGTCTCTGATCGGGGTCTTCTGGGGCACCGGCGTGGGCGGCGGGCTGGTGTTCAGCGGCAAGCCGTGGCGCGGCCGCGGCGGCGCCGGTGAGATCGGCCACATGGTGGTGCGGCAGGGCGGACGCCGCTGCCCCTGCGGCAACAAGGGCTGCGTGGAGGCCTACGCCGGGCGTGCGGCGATGGAAGCGCGCGCACGCAGGCTGATGAAGAAGGGCAAGAAGTCGGACCTGCCGAAGATCATGCGCGAGAAGCAGCACGAGCGCTTCACGAGTGCCGTCTGGGGAGACGCCATTGAACACGGGGACAAACTCGCAACCAAGCTGATCGAGGAAGCCTTGAAAGCGCTCGGCGCCGGCATCGCGTCCGCGGTGAACCTGCTCGACATCGAGGCGGTGCTAATCGGGGGTGGCCTCGGAGTGCGCTTCGGTGAGCCGTACGTGGACCGCATTCGTGAGGCGATGAAGCCGCATCTGTTCCCCGGCCACGAGCCGCCGCAGGTGCACCTGGTCGGGCTCGGCGACCTTGGCGGGGCGCTCGGAGCCGCTCTGCTGGTGGCGAACCGCTGAGTCGCGGTCAACATGCCGGACGCTTGAGCAAGCACCTCAGCGGGGAGAGTCCCGATACGCGTCAGGCCTACTTGACAAGATGCCGCCATGTATGACCGGCAGCGTCTGCAGCCGAGCGCGCCGACGCGCGCTCTGGCGCTCGGGGCGCTGCTGCTCGCGATCGTCGTGGTCGCATACATCCTGCTGAGCAGCGGGTCCTCCTATACGGTCCGGCTGCTGTTCAGCGACGCCAGCGGACTGGTCACCGGAGACCAGGTGATGATCGGCCCCTCCAGCGTCGGCTCGGTGCAGTCGGTGAGCCTCACGCGGAGTGGGCAGGCTGCGGTCGTGGTCGGCCTCAACGGCGACGTCGCGCCGCTCTACGAGGGTACGGTCGCGCGCATCGAGGAGAATGGACTCGCCGGCATCGCGAGCCACTACGTCACGCTGCAGCCTGCCACCAAAGGCATTTTGCAGATTCCCTCCGGCGGCACGATCTCGCAGAGCGACACCTACGCCGAGGTCGCGCTCGACCAGATCTTCGACACGCTCAACGCCAAGACCCGCGAAGGCCTGCGCAACATCATCCGCGGTGAGGCGACGAGCATCAGCGGGAAGGCCTTGCAGGCCAACCGGACGCTTGAGTACCTAGACCCGCTGCTGCAGAGCACGAGCCAGGTCACAGGTGCGTTGACCAAGGACGAGCCCGCCTTCGACCAGCTGCTCGTGCAGGGAGCGCAGACGATGCAGCGGTTGGCGTCGAGCAGCCAGCAGCTGACGGATCTCGTGGGCAAGGCCGACGCGGTGACGGGCGCCGTCGCGCGGCAGTCGCACGCGCTCGAGGTGGCCCTGGCGCTGTTGCCGTCGGCACTGAGCAAATCGACCAAGACCTTCGCCGGGTTGCGCGGCACGATCGCCGCGCTGGAACCGCTGATCGCGGCCACCAAGCCGCAGGTCAAGCAGCTCGAGCCGTTCGCGGTGGCGCTGGACCGCTTCGCGAATGCGGCGACGCCGACGCTTGGCTACCTCGCATCGCTGATCTCAAACCCCAAGGGCGGGAGCCTCATAAAGCTCCTGCAGGAGGCGCCGACGCTCGAACGCGTGGCACGCTCGGGCTTCCCGGAGATCATCGCCTCGATCGCAGCGCAGACGTCCTCGGGCCAGATCCAGGCGTTGCGCGAGTACACGCCCGACATCGTCGCGGCGCTGGCGAACACGGGACAGCTCAACGGGTACTACGACGCCAACGGCCACTATGCGCGCGCCGAGCCGTTCTACGGTGCCTACGGGACCAGCGCCGGGACGCTGACCGACCAGTCTCCGGCCGACCGCTACAAGGGCCTGACGGTAGTCAAAACGGGCCGCTGCCCCGGCGGCGCCACGCAGCCCGCTGACGGCTCGATGCCGGTGTCGGTATCCGGATGTGATAAGTCGAACACGCCGGCTGGACCGTGAGACGGGCGGCGGCAGTAATCGCAGCGGCTGCGGTCACCGCGGCGCTCGTCTGGGTGGTGGTCTCGTCGGTGACCGGCGGCTCGAGCGGGTACCGCGTCCAGGCGCTGTTCGACAACGCCGGCTTCGCCGTGCCCGGCGAGGAGGTGCGGATCGCGGGCGCCCCGGTAGGCACGATCTCAGCGCTGTCGGTGACCAAGCAGAACCTGGCGGCGGTCACGCTCTCGATCGGAAGCCGCGACTTCACGCCCTGGTATTCGAACGCGACCTGCACGATCCGGCCGCAGTCGCTGATCGCCGAGCGCTACGTCGCCTGCGACCCGGGCAGCTCGAACCACCACGCACTGCGCCGGATCACGAGCGGCTACGGCAAGGGCAGCTACCTGCTTCCGGTCTCCAGGACGAGCTCTCCGATCGATCCGGACATCGTCCAGGGCATCTCCCAGGACTCCGTGCGCGAGAGCCTGTCGGTGATCCTCAACGAGCTCGGCACCGGCCTGGCGGCGCGCGGCTCGGACCTGAACGCCGTGATCCTGCGGGCGGATCCGGCACTGGCCCAGACCGAGCGCGTCTTCAACCTGCTCGATTCCCAGAACCGGGTGCTGGCCAAGCTCGCGACCGACTCCAACAAGGTGCTCGCGCCGCTCGCAAGGAGCCGTAAGTCGCTGTCGGACTTCGTCGTGCAGGCCAACACGACCGCGACGGCCAGCGCCGCCGAGAGCTCGCAGATCTCACAGTCGATCAGGCTGCTGCCGCCCTTCCTCAAGAAACTCAAGCCGCTGATGGCCGATCTCGGTCAGCTGGCCAGCCAGGGCACGCCTGTGATTCAGGACGCGGGCTCGAGCGCCGGCGCGCTCAACTCGGAATTCAAGACGCTGGTCCCGTTCGCCAAGGAGGCCAAGACGGCGCTCACCAACCTCGGCTACGCCGCGCAGCAGTCGGAGAGCTCGCTGGTGGCCTCGCAGCCGCTCGCCGAGCAGCTCCGCAGCCTCGGCACCACCTCCGAGCCGTCGGCCGCGGCGCTCGACAAGCTGCTCTCGAGCCTCAATTCGAGCGGCGGCGTCCAGCAGCTGATGAGCCTGCTGTTCTACGGCGCGACTGCCACCAACGGCTACAACGCCGACGGCCACTACGTGCGCCTGGCGCCGATCGTCGGTCCCTGCACCGCATACGCGCGGCGCACGATCGCCGGCTGCAGCGCCAACTTCAGCGGCGCCAGCGCGGCATCGGCCGCGATCGCCAGCGCGGCGGTCAGCGAGGTCATGGGCACGAAGTCGTCCTCGTCAAAGCGGGGGCAGGCCGCCCCGCTGGGCGGCCTGCTTCGTTACCTCACCGGGGGCCAGAGCTGATGCCTTCACGTCAGCGGACTGGAGCCGAGCGCTGATGCTCCGTCGACGCGGCACCTCGCCGTTCTCCAACCCGGTGCTGATCGGTGCGCTTGCCGTGCTTGTGCTCGTCGTCGGCGTGGTGCTCGCGTTCCAGGCCAACAACGGCCTCCCGTTCGTGCCGCGCTACACGCTCTACATCGAGGCGCCCAACGCCGAGGAGCTCGTCCACGGCGCCGAGGTGCACATGGGCGGCGCGCTCGTCGGTTCGGTCGCCAAGGTCACAGCCATGCGCGACCACCGCGGCCGGCCGATCGCAGTGATCGACGCTCAGCTCGACAAGAGCATCGAACCGCTGCCGGTCGACACCCACTTCGCGATCCGGGCGAAGAGCACGATCGGCGAGAAGTACCTCGCTGTGACGCTCGGCCACTCGCGCCGGACCTGGCGCAACGGCGCGACCGTGCCGCTCGGGCACACCAGCGCGACCGTCGATCTCGACCAGGTGCTCGATATGTACACGCCGCGGACCCAGCAGGGCGAAGCCGCCACCACGCTCGGCTTCGGCCAGGCACTGGCTGGCCGCGGCGGTGGCCTCAACCGGGCGATCGGCGCGTTCGTGCCGCTGGTCGACAGGCTCGCGCCGGTGATGCGCAACCTCGCCGCTCCGCGAACCAATCTGAAGGGGTTCATCAGCGGCCTGGGGTCGCTCGCATCGGCGCTCGCGCCAGTCAGTGACCAGCAAGCGTCGCTGTACCGGAACCTGGACGTCACCTTCAAGGCGCTTGCCGGAGTGGCCAAGCCATACCTGCAGGATTGGATCGCTCAGACGCCGCCGACCTTCCAGTCGGTGATCTCGGATGCTCCCGCGATCGGCAGCTTCGCGACCAACACTGCACAGCTGTTCGCCGATCTGAAGCCGGGCTTCGCGACGCTGCCGGAGAGCTCTCCAAGGCTCGCGGCGGCCCTGTCGGCCGGCGTCAAGAACCTGCCCGGCACGGCGGTTCTTTACCGCCAGACGGTCGACCTTTCGAAGGCGCTGGACCAGTTCGGTTCCGACAGCATCGTGAAGACGGGGCTTGCGCGGCTGACGCAGGCGACCGGCAGCCTCAAGAAGCCGTTGCAGTTCCTCGCTCCGGTCCAGAGCACCTGCAACTACGCGACGCTGTTCCTGCGCAACCTCGCGAGCTCGCTGTCGGACAACGTCGGCACCGGCACGGTGCTGCGATTCGTGCTGGTCGCGATCGACAACGCCATCGTCGGCGGTGAGGGCGCGCCCTCCAGCACGCCGTACACGTCGACCTCGACGGCGGGCGGCACCCAGCACGGTCCGCTGCACTTCGACCCCTTCCCGAACACGGCGTCGCCCGGCGAGCCCGCCGAATGCTCGGCGGGCAAGGAGCCCTACTCACCGGCCGCGGCCGTGATCGGCAACCCGACGACGAACGTCGGTACGGCGACCGAGAAGACGACGAGGAGCGGCGGATGAGCGACGTCGCGCCGAAGCTCGAGATCAGGCGCCAAAAGGCACGGGTCTCGAACCTCCAGGCGGCGATCGCCGGGATCGTCGTGATCGCGTTCGCCTCCTACCTGGTGTTCGGCGGAGGGCTGCCCTTCACGGGCTCCGGATTCCAATTGAAGGCGGTCTTCACCTCGAACACCGACCTGCACATCCCCTCTCCGGTGCGAATCGCCGGAGTGCAGGTCGGTGAAGTCACCGGCGTTGAGCGGATCAAGGGCAGCCCCAACGCCGGCATCGTCGTGATGCAGATAGACAACAGCGGTCTGCCGATCCACGCCGACGCGACCGCCGACATCCGCTCGCGCATCTTCCTTGAGGGCAACTTCTATGTGGACCTGCATCCGGGCACGCCCGAGTCGCCGATCCTCCACTCGGGCGCGACGCTACCGGCCGCCAACACCTCTGGGCCCGTACAGCTGGACCGGATCCTGTCGTCGCTCGACACGAGCGCGCGGGCGAACCTGCAGAAGCTCGTCCAGGGCTTCGGCGCGGCGCTCAACAAGCCGGGCGCCGACGGGACCACGGGCGCCCAGGGTCTCAACAAGGCCCTGAGTTACTCGGCCGACTCCTTCGAGGCGTCGGCGATCGTCAACCAGGCATTGCTCGGCACCAATCCTGGCGACCTGACCGGCGTCGTCAAGGGCGAATCGGAGATCTTCAAGGGGCTGGCGGCGAGTGGCGCACAGCTGCCGGAGCTGGTCGACAGCTTCGATCAGACGATGGGCGCACTGGCGGCGCATCAGCAGGACCTGAGCGCCGCGGTCGCAGCGCTCCCGGCGGTGCTGCGTGCGACGATTGGGGCCGACAAGGCGCTCGACGCCTCATTCGCGCCCACCGACGCCTTTGCGAAGGCCCTGACACCGAGCATCAAGCAACTCGGCACGACGATCAAGGTCGCGCTGCCCTGGCTGCAGCAGCTGACCAAGCTCAACTCACCGAGCGAGCTCGAAGGCCTACTGAAGGAGCTGACGCCAGCAGTCAGCAACACGTCGGCGGCGGTTCGGGCGACGACGTCGCTGATCAGCCAAGCCGCAAGGTTATCTGAGTGCATCAGCAAGGTGCTGGTGCCGACCGGCAACGAGAAGATCACGGTCGACAACTCGCCGCCGCAAGGGCTCGACGTCGACCAGCAGCTCTTCCAGAGCGCGGTCGGCCTCGCCGGTGCGACTCAGAATTTCGACGGCAACGGCCGTTATGTGCGCGCCGCCGTCGGCGGCGGCGCCACCGGGATCAAGACGCGGGCAACGGCCGCGACCGGCTCGCTGTACGGCAACGCGGTGCTGCCGGCGTTGGGCACGTTCCCGTCGTTCCCGTCCTCCGGCAGGGCGCCTGCGCTCAAGTCGAGCGTGCCGTGCTTGACGCAGACAGCGCCTGACCTGAACAGCGCGACCCAGGGGCAGGGGCCGTGAGGCACGCGATCAAAACCCATCGCAGCGACTTCCTCGCGGTCGCCGTGCTGGTCGTGCTCGCGATCGCGACCGTCGGTTACATCCTCGAGCACCAGCCGTCGTTCACATTCGGCCGCAGCTACTACCAGGTGAACGCCGTATTCGCGACAGCGGCGGCGGTGACCCCGGGGCAGGGTCAGTCGGTGACGATCGCCGGGGTCGAGGTCGGGCTCGTCGGCGGTGTGCAGCTCGAGCACGGTCAGGCCGTCGTGACGATGGACATCTTCAAGCGTTACGCCCCGATCTACCGCAACGCCACCGTGCTGCTGCGGCCGCGCACACCGCTCAAGGACATGTACCTGTCGCTCGACCCGGGAACCCCGAGCGCGGGTCGCCTGCCCGCCGGCGGCACGCTCGGGATCGGCAGCACGCAGCCCGACATCAACGTCGAACAGATCCTCGACTCGCTCGACGCCGACACGCGCACCTACCTGCTGCTGCTGCTGGCGGGCGGGGCGCAGGCGTTCAACGGCAAGGGCGCAACCGCCAACAGCCCGAGCGCGAAGACGGCGGCCACGTTGGCTGCCGACTTTAAGCGCTTCGCGCCGCTCGACCGCTCCGCGCTCGACTTCACGAAGCTGCTCGCGAAGCGGAGTGGGAACCTGCGTCACGCGATCCACAACCTCGATCTGGTGGCGACCTCGCTCGGAGGCGTCGACACGCAGCTCGCGTCGCTCGTTAAGCAGTCGAACACGAACTTCCAGGCGATCGCGTCTCAGGACCAGGCGCTCGAGCAGGGAATCGCGCTGCTGCCCAGCACACTCGAGCAGACGAGCTCGACGCTTGAGAAGGTCAATCGATTCGCCTCCGTGACCGGCCCGGCGCTCAAGAAGCTCGAGCCGTTCGCGAAGAACCTGGGTCCAGCGCTCGACGCGTTGCGGCCGCTGGCGAAGGACACGACACCGGTGATCGAGCACCAGCTCGAGCCGTTCGCGACCAATCCGGGTATCCGCCGACTCGTGGCGACGCTCGCGCCGGCGGCCGGCTCATTGGCCAAGGCGGCACCGGCGTTGGCGAGCTCGTTCGGGGTGCTGAACACGCTCGTCAACACCCTCGCCTACCGGCAGAAGGGCGGCGAGCCGAGCTACCTGTACTGGGGCAGCTGGCTGGCGCACAACCTGGACAGTCTGACCTCGCTTCAGGACGCCACTGGCCCGCTGATCCAGGGCCAGTTCATGGCCACCTGCCCGTCACTGAACCTGCTCGAGGTCGCGCTGCAGCCCGGCACGCCATCGCTGACTCCGATCCTCGACATGTTGAACGCGCCCGACTGGTCGAAGATCACGAACTGCTACGCGCGATGAACACGACGGCCCCCAGCAAAGCCAGGATCGCCGCGATGGTGGCGTTCGCGGCGTCGTGCGTGGCGCTGTTGCTGTTCCTGTGGCTGTCGTTCGGCGGCTCGGTGCCGTTCGTGCCCCAGGGCTATCGGATCAGCGTCGAGTTCGATCAGGCGGTGCAGCTCGGCACGCAGGCGGACGTGGATATCGCCGGTGTCACGGTCGGCAAGGTGGTCAGCGTCGGGCTCGACCACCGGACCGGGCTGACGCGCGCGGTGCTGCAGATCGATCCGAAGTACGTGCCCCGGCCGGTGAACACGCGGGCGACCCTGCGCGAGAAGACGCTGCTGGGGGAGACCTACGTCGCGCTGTCGTTCGGCAGCACGCGCGGGCGCATGCTGCGCGACGGCGCGCAGCTGCCCCAAGCTCACGTCGCGCCCACCGTCCAGCTCGACCAGATCCTCGACACCTTCGATCCGCAGACGCGCAGGGCCTTCCAGACTTGGATGCAGGACGATGGAATCGCTTTTACCAATCGCGGCCAAGCCTTCAACGACGCGCTCGCCGAGCTGTACCCGTTCGCGACCAATGTCGGCACCGTCCTGGACGTGCTGCAACGTGACAGTACGGCGACGAGCACACTGCTTTCCGACGGCGGTCGGGTGCTGTCGGCGATCAGCCAGAACCCGAGCCAGCTGCAGGGCTTGATCCGCAACGCCAACACGGTGTTCGGGACCACCGCCGCACGCAACACCGAGCTCGCCGCCGCGATCAGGGCGTTCCCGGGGTTCCTCGAGAGCACGCGCGCCACGATCCAGCGCCTGAAGAGCTTCGCCGGACAGGCAAATCCGCTGGTCGAGGAGCTCAAACCGGCCGCCGTAAAGCTGAGCCCGGCGCTCGAGGCGATCGCCAGGCTCGCGCCCAACCTGCAGACCGTGCTGACGGACCTCGGACCGTTGACGAGCGCAGCGCGGACCGGGGTGCCCGCGCTTGATTCCTTCCTCGCAGTCTCCGCCAACGCCGGCTCCGGCGCCGCCAAGACGCTGTTCACGTCGCTGACGCCGTTCCTGGGGCAGCTCGTGCCCGTGTTCGACTACCTCGGCGCCTATCGCAGAGAGCTGGCGGCGTTCTTCGCCAACGCCGCAGCCTCGAGCGAGGGCGCGGGGCAGGCCCTGAGCAACCCGAACCAGCGCCTGCACTACGTGCGCGTCTCGGCGCCGCTGAGCCCGGAGGAGCTGACCGCTCAGAAGCAGCGACCCTATTCGAACCGCAGCAACGCATATGAGGTGCCGGGAGGTGGCCACTCGTTGACAGGCTCGACCAACGTACTGGGCACCGCGCTCGATGTCTTCGGGACATACCTATGCACGTCGCAGTCGTCGCATCCGCTCGCTTCAATCCCCGGCCAATCGGGAAGCGTTATGTACCAGAGCGAACTACCCTTGTTCTACGGAGGAGGTGACGCAACAAAGGTGCCGACGCCTGCTTGCAACGCGCAAGAGCGCCTGAGCGATGCGCTTCGCAGTTCGCTGGGTGCAGGTCTAGGTCCGGCCAGCGGCTTCTATCCGCAGTTACAACCACTCCCATGACCCGTGGCCGGCGAGATGGGACCTGCACCTGTAAATGAGAAGGAGTGAGACGAATGCGAAAACTGCTAGCGATGACGGCGTTTCTTTGCCTGTTGGCAGCCGGCACGGCGTATGCCACGGTGTCCGCCCCACCGAACACGTATGGCGGCAGCTACACCGTCGTGGGCGCCAGGGGATCGGCGGCGAAGCCGGCGCCGGTCGCGATGGTCGAGAGGCTGGCCATGGGCAGCACCACGTCAGGCAATGTCGGTGCGCCGCTGACCGAGATCAATTCGACCGTGGCCGGCCTGAAGAGCTACGCCCAGTACTTCCCGAAGTGCACCGCGGGTCAGATCAACACTGAGAACGGGCACAACGGCAAGTGGAACGGCGTCTGTCCGAAGGGCGCGCTGGTGGCCAGCGGTCACACGACGGCAGCGCTGGTGAGCTCCAACCTGAAGGGGCCGGGCTCGCCCTGCTTCCTGCATCTGTCGGTCTACAACGGCGGCGTCGGCAAGGTGACGTACTTCTTCACGATCGCGAACGCGACCGATTGCGACGGCCTCTCTACCGGAGCGGCTGCCGCCTGGACCGGCTCGATCAAGCAGGCCGGCAGCAAGTTCGTCAACGACGTGCCCGAGCCGGCGGACGTCTCCTACGACGCGGGCAACATCAACCTGTTCGGCTCACTCCAATCTGAGACGCTGAACTGGAAAAAGCTCACGGCCAAGCACGGCGGCAAGACGTACGGGTACCTGATGTCGACCGGCTGTAAGCGCTCGCGGGCCTACTCGATCGCCTACACCGCAACCGAATCCACTACCGGCGCACCGACCGTCGGGACGGGCACGGTCAAGGGCTCGGGCAAGTGCTGAGCAGCTGGTACTGAGAACCTCTCGTGCTGCGGTGTCCGGCGGCGCAGCCGCCGGACACCCCAGTCGCTTCAGGACGGCGAGAAGGAGTGAGAGGATGCGACGGAAACTGGTGGCGATAACGGCGCCGCTCTGCCTCTTTGTAGCCGGCGCCGCGTCCGCGGCCGGGCCCGTGAGCGCCTCACCGAACACCTATACAGGCAACTTCGTCGTGGCCGGCGTCCACGGGTCACCTGCCAGGCCAATCGCTGTCTCGCTGGTCGAGAGGCTCGGCATGGGCAGCAGCACGTCCGGCAAGGTCGGCGCGCCGCTCGTGAAGATCAGGACGACCACCTACGGCCTCAAGATGGACGGCCAGTACTTCCCAAAATGCACCCCGAACCAGATCAACGAGGACAACGGGCATAACGGCAAGTGGAACGCTGTCTGCCCGAAGCGCTCGCTGGTTGCAAGCGGTCACGTGGAGGCGGCGCTCACGAACCCCTCGTCCAACCTGGCCGGCCCCGGCGCGCCATGTTCGCTGGGGCTATGGGTCTACAACGGAGGGGCCGGGAAGCTGACCTTCTTCTTCACGACCAGCCCAGACCAGTGCGACGGTCTCACGACGGGCGCCGCGGCCGCATGGACAGGCACCGTCAGGGAGGCCGGCAGGACGTTCGTCACCGACGTGCCCGAGCCGGCTGACGTGTCCTATGACGCCGGCAACATCGGCCTGTTCGGCTCGCTCGAGACCGAGACGCTGACGTTCAAGAAGCTGACCGTCAGGCACGCTGGCAGGGTCATCCCTTTCCTCGCCTCGATCGGCTGCGAGAAGGGTGCGCGGCCGTTCTCGGTCACCTATACGGCGACGACCTCCAATTCGCCTTCGTCGGCGAACGAGTCCACGGGCGAGGTCAGGGGCACGCACAAGTGTTGATCCACCAGTCGCCTCAGGCCTTCTTCCTCCTCAGGCCTTCTCGGCGCGCCGCTCCGCGAGCTGCTCGCGGTAACTGGCCCACGCGTCGTCGTATCGCTCCTGCCGCTGGGCCTCCTTTTCGCTGTCATTGAGCATCCGGTAGACGATGTAGACGAGTGCGGTGCCCATGATCAGCGACTGCTCGAGCGCCATCAGCACGCCGGCGACATTCTGGTCGACGCGCGCGGACATCCCCCAGTAGTGCGGATGGTCCTGGTACCACGGGTACAGCGAGTGGGTCGAGAAGGCGAGGATGATCCCGAGCACCCCGACGAAGAACTTCGTCACCGCCATATAGACGATCGCTCCCATCCCGGTGAGCGCCATGCGCGCGCGGATCGGCGACAGCAGATGCCACCAGTAGAGCGTCCCCGCCGTCAGGAAGCAGACGTGCTCGAGCACGTGGATGTCGCCGTGGGCGAGCGCCAGGTCGTACATCCGCGGGACGTGCCAGAGAGCCATGATGCCGATGTACAGGAGGGCCGCGAACGCCGGATGGGCGAGGAAACCGGCACGGTCCTCGATGATCGTCAGGCGCCGTGTGATCGGTCGCAACAGACCCTTGGTCAGGCTGAGGATCAGCAGGATCGGCACGACATCGAGCAGCAATACGTGCTGGATCATGTGCACGAACATCACGTCGGTCGCGAGCGCGTCAATCGGCGAAACCAAAGCCGCCAGCACGCACAGGATGCTGGCGCCGAAGAGCGCGAGCCGCCCGTAGCCGGGCGGGTGCGGCATTCCCGGACGGCGCGCTCGGCGCCAGGCCCACATATAAGCCACGCAGGTGGCCCCGACGCCGACGATCACGCTCGGCGAGAAGGTCCATGTCAGGGGCGGAGACACGGACTCATTCTCCCACCGCGTCGGAGGGGCGCCCTCCCCGCATCGCAGGGGCGACATTCCGTCACCGACGCCCCGGACCCGTCAAACTGAACGGCCGTGCCGACCTTCGCCCTGATCGCTGACCTACGCCTCGCGGTCGACGGCTACACGCTCGTGCCGTTGAGCGCGGAGATCACACCCGAGATGACGCGACGCTGCACACTCGTGCGGCTCAGCGGTGGCGACGCGCTCGGCCTCGGCGAAGATGTCGTCTACCAACCCGAGGATCACGACGCGTTCGAGGCGGCCGGGCCGGTTCACGACCTGGGGGGCAGCTGGACGCTCGCGGAGTTCTGCGACCGCATAGAAGCGCTCGACCTCTTCCCGGTCCCGCCGCAGAGCGAGGTCTCGCGCCTGTACCGGGTGTGGGCGTTCGAGAGTGCGGCGCTCGACCTGGCGTTGCGACAGAACGGCCTCACGCTCCACGCCGCCTTGTCGCGTGAGCCCCAGCCGATGCGATACGTCGCATCGACGAGGCTCGGCGAGCCGCCCAGCCTCGAGCCGGTCAGCAAGCGCTTGGCGCTCGATGCCGGCCTGCGTTTCAAGCTCGACGCGACCAGCTCATGGACGCCCGAGTTGATCGACGAGCTGGTCACGACGGGGTCGGTCGACTCGATCGACTTCAAGGGTTTCTACCGGGGCACCGGCGTCGATCAGCTTGCCGATCCCGTGCTCTACCGCCGCGTCGCCGAGGCGTTCCCGAACGCCTGGCTCGAGGATCCCGACCTGAGCGTCCCGGAGGCCGCCGAGGCGTTATCGGCCGAACGCGCGCGCATCACCTGGGACGCGCCGATCCATTCGATTGCCGATATCGAGGCGTTGCCGTTCGCCCCGCGCATGGTCAATCTCAAGCCCTCGCGGATCGGCTCGTTGCGCAGACTCTGTGAGATGTATGACTACTGCACCGAACGCGGGATCGGCGCCTACGGCGGCGGACAGACCGAGCTCTCCGTCGGTCGCGGCCAGGCGCAGTACCTGGCGGCGCTGTTTCACGCTGACGCGCCGAACGACCTCGCGCCGTCGGCATACAACCAGGTCGATCCGCCTGCAGGGCTGCCGTCGAGTCCACTCACGGCGGACTTCAGCGAGCCGGGGTTCCGCTGGCCGGGTGAGTAGCGCACCGGGCCAGCCGCCGCGCCACCGGTTCGTTGTCCAGTTGAACGTCATTACGTAGTAAAAAGGACAGAGAACACTCGGGCGGGTCGACAAACGCCATGGGTGGAACTAACGTGTAGTCGACCGCGAAACCACACCCGTCTTCCACAAAGGAGGTCGATCGATGCGTATCGAGGTCAAGGGGCGCAACGTCCCCGTCTCAGAGGATCTGCGGGAGCTTGTAGAGCGCAGATTCCGTGTGATCGGCAAGCAGGTGTCGGATCTGGCCGAGCTCGAGGTGGAGGTGGCCGAGGAGCACAACCCGTCGATCTCCGAGTCGCAGGTCGCGGAGGCGACGTTGCATCTGAAGGGTGTGACGCTGCGCGCGAGCAGCGCAAGCAACGACATGCGCCACTCGATCAACGTGGTTTCGGAGGAGCTCGGGCGTCAGGTGAAGCGTCACCGCGAGAAGCGCCGCAAGCGCCGCGAGGCGCGGGTGCCGGAGGTGATCGGCACGGATGTGGGCGAAGTGCCGGCGGAGGAGCCGGCAGCCGCGCTACAGGGCGTCGTGGACGACGTCGCAGAGGGCTGATCACGGGGTGGCCCAGCGGGGCCGCCCCGGCTATGAACAGGGACTGCGCCGGCGGTTCCGGCTGATTTTCCTGGAGTACCCTAAGTCGCATGTCCTTCCTCGATCGTGCGCTTCGCATGGGCGAAGCCAAGAAGTTCAAGTCCTACGAGCAGCGCGTGGCGCGCATCAACGGCTTCGAGGCCGAGATGGAGAGCTCCACCGACGCCGAGCTGCGGGAGCTGGCCGACGAGCTGCGCGAGCGCGCGCAGGGCGGCGAGAGCCTGGACGACCTGCTGCCTGAGACGTTCGCGCTGGTGCGCGAGGCGGGTAAGCGGTCGCTCGGGATGCGCCACTTCGACGTGCAGCTGATCGGCGGCATGGTCCTGCACGACGGCGCGATCGCCGAGATGAAGACGGGCGAGGGCAAGACGCTGACAGCCACCGCAGCTGTGGTCCTGAATGCGCTCGCGGGGCGCGGTGTCCACCTCGTCACCGTCAACGATTACCTGGCGCGGCGCGACGCGCTGTGGATGAAGCCGCTCTACGACATGCTCGGGATCAGCGTCGGGATCCTGCAGAACATGCAGGCATACGAGGACAAGCAACTCGCCTACGCGGCCGACGTGACCTACGGCACCAACTCGGAGTTCGGCTTCGACTACCTGCGCGACAACATGGCGACGACGCTGGAGGAGAAGGTCCAGCACGGCGGCCGTCCGAAGCCGGAAACGGGCTCGCCGTACCACTTCTTCGCGGTCGTCGACGAGGTCGACAACATCTTGATCGACGAGGCGCGCACGCCGCTGATCATCTCCGGCGCGCCCGAGCAGGCCGCCGATTTGTACATGAAGTTCGCCAAGCTGGCACCGAAGATGGTGCCGGGCAAGACCCCGGACGGGATGGATCCTCGCTCCAAGAAGGAGTTCGTGGCCGACTTCGACTACGAGTTCGATGAGAAGTACGAGACCGTGTCGGTCACCGAGCTGGGCGTCGCCAAGGCCGAGCGCTTCCTGGGCATCGATCACCTGTACCGCGCCGAGAACGGCCACCTGATCAACCACCTGCATCAGGCGCTGAAGGCCGAGGCGCTGAAGAAGCGTGACATCGACTACGCGGTGATCGACGGCGAGGTCATGATCATCGACGAGCACACCGGCCGCATCCTCGAAGGGCGGCGCTGGTCCGAGGGTCTGCACCAGGCCGTCGAGGCGAAGGAGGGCGTGCCCGTCCAGGACGAGAACCAGACGCTCGCGTCGGTGACCCTCCAGAACTACTTCCGCAAGTACGACAAGCTCGCCGGCATGACCGGCACCGCCCTGACCGAGGCGACCGAGTTCATGAAGATCTACGAGCTGCCGGTCGTGCAGGTGCCGACCAACGCCCCGATGATCCGCGACGACAACAACGATCAGGTCTACAAGACCAAGGACGGCAAGTGGGCGGCCGTGGTCAATGAGATCGAGGAGCGCCACGCCAAGCGCCAGCCGGTCCTGGTCGGCACTATCTCGGTTGAGGTCTCTGAGCTGCTGTCCGAGCGGCTGCGCAAGAGGGGGATCCCGCACACGGTCCTGAACGCCAAGCCGGAGCACGCGGAGCGCGAGGGCGAGATCGTCGCCGACGCGGGCCTTCCCGGTGCGGTCACGATCGCGACCAACATGGCGGGCCGCGGCGTCGACATCAAGCTCGGCGGCAACCCCGAGCACCTCGCCGAGGTGGAGGTGCGCAAGCTCGGACTCGAGCCCGGCGGACCCGACTATCAGGAGCATTACGAGCGCGTCTTGCCTGAGATCGAGCGCCGCGTGGAGAGCGCGCGTGCGGAGGTGACCGGCGCCGGCGGCCTGTTCATCCTCGGCACCGAGCGCCACGAGTCACGCCGGATCGACAACCAGCTGCGCGGGCGTTCCGGTCGTCAGGGCGACCCGGGTGAGTCGCGCTTCTTTCTCTCCGCCGAGGACGACCTCGTGCGCCTGTTCGCCGGCGACCGGATCTACAAGATCC
>DATKSM010000043.1:0-2484 GCA_035531655.1 Solirubrobacteraceae bacterium
TTCACGGGAGGCAGCGAGGTGGAGGCAGCCGTGGGGGCTCTCTACAAGGGCACTCCCGGCATCTACGGAGCGCTCTTCGACACGGCGATCGCCACCGCGACAGAGACGATGGCGACGCTGCGGACGTCAGCCTCGAACTACCAGCCGATGGCGGATTACTCGGACAAGGTCAAGCTCGTCTATTCGTCGAAGAACCAGCTCGCCGCCGCGCTGCAGCTCGCTGCCGAGCTGATCGTCACTGGCACCGGGGTGAAGCTGCTGCACGTCACGCTCGGCGGGTTCGACACGCACTACACCGAGCTGAACCGGCACGACGACCTCATGGGCTACCTGGACTCCGCGGTCGGGGCGTTCTACCAGGACCTGTCGGCGCACGGTATGGCGGACAAGGTCTTGATCGCCACGTGGTCGGAGTTCGGACGCCGCCCGAAGGAGAACGCAAGCGGAGGCACCGACCATGGCGCCGCGGCTCCGCTGCTTTTGATCGGCGACCCGGTGAAGGGCGGGCTGTACGGCGCAGAGCCGAGTCTCACCAGCCTGGACTCGACGGGCAACCTGCAGTACTCGGTGGACTTCCGCTCCGTGTACCAGGAGATCCTCAGTGGCCACCTTGGCGCCGACGCCGCGCAGATCCTGGGCGCGACCTACGACCAGGTCCCGTTCCTCAAAGCCCCGGTCTCTGTGTGACATGCGCGCCGTCCTCCTGAAGGTGGGGGCGACCGTGCTCAGCTTCGCCACGACGGTGATGGCGGCGGTATACGTCACCTCGCATCTGAAGAATCCGGCGGCGCCGCTTCGCCCGACCGTCTTGAGCGCCCCCGGCAGTGCGACGTTTTCGGCCCCGGGCGGCTCGCTGACGGTCGGCCCTTCGGTTCAGCCCAGCGCCGTCCAGCCCGTCACGTCGACATATGCCTCATAGCCTCGCCGTCGAATCGCATCATTTCGCAGCGCTCGGCACCAATTGCAGCCTGTTTGCGGCCGACCGGTCGCGTGATGACCTGCTCGAGGGAGAGTTCTGGGTCCGGCGGCTCGGCGCTCGCCTGACGCGGTTCTCGGCGGACAGCGAGCTGTCGCAGCTCAACGCGGCGGCGGGCGCATGGTTCGGGATCGGCGAGGAGCTGGAGGCAGTGCTGCGCGCATCTCTGAACGCGTTCGAGATGAGCGCCGGGCTCGTCAACATCGCCGTGCTGCCTTCGATGATTGCCATCGGGTACACGCGCCCGCTGTCCGAAGGAGCCACGGTCGCGACGCTGGACGCGGCCCGGCCGCTGCGCGCGCTCCCGGACGTCCTGAGCGTTCGCCGCGGCGCCGCTCGGGTCGCGAGCGGCTCGGCGCTCGACCTGGGCGGGATCGCCAAGGGCTGGATGGCCGACCGTCTGTGCGAGTTTCTTGGCCCAAACGCGCTTGCGAACGTTGGCGGTGACCTGGGCGCCGCCGGCGCGGGTCCGGACGGAAACGGCTGGCCGGTCGCAGTTGCGGGCGCCACGCTGATGCTGCGCGGCCAGGGCGCCGCGACCAGCAGCGTGCGGCGCAGGCGCTGGGGAGATGTTCACCACCTCATCGACCCGCGCACGGGGCTCCCGGCGCGAACCGGGCTCGCGGAGGTGTCGGTGGTCGCCGCCGGTGGGTTCCACGCGGAGGTGGTCGCCAAGACAGCGCTGTTGATGGGGCCGGAGCTGGCGCCGGCATATTGCGCCGCTCACGCGTTTGCATGGTGGCTGGGAGCGGCCGATGACGACTGACCAGTTCTTCTGGGTGATGGCCCGGGTCGCAGGCCTGAGCTCGTACGCATCCCTGGCCATCGCGGTCGTCACGGGCATCGCGCTGCGGACGGCGGTGCTGGATTGGTTGGGCAGCAACCGGGCCGTGCGCTCACTCCACGAGTACACGACGGTGTTGTGGATTCCTCTCGCCGTGCTTCACGTCGGCGCCCTGCTCCTCGACGCCACGGCGCGCATCGGCCTGCTCGACGTGGTGGTGCCTTTCCACTCGAGCTACGGGGCGCTCGGGATCGGCCTCGGCGCGCTGTCCCTCGACGTGTTGGTCGTGGTCACCGTGGCTGCGTTGTTGAGGCGGCGGATGAACAGGGTGGCGTGGACATGGCTGCACCGGCTTGCTTACGTGGCGTTCGCCCTGATCTTCGTCCACGCGGTGCTGACCGGCTCCGACTTCAGCGACCCGGTGGTTTCGGCCCTCACCTGGGCCGCTGCGGCGGCGCTGGCTGCCCTCGGCCTCGCCCGGGCGATCTGGGGCCGCCTGCCCGCCTGACGGCTCATGCCCCAGGACCCACCCTGTTATGGCGCGGAGCGAGGGCGCATGCCGATCACTCTCAACCTGAGCTGTACTTCCGCGTCGAGCGGCGTGTCGATCTCCTTGCGCTCTCGGTGCCAGCGTTCCATCGCGAGATCCAGCTGCGCCGACTGCAGCCGCGCCGTCGCCAGGTACGCGCGAGGACCGCCGTGGTTCAAGGCCCGCAATCGCTGC
>DATKSM010000044.1:0-3463 GCA_035531655.1 Solirubrobacteraceae bacterium
CGGCCTGGCAGCCGGCAAGGAGGGCCGCATGAGCGTATCCGCCGTCCCGGTTTTCACGGATGGCATCGTGTCCGTCCACCTCGGCGACGTGCGTGATGTTCTGCGCGGATTGCCCGCGTCGAGCGTCGACTGCGTGGTGACAAGCCCGCCCTACTGGGCGCTCCGCGATTACCGCCTTCCACCCTCGACGTGGGGCGGCGACCCAGGATGCCGGCACCGGTGGGGCCCGTGGTGCGAACACCGAGATGTGCGCGAGAGCACGGCATGCGCTAAGTCGCGGACCACGGATCGCTTCTACGGCGAGCCGGCCCGAAGCTTCAACGGCAACCACCAGAAGATCACCGCCGGGAGCTCCTGCGTCCGATGCGGGGCCTGGCGCGGAGCGCTGGGCCTGGAGCCGTCGCCCGAGATGTACGTGGACCACCTGGTCGATGTGTTCGGCGAGGTCCGGCGTGTGCTCAAGCCCTCGGGCACGCTCTGGCTGAATCTCGGCGACTGCTACGCGGCTGAGCGCTCGTACCAGGCGCCCAGCACCCGTGGCGGTCCGAAGCATGCGTCTGCGCAGGCCTTCGCCCGCAGCTCGATGCCGGTGCCTGCCGGCATCAAGACCAAGGACCTGATCGGCCTTCCCTGGCGGGTCGCCTTCGCACTGCAGGCTGACGGCTGGTACCTGCGCGCGGACATCGTGTGGGCCAAGCCGAACCCAATGCCCGAATCGGTCCGCGACCGCCCGACGCGGGCGCATGAGTACGTCTTCCTACTTAGCCCAAGCCGGCGCTACTTCTACGACGCCGAGGCAGTTCGTGAGCCTGCGGTCACAGGCAAGCTCAAGCCGCCGGCCGGTTGGGATATGGGCACCGGAGGGCACGGCCGCATCCACCGTCTGGGACGTCAGCCGCGAGGCCACCTACCGGCGACCCAGCTGTCGCCTTCGCGACCCGGCCGCAACCGCGGGACCGTTTGGACGATCCCCACCCAGCCCTATCGCGGCGCACATTTCGCGACGTTCCCCGAGCGGCTGGTCGAACCCTGCATCCTCGCCGGCACCAGCGCTGCGGGCTGCTGCCCCGTCTGCGGTGCACCCTGGCGCCGCATCGTCACCCGGCAGCGGATGCACAACGGGGAGCCGCGCGCCGACCTCGGCGCCTGGCGGAACGCGGACCCGGGCTCGCCGATCGGCGCCCAGGGCGATGGCCACTGGCGCTACTCGACGGTCACGGCGACCGTCGGTTGGGAGCCTGGCTGCGAGCACGACCTCGAGCCGGTGCCGGCCACCGTCCTCGACCCCTTCGCCGGTTCCGGGACCACCTTGGCAGTTGCTGCGCGGTTGGGGCGGCGCGGAGTGGGGGCCGAGTTGAGCCCCGCGTACGTGGATCTGATCAGACAGCGCTTCAGCTCCCGATCGGCGCGGGAGGCGGCCTGAGATGTATCGACGGATCACGCCGACAGACGAACAGCAGCTGTCGCTCCGGATGCTGTTCCAGCCAACTGGCGAAGGCCTCTTCCTGCGCGCGGCCGAGGCCGATTCGTTCGCGGGTCTCGTCTCTGCGATCCTCGACGATCCGGACTACGAGATGGGTGACATTGAAGCCCGCCTCCTTGAGCGCCTTCGCCTCGCCGACGACTGCCGACTGCTGGCGCAGGTCGCCGGCGACCCCGATGTCAACGTCTCCGACCAAGACGGCGAGCGAACCATCAACGTCTCGTCGGATACCCGCTTCATCCGCTCGCTCGATCGACTCGGCTTCGTCTCGCTCGATCCTTCCGTGACGGAGCCGCGATCATGAGTCCGCGGCGCGTAGCAAACGTAGCGGGCGCTGCTACGCCTGCTACGCATCCGGCTGAACGTAATCCGTTCACGCCCGGTGCGGGCTATCCGCCGCCATTCCTGGCCGGCCGGACCGACACGCTGAGCGCCTTCGAGCGTCACCTCCAGTCGGCCAGGCGCGTTCCCAAGCACTTCGTGATCACCGGCCTCCGCGGCACGGGCAAGACTGTCCTGCTGCGCGAGTTCCAGCGGCTTCTCACCGACCACGGCTGGCTCTGGGCCGCGCGTGAGCTCGATGAGTCAGCAAACGATACGCGGGTGTTGATGCAGGCGGTCTCGACCGACCTCCTCAAGATCGGAACGAGCGCATCGCTGGCTCTTCGCCTTCGCGAAACAGGCCGCCGCGTTGTCGACACGCTCAAGCCGCGCGACATCGAGGCCTGGGGGGTTCGGTATGAGCCGGCCTACGCGAATGACCGCAATGAGCCGGCGCGCGATGTGCTCAAGCGGTCGCTGATCGATCTGGTGCAGCTCGTTCGCCAGTCGCACGCGGGAGTAGCGCTCGTATACGACGAGTTCCATGAAATCTGGGACGGACGCAAGCCTCGGCAAACTCCATTGGCGACTTTCTTCGGAGCGATCAAAGAGGTGCAGGTCCAGAGCGGCGGCGTGATTGTCGTGGCAAGCGGCCTGCCTTCGTTGGTGCCGAATATCGTCAGGAGTCGGAGCTATCTCGAACGAGACCTGAACGTGTCCAGGATCGATCACCTGGCAGCGGCCGACGCCCGGGCGGCAATCACGGTGCCACTGTCGCGCAGCGCGATCACCTTCACGAACGACCTGGTCGACCGGATCGTCGAGGAGACGAGGGGATACCCGTACTTCATCCAGGCCTACTCGTCGTTCCTGATCGACAGCGTGCCCTGGCGGACTCGCCTCGACCTTCGCGTCTTCCGCGAAATCCGCCCGCTACTCCTCGTGGACCTCGACGAGAGCTTCTTCGGTCCCAGGTTCCAGAAGCTCGCCCACACGGAGCGCGAGTTGCTGCTCGCGGTCGCGCGAGTCGGCGAGTCGGCACGCTACTCGCAGCTTCGATGGAGCGGGAAGCGGGACCTTCTTCGAGCCACGGTTGCGCGCCTGGTTGAGCGAGGTCACCTCTACCGCCGGTCAGCTCAGGCGGAGGTGGCGTTCACGCTTCCGCTCTACCGCGACTTTCTCATGCGCATCGCAGGGGAGGCGTAGCAGATGGCCGCTACGTTTGCTACGCACACCGAACCGGGTGATCGCGTGAAGCGTGGCAGGCCCATTGAGCGTCCGGCAGCGCACGCCCAGTCTGGACTGCCGGTCAGACAGCTGACCGACGGGCCCCAAGCGCTTCCCCTCTTGTACGGTGGACACCGCTCATTGGGTCGCCGGCCCGCGCATCCAGATGACGAGCACGGCCGACCAGCGGCGCAGCGGCCATTCTTCACGCGGGAGCAAGTCCACGACCTTGTGGTCCGCTCGCGAATGGCTCAGGGCCTGCCTTTGACGATCACCGACGCTTCTGTGCTGGACCTTGTGGCCCGAATCTTCGGGCCCCCTAGGCCCGCCACAAGGGTCGGAGTCGTTCGGGATCTGGCTTGCGGCCACCCCGGTGAGGATCAATGTCGACCCTCTCGATTAGCGTCCTGATCACCGCTCGCCGCCGCTCTA
>DATKSM010000045.1:0-4662 GCA_035531655.1 Solirubrobacteraceae bacterium
CCCGCGCGTCGACGCGAAGTCGCTGGTCACGATCCGCCAAAACCGCTACTCCGTGCCGGTCGCCCTGGCCGGCCTGCGGGTCGCCGCCAGGATCGGTGCGCGCGAGATAACGGTCAGTCACGCCGGCAACGTGGTCGCTCGGCACGAGCGGCTGCACGGGCGGTTCGGTACCAGCGCCCAGCTCGACCACTACCTCGAGCTGCTCCAGCGAAAGCCTGGCGGGCTCGAACGCTCACTGGCGCTCGCACAGCAGCGCGACCGTGGCGCTTGGCCGACGGCGTTCGACGAGCTCTGGGCGGCACTGACCGATCGCTACGGCCGCTCAGAAGCTGCGCGGCAGATGGTCGACGTCGTGATGCTCGCCCGCGAGCACGGACCCGACCAGGTGGCGCTGGCCGTTCGAGGTGCACTGGCGGCCGGCGCCCACGACGGCCGTGCCGTCGCGGTCCTCGCTCGGCGGGTCGAGAGCTCGCAAACCGGGCCGGCGCTCCTGGCCGACCTCGAGCCTCGCCTCGCGGCGCACGCCCGGCCAGCACCCGACCTGAGCGACTACGACCAACTGCTCGAAGGCACACGATGACCACGAACGCGAAGACCGCGGCGTTGGAGGCGCTGATCGAGGCCCACGCGATCGAGCTCAAGCTCCCAACCGTCCGCCACCGCTTCCGCGCTCTCGCGGCCGAAGCAACCCGGGAGCAGCAGACCGCGGTCGCCTACCTCGGCGCGCTGCTGGAAGCCGAAATGGCCGAACGCGCCGAACGCCGCGAACGCCGCCGCCTCAACGACGCCCGCTTCCCGGCCCTCAAACGCCTCGAGGACTTCAGCTTCACAGACAACCCCAACGTCCCACAGGCCACCATCGCCGCCCTCGCCGAGGGCTCCTGGATCGACGACCGCGAGTCAGTAATCCTGATCGGCGACAGCGGCACCGGCAAAACCCACCTCGCGACCGCACTCGCGATCTGCGCCTGCCAGGCCGGACGACGCGTCCGCTTCACCACCCTCGCCGGCCTCGCCAACGAACTCCAAGAAGCCGAAGGCCGCCGCGAGCTCGCCCGCGTCGTCGCCCGCTACGCCCGCACCGAGCTCGTCGTCCTCGACCTGTGCCGATATCGCGACTATGCCGACAGCGTCACGGCGGCCGGGTTGAGCGCCTTGTGTTTGCTGGGGTTGTCGGCGTTTCGGCCGGCTGGCTTGTCGGCATAGTCACAGGCCCTCGAGGAACGCGAGGATCGTGTCCGGAGGCTTGTAGCGTCCGGGTTTTACGTCGGCTGGGGTGACCAGCGCGAGGGCTTTCTCTTTGATGGTGAGGTCGGCGTGGAGGTAGGGCTGGGTGGAGCGGACGTCGGCGTGCCCTAACCAGAGGGCGATGACGGTGGTGTCGACGCCGGCTTGCAGCAGCGACATCGCGCAGCTGTGGCGGAGTACGTGCGGGTGGAGCTGTTTGCCGTGTAGCGACGGACATCCGGCCGCCGCGACGGTCGCGTGGGTGGCGACGCGTTGCTCGATCGCGTCGCGGCTGAGCCGTCGGCCGGTTCGGGTCACGAACAGCGGATCGGTTGGTCGACCTGCCCGTTCGGTCAGCCAGGCGGTGAGGACGGTCTGGGCTGGGGTGGTGAGCGGGACGGTGCGCTGCTTTCGGCCTTTCCCTTCGCAACGGACGTGGGCGCCGGTGCCGAGTTGGATGTCGCTGGTGTTGAGCGCGATCAGCTCGGATACTCGTAGGCCGGCCTGGATCGTGAGGGTCAACATCGCGCGGTCGCGGCGGCCTTCCCAACGTGATTGGTCGGGCGCGTTGATCAGCGCTTGGCTCTCCTCGGCTGTGAGGAACGAGATCTGCCGTTTCTGGTGGCGTTTCGGCGGGATCGACAGGACCTGCGCGATCACGCTCGCGTGCTCCGGGTGCCTGAGGGACGCGTATTTGAACAGCGACCGGATCGCGGTCAACCTGAGGTTGCGGGTTCGCGCGCTGTTGTGACGGTCGGTCTCGAGGTGCTCGAGGAACGCGGTAATGACGGTCTCGTTGAGGTCGTCCCAGTCGAGCTTCGAGGGCTGTTTGCCGGTCTTGTCCTGGGTGAAGCTGAGCAGCAGCCGAAGCGTGTCGCGGTAGGACGCGATCGTCCTCGGGCTGGCTTGCAGCTGACGGGTGAGCCGGTCGATGAAGAACGCCTGCAACGTCGGCGCGACGAGAGTCATGACGACACCTGCGCGTTGTCGAGCAGACGGGCGGCGTGCGCGAGGAGGTCCGGCGCGGCCGAGAGGTAGTGGTAGGTGTAACGCGGCTCGCGATGCCCGAGATATGTCGAGAGCCACGCGATCCGGGAGGGGACGTCAACGCCTTGCTGATACCAGCCGAGCAACGTGTTGACCGCAAAGCTGTGCCTGTGGTCGTGGATTCTCGGGGTCAGCGGCGAGCCGACGCCGATCCCGGCGTGCTCGCATAGCTTGCGGTGCGCTCGCCACACGCACTCGTAGATGACGCGGGTGCCGCGCAACGACACGAAGAAGCTGTCGGTGCTCGGGTTGGGCAGCAGCCGTTGGCGGGTGTGGTCGTAGCGCTCGAGCGCGTCGACCGCGCTCGGGTCGAGCGGCACGAGCCGCGATTTTCCGAACTTCGACTCGCGGATCCGCAACACTCCGTCGGCCCAGTCGATATCGCCACTGTCCAAGCGGAGCGCCTCCCCGACCCGCAGACCCGTGCTGGCGAGCAGTCCGATCAGGGTCTGATAGGTCGCCGAGCGCAACGGCTGCGGGATCAGCGCTCGCGCCTGCTCGATCAGCGCGAGCACGTCGCGGTCGGTGTAGATGAACGGCCGCCGCCACCGCTTCGGGCGGCGGATCGTCCCGGCCGGAGGAACCTCCGTTCGCGGGTCGACCCCGGACAGGTAGCGGGCGAATCCGCGGACCGCGACCATCCGGTGGGCGGGCACCACGCTCCCCACCTCCACCGCGGGCTCGAGCGACCACGCGAGCGCTGCCTCGACAGTCACGAACTCGATCTCACGCTGGTCGAGATAGGTCACGAACCGCGGCAGCAGCCGGTGCGCGTCAGCGAGCTTGTGACCAAGCGTCCGGCGGAGCTCGAGGTACTCGTCGAGGTGCTGCTCAAGGACGGTCATCGTGCCGCCCCGGGCCACGGCCGAGCGACCTGCCGCAAGCGGCCAAGGTCGACCTTGGCGTAGACGGCGGTCGTCGCCAGATCGCTGTGACGCAACACCTGGCTGATCTCCGCCAGCGACGCTCCACGCGCCAACATTCGGGTCGCGAGTGTGTGCCTGAGCCTGTGCGGCCCGACATGCGGCACGCCCGCCTGACGGCAATGCCGCTGCACTACGTCGCCGACGAGATCGGCGCGGATCGGACGGGTCGGTGCCCGCAACGTCAAGAACACGCTCCGGGACTCGTGACGGCCGCGAAGCGCGAGGTAACCAGCCAGCGCCTGACCGACGTCCTCGGGCATCGGCAGCCGATCGTCTCGGCGGGCCTTGCCACGCACCAGCAGATCCCCGGCCCGCCAATCAAGATCTCCGAGCTGAAGCCGGGCGATCTCGATCGACCGCAACCCCAACCGTGCCAGCAGCGTCAGCATCGCGTGATCCCGCGCACCATCGACCGTCACCCGGTCGCAGTTGGCGAGCAGCCGCTCGATATCCGACTGCGGCATCGTCGGCGGCACCGTCGTCTCCCGCCACCCCGCGACCCCAGGGACCGACTCCGCCAGCGACCTCGCGGTGAACCCACGCAGATGCAGGAACCGCAGCAACGATCGCAGCTCCGCGACCTTCCCTTTCGCAGACGCGAGACACACCCGGTTGCACTCACCAAGCAGAAACCGCGACACGACCGCGCCGTCGAGGCCGGCCACGCCGAGCTCGTCGGTCGGCGAGACACGCGAGCTCAGGAACCGCCGGGCGAGCGTCTCATACCGCAACACAGTCATCGCCGCCAACCCACGATCGGCGACCAGCCACGCCCGATACCCGCCGACCAGCGCCTCCACCGGCGACAGCGCCGGCGGCTCCTCACCGACCATCACCCCGACCTGACCGAGATAGGTCAACATCGACCGCAACGCTCGGACGGTCGGCACCCGCCGACCCCCAGCAGCGACCCAGTCCGCGAGGAACGACTCGATCACGGCGACGCTCACCGCGCCGATCTCGACACCCTCGCTGTCCATCCAACGGCCCAGCCGCCCCAGATCCTTCAACATCCCCCGGACCGTCTCCGGCGTATAGCCGGCCTCCAACAGGCAGATCCGGTAGCCCTCCACGAACGGCCCAAGCCGCCCCGGCCTCCTCCGAGTACCCGACATCCTCGCGCCTCCTTGCCGAGGCACAGCCCCGACGATCGAAATGGCTAGTCGGGGCGCGAAACTATGCCGACAAGCCAGCCGGCCGAAACGCCGACAACCCCAGCAAACACAAGGCGCTCAACCCGGCCGCGGCGATCATCTCGGCATAGTCGCGATATCGGCACAGGTCGAGGACGAGCAGGTCGAGCTTGGCGAGCTGGGTTTTGAGGCGGAGGAAGCTGCGCTCGTCCCTCGCCTCGATCAGGGTGGTGACGAGCTCGGTGGCGCGGTAGAAGCGGACCTTGTAGCCGCGGGCGCACGCCTCGGAGGCCAGCGCGGTCGCGAGGTGTGACTTGCCGGTGCCGGGG
>DATKSM010000046.1:0-16775 GCA_035531655.1 Solirubrobacteraceae bacterium
TGGTTTGAGTGGATTCCGTTCTCGACTATCTCGTCCAGGGGCTCAAGCAGTCGGTGCTGATGGCCTACGCGGTGTGGTGGGCGCTCGTCTTCGGCTTTCTGATCTCGGCGATCGTCCAGGCGTGGGTACCGCGCCAGAAGATCGAGAATGCCCTGTCCGGTAGCGGTGCGCGGCCGATCGCGCTGGCCACCGGACTCGGCGCCGCTTCCTCCTCCTGCTCATACGCGGCGATCGCGATCGCCAAATCTTTGTTTCAAAAGGGCGCCTCCGCGGCCTCAGCTCTCGCCTTTCAGTTCGCGTCGACCAACCTCGTCTGGGAGCTCGGCCTCGTGCTGTGGGTCCTGATCGGCTGGCAGTTCACACTGGCGGAATACGTCGGCGGGATCGTGATGATCGTGATCATGACGATCCTGCTGCGGCTGTTCGTCTCCCCACAGCTCGAGGAGATCGCCCGAGGCCACGCCCAAAACGCCGATGCCGGCCATCAACACCACCCGGCGGCCACTGAGAAGCTGACGTGGCGCCAGCGGGTCACCCGTGCGGACTCGTGGTCAGACGTCGCCCACAACTTCCGCGGCGACTGGCAGATGCTCTACAAGGAGATCACCATCGGGTTCTTCCTCGCCGGGTTCATCGGCCTGCTCGGCAACGGGTTCTTCAACGCGCTGTTCATCCGGCACGCCGCCGCCGTCCCGCGGACGCTCGAGAACGTGATCCTCGGACCGATCGTCGCGGTGCTCAGTTTCGTCTGCTCGGTCGGCAACGTCCCCCTCGCCGCCGTGCTGTGGTCCGGCGGGATCTCCTTCGGCGGGGTGATCGCGTTCCTGTTCGCGGACCTGATCGTGCTGCCGATCATCGTCGCGTACCGCAAGTACTACGGCACCTCATTCGCCATGCGCATCACCGCGCTGATGTTCGTCACGATGGTGATCGCCGCGCTGATCATCAACGCTGTCTTCGGTGGCCTCGGGCTGATCCCGACCGGGGCACGCCCCAGCCGCAGTGACATCTTCGGCTCGATCCGTCTTGACTACAAGCTCGCGCTGAACATCGTCGGCGTCGTCATCTTCGCGATCCTGTTCTGGCTCACCACCCGCCGCGGCGTAACCGACCCGGTGTGCGGGATGAAGGTCGACCGCGAAAAGGCCGTCACGAAGGAATTCAGAGGCGAGACCTTCTACTTCTGCTCGAACCATTGCCTGCATGCGTTCGAGGCCGACCCCGACAAGTACCTGCGCGGAACCACGCTTCCCGATCATGTGGACGCCGCTCACGCCCACCACTAAGCCAAACACCGAGGCAACCTCAATGACCGCACGTGGCCAACAACTGCACGCCATCGCCGATCGGCAGATCGCGGAACTGATCGGCCTCATGTCGACGTTGGACGAGGCCGCACTTCGCTTGCCGTGCCCCGGCCGGGAGAAGCTCGGCGACGGGACCGTCGCCGCCTCCGCGCGACACACCGCAGACAACTACCAGCGGATTGCGGCGTTCGTCCAGACCAGCGACCGAATGTCCGGCGCGCACCAACCGACCCAGCACGGCGCTCATCACGTCCCACGTTTCCTCCAGGCTCTTGGCCACGGACCCTCAGACCACGCCGAACGCGGCCCCAGCGCCGCCCAACATGGCGACCAATACACAGCAGACACCACCGATGCGCGCGCGGTGGTCAAACAACTCTCCGACTCGCGCGACAGCCTTAGTCAAATCGCGGCGCTGACCGACAGCCAGCTGAACGCGATACCACCGAAGGACAGCTTCAGGTTCTGCGACGGGCAACGCACCCTGGAACAGGTCCTCGCAAGCCTTCTGAAGCATCAAAGCCACCAAGTCGACGCCCTCAAAGCAACGACCCCGTGAAAGCAGCCCAGGCATCCGGCTTGCTCGGATCGGCCCACGAGACGGGAGCGGAGAGGGCGGGATTCGAACCCGCGAAGGAGATTTCTCCCCTTACTCGCTTAGCAGGCGAGTGCCTTCAGCCACTCGGCCACCTCTCCGGGAAGCCCGGCACCCGGGCGTGTCGGGGAGTGTAGAGGGGGGCGCGCTGGCGCGCGTCCGCCCGGCACGGCTCAGGTGTGCACGGGGCCGGAGCCCCGAGTGCACCAACCAAGCGACCGCTAGCGGGTGCTTTAACCTCCAGCGGGAGCGGTACTTCTCCCCCTGGGCGTTATGAGCACGAGCCTGAACCAGCAGGTCTGTGGGCCTTGAGGTGGGTCATGCGAGCTGACGCCCATCGGGCCGCGCCGCCATGTGAGAATCCCGTCATGTCTTCAGCAACTCTCGGCTGACGGCGGCTGATGGCTGCATCGCGAACTGGCGTGATCGGCGCCGGGATCCTCGGCCTCGCGGTGGCGCGACGGCTGGCCGAGGTCGAGCCCGGTGTCGAACTGACGGTGCTCGACAAGGAGAGCCATGTCGGCGTCCACCAGACCGGCCACAACAGCGGCGTCGCGCATGCCGGTGTCTACTATCCGCCCGGCTCGCTGAAGGCGAAGCTCTGCCGCCGCGGCGTCGAGTTGCTGAAGCCCTACTGCGAGCAGCGCGGGATCACCTACAACGAGTGCGGCAAGCTGATCGTCGCGCGCGACGCCGGCGAGCTCGGCCGGCTCGACGAGATCGAGCGGCATGCGACCGCCAACGGCGTTCCCGAGCTCAGGCGCCTGGGACCGCCGGAGATGGTTGAGGTCGAGCCATATGTGCGCGGGGTCGCCGGGCTGCACTCGCCGACTACCGCGATCGTCGACTTCTCGGCCGTCGCCGCCGCATACGCGGACGACGTCAGGGCCGCGGGCGGCACGCTCCGGCTGGAATACGAGGTGGCGGCGATTGAGCGCCGGAACAGCGAGGTGCGCTTGCGCTCAAGCGTCGGCGATGAGGTCGCTTTCGACCGTGTCGTCGTGTGCGGCGGTCTCTACTCGGACCGCCTCGCGCAGATGGCCGGCGAGGGCCGTGAGCCGAGGATCGTGCCGTTCCGCGGCGAGTACTACAAGCTCGTGCCAGAGCGCCGCGACCTGGTCAGGGGGCTGATCTACCCGGTGCCCGACCCGGCCTACCCATTTCTCGGCGTGCATTTCACACGGCGCGTCGACGGCGGCGTCGAGATCGGCCCCAACGCCGTGCTCGCGTTCAAGCGCGAGGGCTACCGGCGCCGCGACTTCTCCGCCGCCGACCTATTCGACGTGCTGAGGTCCCAGGGCTTCCGCCGGCTCGCGCGCAAGCACTGGCGCACGGGCGCGCAGGAGATGTGGGGGTCGCTCTCCAAGCGGGCGTTCATCGCCCGCGCACGCGTCTTCGTCCCGGCGCTCACCGTGGCCGACGTCGAGCCGGCGCACGCCGGCGTGCGCGCGCAGGCGCTCGATCCCGACGGCTCGCTCGTCGACGACTTCCGGGTCACCCGCGTTGGCGGCCTGGTCCTGGTCCGCAATGCCCCGTCGCCGGCGGCGACGTCGTCACTCGCGATCGGCGAGTACGTCGTCGATCAGCTGAGGAGTGAGGTGGCAGCTGGCTAGCGCTTCTTCGGCGCGGTACCGAAGACGTGATCCCAGAACGGAGCGCTGACGCCGTAGCCGGTGTCGTGGTCCTGGAAGTGGTGGCGCATGTGCAGCTCGCGCAGCCACTTGCCGAGCTGCGTCGTGGGGTGGTGATGGTGCACGTGGTAGTGGAGCATGTCGTATCCGAGGTAGCCGCCCAGGAAGCCCGCGCTCAGCGGAAGGAATCCAGGCGAGCCGAAGATCGCGTAGAAGACGAAGACGAACAGCGCCGCCAGCGGCACGCTCAGTGACGGCGGCATCACGAGCCGCATGGGGTCGTTCGGGTGGTCGTGGTGCACGCCGTGGATGATCCAGTGCAGGCGTGCGCCGATGCCGTGGTCGGGCTCGAAGTGGAAGACGATGCGGTGCAGCCAGTACTCGGTGAGCGTCCAGATCAGGTAGCCGCCCGCGATCCAGCCGACCGCCCAGGCGCCGACGTGGTGCACGAACCCGATCACGAGCAGCACGATGATCGTCGGCACGAAGATGAGCAGCGGTACCGACCAGTGCACGCGGGACACCTTGTCCAGCCACTTGGTGTCGAACATCGTCGGTGACGCGCGGAGGACCTCCGAGCGACTGAGGCCTGTGAGCTCTTCTGGGTGCGGTGCGGGCATCACACCTAGGATACCTGGAGCATGGCGGGTGCAACCAAATCCCGTTGGTGGGAGGCGCGGCGTGCACAGAACCGCAAGCCCGCCACCTACCGCTGCCCGCTGTGCGGCCAGCTGTTGCCGGCCCTCAGCGAGCACATGCTGCTGTTCCCGGAGGGCGATCATTCCCGCCGGCGTCATGCGCACACCGCCTGCGTGATGAGCGCGCGGTCTGAAGGCCGGCTGCCGACGCGGGACGAGTGGGAGCGGACGCAGCCGCGCGGTGAGCGGCGACCGAGTCTCTGGCAGAGACTTCGGCGGTCTGCCTAGACACCGCTCGCTCCGCCCTGAAAGGCGCCTGTCGCTCCGCCTACGAAGATCCGTCCGCGGTGATCCCCGTGCCGTCGGCGAGCAGCGCGTCGGCGAGCATTCGTGCCACCAGGTCATGGATGTCGCAGACGTGCCCGAGGTGTAGGAGCGACTGCGTTTCGGCGGCGACGTTGCCGTCCCCAAGCCGCAGGACGACCGGGATGTCCGGGCGCACGTCGCTGGCAGCCAAGCCGATCGCAACGTTCGCCAGATCGTCAGACGTGACGGCGGCGACCAGCGCGCAGCCACCCACGCCCAGCAGTTCGAGCATCTCTCGATCGTCGCCGCGGCCGATCGCCACCGGCACGCCGGCGCCGCGTGCGAGGCGCACACAGGGCGCCTCGGCGTCGCTATCCAGCGCAACCACCGGGATGTGCTGGTACTGCAGCTCCTGCGCCAGGCGGAATCCGATCTGGCCGAACCCCACGAGCAACACGTGCCCGCGCGCCGCTGCCCGCCGCCGACCGAACAGCGCGGTCAGCCGCGGCCCGCCGAGGCGCCGCACGAGTGCAGCCGTGAAGACCGCGACCAGGACCACCGAGATTACGGTTACGACGACCGAGACGAGCTTGAACCAGGTCGCCGCAGAGCCCGATCGCGGCACGTCTGTGACGGTCGCGAGCAGACGGGTGCTGAAGTAGAGCGCGTCGGCGAGACCGTCGTGCAGCGCGATCATCGTGATCGTGGTCTGCAAGACGAGGGCGGCGAACAGGCCGACCCCGGCGATGACCATCAGACGCAGCGAGTCGTCCACGATCCGGACCCCAGTGAATATCCCCGTTCGCGGATGCTCGATCAGGCCCGTGCAGTGTCGCGCGAGTTCGCGCGCCGCCACCTCGGCAGTCGCGACGATGTTCACCGACGGCACGATCTGGCGAAGCTGGTGGGCGATCGTCCGGTCAAACAGCGTCACCCACAGCGGCAGCTCGGGTCGCAGATGGGCTCCGAGCAGAGTCAGCCGCAGCGCCAATGCGTCATCGTGTGTGACCACGGCTATCGCTGTCCACTCGGGCTCCGCCAGCGTCACTGCCAGCTCCGCGTCCTGCCCGCCGGTGACGGTGTCGGCCTCGGCGCCGAGTTGCCTGAGCCTGAGCGCGAGCGCCTCGCCAACGCCACCAGGGTCCCCCAGGATTAGCACTTTCGTTGCCAAGGCGCCGCCTAAGCGGGCTCGCGCGCGATCACGCGGCCGAGCCTGGTCCTCACGTCGCTCGCATCACGACCAAGCGTCCGGCGCGCCGCGAGACGTCCGTGACCCTCGGCGTCCGGATGCTCGTCGCGAAATGCGTCGAGCGCGGCCGTCACCCGGTCATGTGACCCTTGCCATCTCACCACCACCGAGCAAGGATCCTACCCATCTGCACGTCTTGCTGTGAGAGTCCTAACGCGCTTTAGCGTTGCTCCTGACATTAACGACGCCGAAGGTAGTGGGCACGCTGGCTAAGCTTCCTGCCCGGGTCGGCGAATCCGGCTATGGGCGTCGCGGTCGACGCCGAGGTCGGGAGGGTTTCCGCCGAACATTCAATCTGAAGTCGCGTGCAGCGGTCCGGGTAGCACGGGCGGTGCGGCGCAACGGCGCCCTGAACGAGAGGAAGCAACGAGCCGATGAGCAAAAAGGATTTCCTGTTCACCTCTGAGTCGGTGACCGAGGGTCACCCCGACAAGATCGCCGACCAGATTTCCGACGGCGTGCTTGACGCGGTGCTGGCAGAGGATCCCTTCGCGCGCGTGGCGTGCGAGACGCTCGTCAACACGGGACTCGTGGTGGTCTCTGGTGAGATCTCGACAACAGCGTATGTCGACGTGCAGGAGATCGCGCGGGAAACGATCCGCAAGATCGGCTACACCGACGCCGCGCTCGGCTTCAGCGCCGACTCGTGCGCGGTGATTAACACGATCGACAGGCAGTCGTCCGACATCGCCCAGGGGGTCGACCGGGCGCTCGAGGCGCGCTCGGGTGCCGATGACGACGAGCTTGCGCTGGCCGGTGCGGGCGACCAGGGGATGATGTTCGGCTACGCGACGATCGATACGCCGGAGCTGATGCCGCTGCCGATATCGCTTGCCCACCGCCTTGCGCAGCGCCTCGCGGCGGTTCGTAAGGACGAGACCCTCCCGTACCTGCGACCGGACGGCAAGACGCAGGTGACGGTGCGCTATCTCGACGGCAGGCCGGTTCAGATCGAGAAGTTGTTGATCTCGGCCCAGCACGCCGAAGGCTCCGAGGCGCTGATCCGTGATGATCTCTGGGAGCACGTGGTCGTGCCCGTTCTGCCGAACGACCTGTATGACGAGGACCAGTTGCGCGAGAGCTTTCTTGTCAATCCGACCGGGCGCTTCGTGATCGGGGGTCCGGTCGGTGACTGCGGCCTCACGGGACGCAAGATCATCGTCGACACGTATGGCGGCATGGCCCGTCATGGCGGCGGTGCTTTCTCCGGCAAGGACCCGTCGAAGGTCGACCGCAGCGCCGCATATGCGGCGCGTTGGGTCGCCAAGAACGTCGTCGCCGCCGGGCTCGCGGAACGCTGCGAGGTTCAGGTTGCATATGCGATCGGCGTCGCCCATCCTGTGTCGGTGATGGTTGAGACCTTCGGCACCGAGCACATCGACAACGACAGGATCGAGGAGCTGGTCGCCGAGCACTTCGATCTGCGGCCGGGAGCGTTTCGTGCCGAGCTCGACCTGCACCGACCGATCTACCAGCAGACCGCGGCCTACGGTCACTTCGGGCGCACCGGCGCTGACTTCACCTGGGAGAACACGGATAGGGCGGTGCTACTGCGCGAGGCCGCAGGGCTCGGCTGCGCAGGTTCCGCCGGGCGTGACTCCCCACAGGCGGTCTCCGCATGAGCGTCACGGTTGTGGGATCGATCGCCTACGACACGGTCAAGACCCCGTTCGGTGAGCGCGAGCGGATGCTCGGCGGCGCCGCCACATATTTTGCGCTGGCGGCGTCCCAGTTCGCCACCGTCCGTCCGGTCGGCCCGGTCGGCGGCGACTTCGGCGACTCCGAGCTCGAGGTCCTGCGCACCCGCGGCACCCTGACCGACGACGTCCAGTTTGTTCCGGAGGGGAAGACCTTCTTCTGGGCGGCCGAATACGGCTGGGATCTGAACACGCGCGAGACGCTCGACACCCAGCTCGGCGTGTTCGGCGAGTTCGAGCCGCAGCTGAGCGAGGCAGCGCGTGACTGCGATGTCCTGTTCCTCGGCAACATCCAGCCGACGCTGCAGTCCTCGGTGCTCGATCAGTGCCACAACCCACGGTGGACGGCGCTTGACTCGATGAACTACTGGATCGACTCGACGCGCGACGAGCTCGTCAAGGTGATCGAGCGCGTTGACTGCGTCCTGCTCAACGACGCGGAGATCCGCGAGCTGACCGGCAAGCCATCGCTGGCGGCCGCGGCACGAGAGATCCTGGCCATGGGCCCGTCGTCCGTGATCGCCAAGCAGGGCGAATACGGCGCAGTGCTGGTCTCGCAGGAGGGCTTCTTCTCGCTTCCGGCCTTTCCGCTCGAGACCGTGGTTGACCCGACGGGCGCCGGCGACAGCTTCGCCGGCGGCGCCTGCGGCTACGTCGCCTCGCAGCATGAACGGCAGATCGACCACGCCCTGTTGTCCACAGCGATGGCCTACGGGACGGCGATTGCATCTTTCAACGTCGAGGAGTTCGGCACCGAGCGCCTCGTGCGACTGGGGTTGGAGGAGATCAACGCCCGGGTCGCCGAGCTGCACCGGATCACCCAATTCACGCATCCATCTGTAGAGGAGACCGTCGCATGAGCACAACCAGCCAGTCCCCGCCATCCGCTGCCAGGACCCTCGATTTCAAGGTCGCGGACCTTTCGCTGGCCGAGTTCGGCCGCAACGAAATCCGGCTGGCCGAGCACGAGATGCCGGGTCTGATGGCGACGCGCCGCGAGTACGGCGAGTCCAAGCCCCTCGCTGGTGCGCGGATCATGGGCTCGCTGCACATGACGATCCAGACGGCTGTGCTGATCGAGACCCTGGTCGCGCTCGGCGCCGAGGTGCGCTGGGTCTCATGCAACATCTTCTCGACGCAGGATCACGCTGCCGCGGCCGTCGTCGTCGGTCCCGACGGTACTCCTGAGGATCCCCGTGGCGTCCCGGTCTATGCCTGGAAGGGGGAGACGCTCGAGGAGTACTGGTGGTGCACGGAGCAGGCTCTGAACGGTTTCGATGGCGGCCCGAACATGATCCTGGACGATGGCGGCGATGCAACGCTGCTGGTCCACAACGGGCGCAAGTACGAGCAGGCTGGCGCGGTCCCGGATCCCTCGACCGCGGACTCCGAGGAGTCCGCGGTCATCCTCGAACTCCTCACCCGCTCACTCACCGAGGATCCGCAGCGCTACACCCGGATCGCTGACGGCATCAGGGGTGCGACCGAGGAGACCACCACTGGCGTGCACCGGCTCTACCAGCTGGCCGAGGCCGGAGAGCTGCTGTTCCCGGCGATCAACGTCAACGACGCCGTGACCAAGAGCAAGTTCGACAACAAGTACGGCTGCCGCCACTCGCTGATCGACGGCATCAACCGCGCGACCGACGTGCTGATCGGCGGCAAGGTCGCCGTCATCTGCGGCTACGGCGACGTCGGCAAGGGCTGTGCGGAGTCGCTTGCAGGCCAGGGCGCGCGCGTGATCGTGACCGAGATCGACCCGATCTGCGCGCTGCAGGCGGCGATGGACGGCTTCCAGGTCACGACCTTGGACGATGTCGTCTCCACCGGCGACATCTTCGTGACCACGACCGGCAACAAGGACGTGATCACCGCCGCGCACATGGCGGCCATGAAACACCAGGCGATCGTCGGCAACATCGGCCACTTCGACAATGAGATCGACATCGCCGGCCTGACGGGCACCCGGGGGATCAAGCGCACCACCATCAAGCCGCAGGTCGACGAGTGGGTGTTCGGCGACGGGCACTCGATCATCGTGCTGTCCGAGGGCAGGTTGCTGAACCTCGGCAACGCCACGGGCCACCCGTCGTTCGTGATGTCGAACTCGTTCACCAATCAGGTGATGGCGCAGATCGAGCTCTACGGCCACACCGACCTGTACGAGCGACGCGTCTACACGCTGCCCAAGCACCTCGACGAGAAGGTCGCGCGACTGCACCTGGACGCCCTCGGCATCAAGCTGACCAAGCTGACCGAGAGCCAGGCGGCCTACCTCGGCGTCCCCGTCGAGGGCCCGTACAAGCCAGACCACTACCGCTACTAGCAGCAGTCTCTGGGGCGCCTGGGTGGGTGGGACCCAATCCCGGCGCCCCTCCGGCCACGGCCGACGGCGATGCCACCTCCTAAAACGCGGTCTCGCATATGTGTCGAAAGTGTGTCGTGGCGTCACGCCTTTGTGAAAACGGTTTCCATAACCGGCCGTTTGTTGCAGAGTCGTCACACGGTGTGACACTTTCGGCACACATGTGAGGGGCGCTCCGGGGCAACCCGAAGCAAGCGCGCCGGTGCGGCGCGCCAATTCGGGCGGCAGCAGCGCGCCGCTCGGAGCGCGGTAGCGACGAGATGAATCCGGGGCGCAGCGACGGGATCGATCGGGGGGCGGCAGCGGCCGCCCCCCGAGTGTCACCCCTCGTGGATGCTGTCCTCAGGCCGTCGTCGGGAGCGGCGGCGAGGCATCCTGGAAAGCCCCGAGCGACGGAATGTCGGACGGGTACACCTCGTGGCCGTGCTCGGCGATGTCGCCGATCTCCATGTTCTCCGTCGACATCCGCAACGGGATGAACAGGCCGATCGCCTTCAGGATGGCGTAGGTCGCGATCGCTGACCACACGATCACGAACGCTGCGGCGAAGACCTGCCACTTGAGCAGGGTGGCGCTGCCGTGCACGAGCCCGGTTGCGCTACCCGCCGGGGTGTAGGTCTTGCCGGTCACGGTGTAGAAGACGGCCATGTGCGGATCGGCGAACACACCGGTCAGCAGGCCGCCGCAAAGACCGGCTACTCCGTGGGTGTAGATCACGCCGAGCGTGTCGTCGACGTTGCGGAAGAACCTCCACGAGCTGGCGTAGTTCATGAAGTAGTAGACGATGATCGACGCGATCCCACCGTCTGCCATCGCCCCCCAACCGTTGACGAAGCCGGCGGCCGGCGTGATCGCGACGAGGCCGACGATCATGCCGTTGACACCACCCAGCAGGCTCGGCTTGCGGCCCGTGACCAGGTCGCATACGACCCACACCAGGAACGCCACCGCCGTGGCGAGGTTGGTGTTGAGCACCGCGGCTGCGGCCGAGTTGGCCGCCGAGTACGGGTCGCCACCGTTGAACCCGTTCCAGCCGAGCCACAGGAGGCCGGCTCCGACGGCCACCATCGCGACGTTGTTCGGGGCGTCGATCTCGCGATCGCGCTGCAGACGTGGTCCTATCACGGCTGCGGCGACAAAGCCCGAGACACCTGCCGACAGGTGGATCACGTAACCACCCGAGAAGTCGAGCGCCCCATGGTGCGCGAAGAAGCCGCCACCCCACAGGAGGAAGGCATCGACGGTGTACACGATCGAGACCCACAGGATCGAGTAGACGCACCACGCCTTCCAGTTGACACGGCCGAGCACCGAACCCAGAGACAGGATCGGCGTGATCGCGGCGAAAACGAACTGGAAGTAGACGAGCGCCGACTCCGGGAAGCCGGTCATAGATGGCGAGCTGTAGGCGCCGGGAATCACACCCTGCTCCTGCAATGCCGTGTGGCTCAGTACCGGTCCCGGCTTGCCGATGAAGGAGTTCAGGAAGCCCGGGTGCGAGCTCGGGAACCAAGGTGCCCCGAAGCCCATCTTAAACGCGTACAGGACCCAGATCACGAGCACGACGGAGAACGTCAGGAACGTGAGCATCATCGAGTTGATGCTCCAGCGCTTCTGCATAACGCCGCCGTACAGGACGACCAGGCCGGGCACGCTCATCAGGCCGACAAGCGTTGCCGCCGTCACCTGCCAAGCGGTATCTCCCTGGTTCAGCCAGGGAAGCGCCTCAGATGTCATGCATCTCCTTCTTCTTCTTGAGGGCATCGTTCGCGCGCGAACGATGGCTTGATCCGCTGATCAAGCTGACGCTCCGTAGGCTCTTGTACGCCGGTATTCCGAGCTATGGCCACGTGTCCAGGGGTTGCCACGGGGCCCCTGGACTTTTGGATAAGGCCCCGACCGTGGCGCGTTGTCAGGCCGCCGGCGTGGGGATCCCGGCCTTGCGGCAGGCCGGGTAGAGCGCGGTCTCGAAGTCGCTGTCGATGCTCGCCCTGCTGCCGCGCGGTGTCGCGCACAGCGTTTTGGCGGCGCCACCGCACTTGTACATCTCGGCGCCGCCGATCATCGTCGTGTAGTTGAAGTCGACGCAGCCGTTACCAGATTGCTTCTGGTGGGTGGTGAGCGAGAAGACCACGAGCCCGAGGAGGATCACGATCGTCAGCGCGATCAGCCGAATTGCGATGCGTTCCAGTCGGCGGCGCGGGCGCGGCTGCGTGATCTCCTGGTAGTGGCCGGGTGCAAAGACCATGAGGCCGCCAGTCTAGCCCTGGCATCGCGGAACTCCTGGCGTTGCGGAACTCTGCGGGCGAGGAGCCGGGCTCGTCAGAGGTCGGTTGCGGCCCAGTCCACCGACGTGGGCGTCGGCAGGGGTCTGCCGACAGCGAGATCGATGTCCGCATGCTCGCTCAGCGGGATCGCCGCAGGGTCGCCGGGCCAGCGCTTGCCATTCACCGTGGCGGTGACGGGTCCACGGGCGTCGGCGACACGGTCGGTACCGAGCGGCTGGTTCCAGATCCGGAAGAAGTCCCCGAGCGTGTACTGCCGTGGGACCGGGGACTCGACCGAGATAAGGCCATCGGCCGCACGCGTGTGCAGCCAGTACATGCACGTATGCGCGGCGAAGACCAACCCGCGCGGCGCCGGGTGCGTGGTGGCACCGACCATCCCGATGCCGCCTGGCAGCGCGCGCGAGCGCCCGTCGACATAGACCTGAAGGTGCGCGTAGGTGGTGTAGGCGAGCTGCGCGAGCGACTGGCATTGGATGTTGTTGACGAGCCGACCGAGTCGCGTGGTCGTGGCGGCGGCCAGGAACGGGCCGGTCTCGACCGGGATGCCGTCCGGCCCGATGGATGCCTTCGAGGTCGGCGTCGGGACCGTGCTGGTGGGAGTGGTGGTGGTGATCGAAAAGGTCACCGGCACCGTCGGCGGGCCGCTATCGGCCACACCGCAGCCGCCAACGGCCAAGGTCGCGCTCGCTGCGAGCGCGACCGGTGTCCAGCGTCGCACAGCTCCTAGGGCTTCACCGACGCGACTGCCTCAGCGCCGCGAACCGCCGCCGCCGAACAAGCTCAGCAGCAGCAGGAAGACATTGAAGATGTCCAGGAAGATGCTCGCCGCGATCGGCACGGGGCTGTTGTAGTTCTTGTGCGCGAGGCGGTTGAAGTCGAGGATCGTGAAGCCGCCGAACACCACCAGCATCAGCGCGCAATAGATGACGTTCGAGCCCGGGATCGCCACGAACAGAGCGATCAGCCCGAACAGGAACACGACGCCGAAGGCGATGAAGACGAACTTGTAGAACTGCGACAGATCCTGCCGTCTCGAATAGCCGAACGTGCCCAGGATCCCGACGAACAGCGCTGTCGAGCCGGCCGCCTGATAGACGGCGCCGGGGTTGGTCTTTACGTAGTAGACGATGACCTGCGAGATCGCCATGCCCAGCAGCAGCGCCATCCCGAACAGGAGCCCAATCGCGAGTTGCTCGTGCCCGCGTGCCGACGCCGCGTTCAGGGCGAAGACGCAGGCGAAGGCGCCGATGAAGAAGATGATCCAGGGGGTACCGGTCATGTTGCGCGCGACGTAGGCGCCCAAGGCGGCGAAGCCCAGCGCGAACGCGACCAGGCCCATCACCTGACCGAACACCGCGCGTGCGCGGTCACCTGTGAGTGCGGCGCCTTGGCCGAACCCGAGCTGTTCGTAAGTGGGCATTCCAATAACTCCTCAGACGGTCTCGAAAAAGTTCCCTTGAAGCTCGTCCGGCAGCCACCGGACCGGGGCCGGAGACGAGGTCATTTACAAAGGAAAATTTAGAGCATCCGGCGGTCTGCCCACCGAAGAAGACGTTAAAAGCCCACTGATTTGTATGCGTGCGATGAAACCGCGTCGCTCACGCCGCGTGGTGCAGAAGCGTGCTGCACCTCAGCGACGCATCCTGCTCGACCGCCTGAACCAGTCCCTCAGCAACCGTGCCGGCATCCAATCCGAGGAACTTGGCCAGTTCCCGCACTCGTTCGCGATGCGCCAGACCGATCTCGACCGTGCGCCGATCGGGCGGGACTCGCACAAGAGTGATCCTGTCCATGTCCTATAAACGTATCGCGGCGGCCAAAGTCGCCCGCTAACTTCTCGGGCTCGAAAATACTCGTCTTGTGAGACGCTGAACGGATGGGACCGCTCGACGGCATCAGGATCCTCGAGGTCGGTGGCATCGGGCCGAACCCGTTCGCCGGGATGCTGCTGTCCGACATGGGCGCCGACGTGATCCGATTGGACCGCGAGGCCGGCGCCGGTTTCGGTCAGTCCGGCCCCAGTGATCCGTCGCTGCGCAACCGCCAGACGCTCTCGGTGGACCTCAAGAGCGACTCGGGCAGGGCGCTCGCGATCGCGCTCGCGGAGCGTGCCGACGCGCTGATCGAGGGCTTCCGCCCCGGCGTGATGGAGCGCCTCGGGCTCGGCCCGGACGCGCTGCTCGCGCGTAACCCGAAGCTCGTCTACGGGCGCATGACCGGCTACGGCCAGGACGGCCCGATGGCGCTGACCCCCGGCCACGACATCAACTACGTCTCGCTCAGCGGCGTGCTCGGCGCCTCCCAGCGGGCCGGCGAGAAGCCGATGTTCGCCATCAACACCGTCGGCGATTACGGCGGCGGCGCCGTCCTGCTCGCATTCGGAGTCGTCTGTGCGCTGCTCGAAGCGCGCGCGTCCGGCCGAGGCCAGATCGTCGACGCGGCGATGGTCGACGGCTCGGCGCTGCTGCTGACGATGGTCCACGCGCTGCGCGCGGCGGGTAGTTGGAGCGATGAGCCCGGCACCAACGTGCTCGACAGTGGTGCCCACTTCTACGAGGTCTACGTCACCGCCGACGGCGGACACGTCGCGGTTGGGGCGATCGAGCCGCAGTTCTACGCGCGGCTGCTCGAGCTGCTCGAGCTGCCGGCAGAGCAGCTACCCCAGTGGGATCGCGAGCGCTGGCCGGAGTTCAAGGAGCGCTTCTCGATGCTGTTCGCGTCGCGCCCGGCGGCGGAGTGGGCGGCGCTGCTCGAATCCGAGGAGGTCTGCGTGACCGTCGTGCGCGGGCCGTTCGAGGCGCACCTGCACCCCCACCTGGCCGCGAGGGGCACGTTCATCGAACTCGGCGGCGTGCGGCAGCCGGGGCCGGCGCCACGCTTCAGCCGCACTCCCGCCCAGGCGCGGCCGGCGCAGCAGGATCCGCAGGCGGCTCTGGCACGCTGGGGTATCACGTCAAGCTGACCGGCTCGCGCGGGATCAGGCGCGCATCGAACTGAAGCGTCAGCTCAGTGGCCGCGTCAACCCGATCGTGTCCGCTGGCGAGACCGAGGCTGTGAGCCAGTAGCGCCAGCGTCGTGGCCGCGGGCTCGCTGCGATCGGCGAGCGTCGAGCGGTGGTCGCGCTTGGCCAGGCGCACGCCATCGGGCCCGAGCACGAGCGGGATGTGGGCATAACTCGGCGTCTCAAGGCCCAGTAGTCGCTGCAGCAGGATCTGGCGCGGCGTCGAGTCGGCGAGGTCAGCGCCGCGAACGACCTCGCCGATGTCCTGCGCCGCGTCGTCGACGACGACCGCCAGCTGATAGGCGTGGACGCCGTCAGCACGGACGACGACGAAGTCGTCGACGACGCCGGACTGGGCGCCGAGCAGCTGATCCTCGAACTCGATCCGCGCTGCGTCTGCGCGCAGGCGCAGCGCGAACCGCTCCCCGGATTCGATTCGCCGCCGCCGCTCCGCCGCGAAGATCTCGCGGCACGTGCCTGGATATGCGCCCTCGGGCAACTCGCCGTGGGGCGCCGAGGCGGCGTCGCGGATCTCGGCGCGCGTGCAGAAGCACGGGTACAGCCGTCCGGCAGCGTGCAGCTTGCCGAGCGCGTCGTCGTAGAGCCAGGTGCGCTCGGACTGCCGCACGGGCGGCTCGTCCCAATCGAGCCCGAGCGTCCGCAGGTCGGCGAGCTGTGACTGCTCGAACTCGGTTCGCGATCGCTGTGGGTCGAGGTCCTCTATCCGGAGCAGGAAGCGTGCACCCCGGCTGCGGGCCATCAGCCAGGCGACCAGCGCGGTCCGCAGGCTGCCGAGGTGCAGCGGCCCGGTGGGGGAGGGGGCGAAGCGGCCGTCGTGGGTCACGCGGCGATTGTGGCGCTGCGGCGTGGGGGCGGCCCAGCGGGGCCAGCCCCCACAGGTGCTTACAGCTCGGGCGTGCTGGTGCGGGGCGGCGGCTTCTCGCGGCCGGCGTTCGGCTTGCGGTTGAAGATCTTCAGCAGCGGGTCGTGTCGCTGGTCGACGACGCGCTCCTTCATCGGGATGATCGCGTTGTCGGTGATGTGGATCCCCTCGGGGCAGACCTCGGTGCAGCACTTGGTGATGTTGCAAAGGCCGATGCCGCCCTCGTCGGCGATCTGGTCGAGGCGATCGACCCCGTCGAGCGGGTGCATATCGAGGCTCGCCATGCGGACCATGGCGCGCGGCCCGTAGTAGCGGTTGTGCATGTGATGGTCGCGCAGGATGTGGCAGACGTCCTGGCACATGAAGCACTCGATGCACTTGCGGAACTCGCTCATGCGGTCGGTGTCGGCCTGGTCGATCAGGTAGTCGCCGTTCTTGAGGTCGACGCCCTCCTTGAGGTCCTCGCGCGGGGTGAACGGGGTGATCTGCTCGTTGACCCGGTAGTTCCACGACACGTCGGTGACGAGGTCGCGAATCACCGGGAAGGCCTTCATCGGCTCGACCCTGATCGGCTCGTCTGCGGGTAGGTGGTCAAGGCGGGTCTTGCACATCAGCCGCGGCCTGCCGTTGATCTCGGCGCTGCAGGAACCGCACTTGGCGGCCTTGCAGTTCCAGCGCACCGCCAGGTCGGGGGCCTGGGAGCGCTGGATCTCGAGCACGGCGTCGAGGACGACCATGCCGGGCTCGGTCTCGAGCTCGTAGTCGACCAGCTCGCCGCTCGTCAGGTCGCCGCGCCAGATTTGGAGAGTGCGGGG
>DATKSM010000047.1:0-102424 GCA_035531655.1 Solirubrobacteraceae bacterium
CTGCTCACGGTCGCCTTCTGGCAGTCCGGCAACTTGCCGGCGGCCGGCCGTACCGTGCGCGACTGGGCCCGAGCCGAGACCGACCGACCGACGGCGGAGCGCTACGCCTCCCGCATCTATGAGGACATGGGCGCTGTCGACCTCGCCGCCGAGGCCGCGCAGCGCGTCACCCGACGCGTCCCCAACGACGCGTCGGGCTGGGCGCGACTCGGCCGCCTGCGGCTACGGCTGCTCGATCGCGACCCCGCGATCGATGCACTCGAGCGGGCGCGGCTGCTCGAGCCGACGCTCGAGACGCTGCTCGACCTCGCCCTCGCCTACCACCTGGCCGGCGACGTCGGCGCCGAGGTGTCAGCAGCAGAGGCGGCGACGCGCGTTGCGCGACGGTCGCCGGTCGCATGGTCTGCGTTTGCGCATGCGCTCGCGCGCACCGACCGCGTGCGTGAGTGTGTCTCCGCCTGTGAGCGCGCGCTCTCGCTCGGTGACGACCCCGAGGTCCGCGAGCTGCTCGAGCGGGCGCGGTCGGCGGTGCCGCAGGCACTGCCGTCGCGCAGTGCGGCGTGACGTCACAGAGCCCCTAGACCGGGGCGTCAGGAACCTCGGCGAGCACCCCCAGCAACTCGCCGACGCGACAGACCAGCAGGCGCTCCTCGTCGATCTCGATCCAGGCGCCGGCTGAGGCCGGGAAGACGACGTGGTCGCCGCGGCCGACCGGCATCTTGACGCCGACGTGGTCCCACCAGTCGAGTCCCGGGCCGACGGCCAGCACGATGCCGTGCTGGGGTGGTGGCTCGTCGTTACCGGGAGGCACGAGCAGTCCCGAGCGGCGCACGCGGTCGGGGTCGAGCTCCTTGATCACGATGCGGTCGAACAGGGGGCGCAGTTCGTGGCGCATGAGCGCGATGCTAACGGGGATCTGGTGTGATGATGCTGGCCATGAGCCAGCCCACGTACGAGCCCGATGTCGCCGCGTTCCTGGCACCGCTCGCGGACGCGGGAGCGACCACGGTCGCCGTGATGGTCAGCTCCGTCGACGGCCGCGCGACCGTCGACGATCGGGTCGGCGAGTTGACCGGGACAGCCGACCAGGAGGTGCTGCTGGGGGTGCGCGAGCTCGCCTCCGCCGTAGTGGTCGGAGGCCGGACGGTGCAGGCAGAGGGTTACGCCGGCCTTCTTGGCGAGCAGGCGCAGGCGCGCCGGCGTGCGCGCGGCGTGCCCGCCGAGCCCGAGCTCGTCGTCTTCACGCGCGCGAGCCCGGCCCTACCGCAGCTGTGGCCCGAGCTCCACGAGCGTCACTCTTCTGGCCTGATCGTCTGCGAGGGCGGCCCGACGCTGTTGGGCATGCTCGTCGAGCATCGGCTTCTGGATCAGCTGGTGCTCTGCATCTCGCCCCGGATCGTCGCCGGTGACACGCAGCGGCGGCTGCTCGAGCAGCATGACCCGCCGCACGGACTCGAGCTCGAGCTGCTGGCGCTGACGAACGCCGACGGCTTCCTCTTCGTTCGCTACGGTGCCCGGTCGTAGTGGCCCCTCACGCGCGTAACGCCTGGTGAAGCTGCAGCTCCGTGACACGACGCTCGACCTGCGTGCGGGCGAGCCGGTCGTTATGGGCATCCTCAACGTCGGGCGGGACTCGGTCGCCGACTCGACGCCGCCGGCCGGTATCGAGGCACACGTACAGCGGGGACTCGAGCTCGCGGCGTCGGGCGCGGGCATCATCGACGTCGGCGTCCTTTCTGGACGTACCGACACCGCGCCGATCTCGGTCGAGGAGGAGGTCGAGTACCTATACCCCGTCGTGCGGGCGCTGGCTGAGGCCGGCGTCATCGTCTCGATCGACACCTGGCGCGCGGAGACGATCACTGCTGCGATCGAGGCCGGCGCGGCACTGATCAACGACACCAGCGGGCTGCTCGATCCCGCCGTTGCCGACCTGGCGGCGGCGTCGGGCGCCGGATTGGTCCTGATGCACACGCGCGCGGCGCCCAAGCAGGAGCGCTTCCCGAGCTACTCCGACCCTGTGCGTGACGTGCTCGAGTTCCTGCGCGAGCGTGCCGCGGTCGCGCGCGGCCACGGCGTTCGGCTCGAGCAGCTGCTGATCGATCCCGGGCTCGACTACGCCAAGGCCCCGCAGGAGAGCATCGAGGTGCTGCGGCATCTGGGGGAGCTGAGCGTGCTCGAGCGACCGATCCTGCTGGCGGTCTCGCGCAAGTACTTCATCGGGATGCTGGCCGACGCCTTGCCGGAGGAGCGGCTGGCGGGCACGATCGCCGCACTCGAATACGGCGTCAGCGCCGGCGCCCGCATCGTGCGCGTGCACGACGTCGCGCAGGTCTCGCAATACCTGCGGCTGCGGGCGGCCCTGCACGGTGACGGCGAGGTCGACATGCTCGGCAGTCGGGACGATCAACGGTTGAAGTGGATCGCCCCGAAACCATGAGTGCATCTGATCGGAGGCTCTCGCGCCCACGGCCACGGTGAACCATGTGTGGCAGGCACGCCGGCGACCAACTTGGACGGGACCGGCCGCCAGCATTGGCCAATAGGGACACCGGACACGGCTATACAGTCGGCGTATGGGAGCGACTGAAGAAGGCACACGCCTCTGGCACCCGTTCGCCGACATGGGTGCGGTGCGGCGGAAAGAGCTGGTGATCGAGCGCGGCGAGGATGTCTGGGTCTGGGATGACGCGGGCAAGCGCTACCTGGACGCCACCGCCAGCCTCTGGTACTGCAACGTCGGTCACGGCCGGCCGGAGATCGCCGCCGCCGTTGCGGCGCAGTTCAAGCAGCTTGAGGCGTACTCGGCCTTCGGTGACTTCGTCAGCCCGGTGGCGCAGCAGCTGGCCGGCACGCTCGCCGACCTGGCGCCGATGCCGGCGCGGATCTTCCTGACCTGTGGCGGCGGCGAGTCGATCGACACCGCTGCCAAGATCGCGCGGCGCTACTGGTCGGCGCAGGGTCAGCCCGATCGCACGCTGCTGATCAGCCGCACCGGCGGCTACCACGGCACCAACGGCTACGGCACGGCGCTGGCGGGCATCCCCGCCAACCGCGAGGGCTTCGGCCCGCAGATCGAGACCGTGCAGGTCCCACATGACTCGCTGGAAGCCGTGGCGGCCGCGATCGAGGGAGCCGGCGCTGAGCGCGTTGCCGCCGTATTCGTGGAACCGGTGATCGGCGCGGGCGGCGTCTACCCGCCCCTGCCCGGCTACATCGAGGGGCTCGCCGAGATCTGCAAGCGCAGCGGCGTGCTGTTCGTGGCGGACTCCGTGATCTGCGGGTTCGGGCGGTTGGGCAGCTGGTTCGGGGTGGAGCGCTTCGGTGTCGAGCCCGACATGATCACCTTCGCGAAGGGCGTGACCAGCGGCTACCTGCCGCTCGGCGGCGTGGTCGTGGCCGAGCACGTGGCCGAGCCGTTCTGGCAGGCGCCCGGTGGCCCGGTGCTCCGCCACGGCCCCACTTACGCGGCGCACGCAGCCTGCTGCGCGGCCGCGATCGCCAACATCGAGCTGCTGGGGCGCGACGGGCTGCTGACACGCGGGCGCGAACTCGAGGGCGCGCTGCACGACACGCTCAAACCGCTGGCGTCGGACGGCAAGGTGGCCGAGGTGCGTGGCGGTGTCGGCACGATGGCCGCGGTTGAGCTCAGCGCGGAGCTGCTCGACAGCCGCCCGGCTGCGATCGCTGAGGTCGTGATGGCCGCTCGCGAGCAGGGCGTGCTGGTGCGCGGCCTCGGTCGCGGGGTGGCGGTCTCACCGCCGCTGACGGCCACCGCCGAGCACTTTGGACTGGTGCATGATGCGCTGGCCCAGGCACTCTCCGCGCTCTGAGTTGCTGACGAGGCCGGCGGGATTCACTCCCGCCGGCCCCCCCGCCGGCGGTTTCAGTTGCGGCGGACGCGGCTGGTAAGCCGCGCGATCGCCTCGTCGCCGCGCTCGTTCAGACCCTCGATCACGCCGTCGATGTCCTCGCCGGAGCGGTTCTGGCCGAGCTTGGCCTTGGCCTCCACGCGACTGATCACCAACTCCAGGCCGACGATCGCGCGCAACTGACCGTCGATGTAATCCCGCGGGGCATCGTCGACACCCCACGGGTGTTCGCGCTCGCCCTCATGGAGGGTGGTCAGACGGCGGACGAAGGCCTCGACCCAGGCGGGGTCATCGTGGATCACCAGCTCGCCGTAGACGTGGGCGGTGAGGTAGTTCCAGGTGGGGACGACGCGCCCGTGCTCACGCTTGGCGGCATACCAGCTGGGCGTTATGTAGGCGTCAGGGCCATGGGCGATCACCAGCGCCTCGCCGGCGGCTGGCAGGCGCCAGTGGTCGTTCTTGCGGGCCACGTGACCCAGCAGGACGCCGTGCTCGCCCACGGAGCGGTCATAGATCAGCGGCAGAAAGGTCGCGAACAGACCCTGAGGCGTGGAGGTCACGAGGTCAGCGGCGCGGATCCTGGAGAGCAGCTCCTGCGCCTCGGCGTCCTGAGCCCTGAAGTGCTTTGGCAGGTACATGGCGGCGACCAACCCTACTCACGCGGCCCGGCGCCTCGTGCCGTGAGTCGCTAATTCGACGCTAGCGATCCCAGCGGAAGAACCGGATCGCGATCCGGGACAGCACGAGCGTGTAGGCGGCCAGCACGATCAGATGGGTCGTGCCCGGCCAGTTACCGAAGTCCGAGTTGGTGATCGACGGCACGGCGGCGCCGAGCGGCGTGTACTGGCTGATCGTGCGCAGCGTCGGGCCCATCGACTGCTGCGGCACCCATAGGCCGGCGAAGAACATCAGCGGGAAGAACAGGATTCCCCCGATCGCACCGGCGACGCGCTGGCTGGAGGCAAGCGACGCGATCAGCAGCCCCAGCGACGCCATCGCCGTCATCGTCAGCAGGATCGCAAGGATGAATCCGCCGACCTCGCTGGGCAGCGGCACGCTGTAGGCGAAGTGCGACACCAGCATGATCAGGACCACGACGCTGATCGAGAGCCCGACGACAAGCGCCAGCTGCGCGGCCAGCAGCCGCATCGCCCCGATGGGCGTCGTCGAGAGCCGCTTCAGATAGCCCTTGTCGCGGTAGGAGGCGAGCGTCGCCGGCATCGCGCTCAGCGCCAGCAGCGTCAGCGTGAAGGTCATCAGTACAGGCGTGTAGACGACGATGAAGCTGAGGCCGCCGAACGCCGCCTTCGGCTTGTTCGAGACGCTCGAGCCCAGGACGATCAGCAGGCCAACCGGGAAAAGCAGTGCCCAGAAAAGGATCATCGGCTCGCGTCGAAGCAGCTTGAACTCGGTGATGAACAGCCTCGGGAAGCCGCCGCGCCGCTGCTGCGGCGGCTTGTCGGTGGCGGTTCGGGAGACCGTCGCCATCATGGCACCGTGTGTGCCTGCATAGCCAGCTCCGCGTCCGCTTCGGCGGTGAGCGCGACGAAGGCGTCGTCGAGAGTCGACTGCTCCACGCGCGTCTGCTCGGGCACGATCCGCTCCTGTACGAGCAGCGCGATCACAGCCGCGACGACGTCGCCGCTGCCCTCGATCAGGACCCTGCCGCCCTGCGCCTGGGCCTCGCGCACCTCCGGCAGTGCGCGCACCTTGTCAAGGTCGAGCGCGGTCGTGGCGCGGAAGCTGATCCGCTGACCAAGGCCCGCGCCGAGGTTGGCGGGGGTGTCGATCGCGCGAATGCGGCCGCGGTGCAGCAGCGCCACGCGGTCGCAGAGATACTCGGCCTCCTCCATAAAGTGCGTCACGAGGATCACCGTCAGGCCCTGTTCACGGATGCCCTCGATCAGCTTCCAGGTCTCGCGGCGTGACTGTGGGTCAAGACCGGTGGTGAGCTCATCGAGGATCGCAAGCTCCGGACGCCCTACCAGCGCGAGCGCGATCGACAGGCGTTGGCGCTGCCCGCCGGAGAGGTTGACGTAGCGCGTGTCACGCTTCTCCTGGAGACCGAGCAGCTGCAGTAGCTCCTCGGGCGCGACCGGATCAGGGTAGAACGAGGCGAACAGGTCGAGCGCCTCGTGTACGCAGATCTTGTCGGGAAGCTCTGATGTCTGGAGCTGGATCCCGACGCGCTCGTGCAGCTGCTTGGCGTCGGCCCGGACGTCGAGGCCGAGCACACTGATCTCGCCCGCATCCGGTTTGCGCAGACCGCCGATGCACTCGACGGTGGTCGTCTTGCCGGCGCCGTTCGGTCCGAGGATGCCGAAGATCTCGCCATGGTTGATCGACAGCGACACGTCGTCCACTGCAACGGTGTCCCCGTAGCGGACCTTCAGATGCTCGACCACCACCACTTCGGTCGTGGTCACCGGCGCGACGGGCGTGACGGCTGCGGTCACCGGCTCACTCCGAGACCGTCGAGCAGCACTGTCCATGTGCGGATCGAGGTGACCGCGAGCATCCCGTTCTGGTGCCAGCTGTCGGCGGCCAAGCGGCTGCGGACGTCCTCTTCGGAGCCGGCCCGGACCACTTGCAGGACCTCGCGTTCGTCCTCGAGCGGCCCACCCAACAGGATGAACCCGTCGTCGACGAGCGCGTCCATGAACCGCGCGTGCTCGGCGAATCCGTCCTGCTCGCGGAGCCCGCGGGACCAGTCCCAGGGACCGCCGCGCTCGAGTGTCACAGCGAATAGCATCTTCACGAGGAGACTATCTGTAAGTCGGAAGCGCCCGCGCCAGTCCGGGTAGCCTGTCGTTGGCCGGAAAGACCGACTCTGAAAGCAGGGCCTATGACCACCTTGCCGGGCCGTACGAATACCGCGCTGCTGGTGATCGACGTGCAGAACGGCGTCGTCGAAGGCGCTTATAACCGTGACGCCGTGGTGGCGAACATCCGCACGCTCGTCGAGCGTGCACGGGACGAGGACGTTCCCGTGATCTGGATTCAACACACTGACGAGGACCTGCTCGAGGGCTCCGAAGCCTGGCGGTACGTCCCCGAGCTCGCTCCCGGGCAAGACGAGCCGCTGGTCCACAAGAGCTACGGCGACTCCTTCGAGGAGACCGACCTCGAGCAGCATCTGGCCGCGTTGGGCGTGGGCCACGTGATCGTCAGCGGTGCCCAGACCGACCAATGCATCCGTTCCACGCTGCATGGCGCGATCACTCGTGGTTACGACGCAACTCTGGTGCGCGACGCGCACACCACGGTGGACTTCACCTCCTACGGCGCACCGCCGCCGGAGCAGGTCATCGCCCACACGAACCTGTATTGGGGATACCACAGCGCCCCAGGACGAACCGGTGCAGTCGCCGACACGGCGGAGCTGCGGTTCGACACCCCCACCGCGGCCGACTGAGCCTGCGCTCAGTAATTTGTTAGAGTCCGTCCTGCCGTACGCACCCCCTTTCCAATCTCTCCTCGAGGAGGCGCTTACAGATGCACGGGTTGAGTCGCTGGTGTATGACCCACCGACGCTGGGTCGTGATCACCTGGGTGGCGATCGCGATCATCGCCAACGTCGTCGCGTCGGTCGTCGGCCGTCAGTACGCGACCAACTTCACGCTTCCGGGCACCGAGTCACAGCACGTAGCCGACCTGCTGACCAGCCAGTTCAAGGCGCAGAGTGGCGACGTCGACACGATCGTCTTCCACTACGCCAACGGTCGTTACGACGCCCCGAAGGTGAAAACGGCGATCGAGCCGCTGCTCAAGAAGGTGGCCGCCGATCCGCAGGTCGTGAGCGTGCTCAGCCCCTACGGCCCCCAGGGTGCGCTGCAGGTCTCAAAGGACGGGCGCACCGCGTTTGCGACGCTCAACTACTCCAAGCGAGCAAACCTGCTGCCGGACAACACCGGTAAGCCGGTCCTCAACCAGATCAAAGCGATCCACGTCCCCGGCCTGCGAATCGCGGCCGGCGGCCAGGTGATCGAGCAGGCCGAGGGCTTCAATATCGGGCCCGCGACCTATGTCGGCGTGCTGGCGGCGATGGTGATCCTGCTGCTGACCTTCGGCTCGCTGATGGCCGCCGGGCTCCCGCTGATCACGGCTGGTCTCGGACTGATCACTGGGATCGCGCTCGTCGGTCTGGCGACCCGTATCACGAGCATGTCGAACGTCGCGCCCGAGCTGGCGCTGATGATCGGGCTGGGTGTCGGCGTCGACTACTCGCTGTTCATCGTCACGCGGTTCCGTGAGAGCTATGCGCGGCTCGGTGACGTCGAGGCGTCGGTGACCGAGGCGATGGATACCTCCGGCCGGGCGATTCTGCTGGCAGGCGCGACGGTCGTGATCGCGTTGCTGGGCATGTTCGCGACCGGGGTGACCTTCATGTACGGACTTTCGATTGCCTCGGTGCTCGCGGTTCTGCTCGTGCTGGCCGCGTCGCTGACCGTCGTACCGGCGCTGCTCTCCCGCTTCGGGCACCGGATCGTGAGGCCATCGCGGTCGGCCCGCCGCCGCGAGCGCAGCGGCGCGGCACCGCGCGAGTCGGGCTGGCGGCGCTGGAGCCTGACGGTCCAGGCGCGTCCGAAGTCCCTGGCGCTGGTGTCACTGGCGGTGATGGCGATCTGCCTGATCCCGTTCTTCTCGCTGCGCCTGGACTCAAGCGACGCGGGCAACGACCCGACCAACACCAGCACCTATCTGGCGTTCAACATGCTCTCCCACGGGTTCGGCCAGGGCTTCAACGGCCCGCTGCTGATAGCGGCCGAGATGCCGAGCGCCGGCAAGCAGTCCGTGGTCCCGCAGATCCGCGAAGCGCTCACCAAGACGCCGGATGTTGTTGCCGTCACAGCCGCGCGAACCTCCCCGTCAGGGAAGGTCGCGGTGATGGAGGCCTACCCAGGTTCGGCCCCGCAGGCCGCGGCCACGACCAATCTCGTCAACACGCTGCGGCAGCGGGTGCTTCCGCCGCTCAAGCATCGCCTAGGGTTGCGGATATCCGTCGGCGGCTTCACGGCCGGATCGATCGACTTCTCACACGTCCTGTCGGCGAAGCTCCCACTGTTCATCGCGATCGTCGTGGTGTTGTCGGCGCTGCTGCTGCTCGTGATCTTCCGGTCGCTCGTGATCCCGATCCAGGCCGGCCTGATGAACCTGCTCACCATCGGCGGCGCGCTCGGCGCGACGGTCGCCGTATTCCAGTGGGGATGGGGCTCCAGCCTGCTCGGGATCTCCAAGGGCCCGATCGAGCCGTGGATCCCCGTGCTGATGTTCGCCGTCGTGTTCGGCCTGTCGATGGATTACGAGGTGTTCCTGATCTCGCGCGTGCGCGAGGAGTGGGTGCACCGCGGCGACGCTGAGCGAGCGGTCGCAGACGGGATCTCCTTCACCGGTCGTGTGATCACCGCTGCCGCGGCGATCATGGTCTGCGTCTTCCTCTCGTTCATGCTCGGCGACGAGCGCGCGATCAAGGAGTTCGGTTTCGGTCTCGCGATCGCCGTCTTCCTGGACGCTCTGGTTGTTCGCTGCGTGATGTTGCCCGCGGTGCTGCAGCTGCTCGGCAGGCTCACCTGGGAGCTACCGGACTGGCTCGACGCGCGCCTGCCGCGGCTCAACATCGAGGGCTCCTCTCCCGCCGATCTGACTCCGCTTGAGATCGAGGAACGGGAGCCGGAGCCGGTCGCGGGCGGTTAGGGCCTGTAGGAAAATTATCTGCGGTTTTGACGGCGTCTGGACGCACCTGGCTGCGCCCGTCCAACGCGCTGATCGCCCGCTGTGTGGCGATCTGTTGCGCACCGGAGCGCGGCGGCGCGATAGGTTCCTAAGAGAGGAGACCGTATACAAACTCGTTCAAACGGAGCCGCCAGGAAAATGAAGAGCAGTCTTGAGATCGCCCAGGAGGCTCAACTGGAGCCGATCGTGTCGCTCGCCGAGCGCATCGGCCTGCAGGACGACGAGGTCGAGCCCTATGGCCGCTACAAGGCCAAGATCGAGCTGTCGGCGATCGAGCGCCTGCGCGATGTCCCGGACGGCAAGCTCGTATGCGTCACAGGCATGACGCCGACCAAGGCCGGCGAGGGTAAGACCACCACCCTGGTCGGGCTCACCCAGGGCCTCGGATACATCGGCAAGCGTCCGGTGGCGTGCCTGCGCCAGCCGTCCCTAGGACCGGTGTTCGGTATCAAGGGAGGTGCAGCCGGCGGCGGTTTCACTCAGGTTGTGCCGATGGAGGACCTCAACCTCCATTTCACCGGTGACATCCACGCCATCGGCGCGGCCAACAACCTGCTCGCCGCCATGCTCGATGCCTCGATCCTTCACGGCAACCCACACCGGGTGGACCCGCTGCGCGTCGAGTGGCGCCGGGCGGTCGATATGAATGACCGCGTCCTGCGGCGGATTGTCGTGGGCCTCGGCGGCCGCGCGAACGGCTACACGCGGGAAACCGGGTTCGACATCACAGCCGCATCGGAGGTGATGGCGCTGATGGCCGTCGCGCGCGACCTGCCCGACCTGCGCAGGCGCCTGGGCAGGATCACCGCTGCGCACAGCTACGACAACCAGCCCGTCACGGCGGAGGATCTCGGAGCGGCCGGGGCGATGACCGTGCTGCTGAAGGATGCGCTCAAGCCCAATCTCATCCAGACGCTCGAGGGCCAGCCGTGTCTCATGCATTGCGGCCCGTTCGCCAACATCGCCAGCGGCAACAACTCGCTCGTGGCTGACCTCGTGGCAATGAAGCTGGGGGAATATGTGGTGACGGAGTCCGGGTTCGGATCGGACATGGGGATGGAGAAGTTCTTCGACATCGTCTGCCGGATCGGAGGCCTTCGACCGAGCGCCGCCGTGCTGGTCACCACGGTCCGAGCGATCAAGCACCATGGCGGCATCGAGGACGGCCTGCACGGTGACGACGTCGACGGTATGGAAGCGATCGAGATCGGCATGGCGAACGTGCGCCGCCACCTCGAGATCGTCGCGGAGTACGGCGTCCCCTGCGTCGTGGCCGTCAACCGCCGCCCGGGCGATACCGATGAGGAGGTGCAGCGCGTCCGCGCGCTCGCGCTCGAGTCCGGTGCGTTCGCAGCGGAGATCAACGAGGGGTTCGAGAAGGGCGGAGCTGGCGCCGCCGACCTGGCAACGGCGGTCGTCGAGGCGTGCGAGCAGCCGAACCAGTTCGCGCAGCTTTACGAGGACAACATGCCAATCCGCGACAAGATCGAGACCGTCGCCAGGCGTGTATACGGCGCGAGCGCGGTTGCGTTCTATCCCGAGGCGGAGCGCAAGCTCGTTGAACTCGAGGAGGGCGGCCTGGGTGCCCTACCGGTCTGCATGGCAAAAACCCACCTTTCGCTGTCGGCCGACCCGACACTGATCAACGCGCCAACCGACTTCACATTGCCCGTACGTGACATCCGGGCCTACACGGGCGCCGGCTGGCTGGTGCCACTGTGCGGCGACATCACCCAGATGCCCGGCCTCAGCGCTTCACCCGCAGCGCACAAGGTCGACATCGACAGCGACGGACGCATCGTTGGCCTGTTCTGAGTCGAGACTGTCGAGGGCGACGTGACGGAGGTGCCAGGTCCGACCCTCGAACAGCTCCTCGACGAGGTCGCCGCTGCGACCCCGTCTCCTGGGGGCGGCGCCTGCTGCGGGTGGGCGGCCGCCCTTGCGGCGGCGCTGATCGAGATGGCGGCCGGTGTGGCTGAGGCTCGTGGCGCCGATGCCGAGGCTCGTCGCGCCGGTGCCGAGGCTCGTGGCGCCGGTGCCGAGGCTCGCGGCGCCGATGCCGAGGCTCGTCGCGTCGGTGCCGAGGGGATCGACCGAATGACTCAGATCCGTTTGCGAGCCACCGATTTGCGTCGCCAGGCGACTGAGTTGGCCGAGCGCGACCGGGACAGCTACGGCCCCGTGCTGGCAGCGCAGCGCTCCGGCGATGCCGCCGAGGTTCGATTGGCGCTGGCGCGCGCAAGCGACACGCCGTTTGCGCTGACCGCTGTCGCCGCCGAATTGGCTGGGCTCGCGCAAGAGGTGCTCGCAACCGGTAGACCCAGTCTCGAGGGCGACGCGGTGACCGCGCTCGAGCTCGCGCGAGCGTCCTGCCGGGCAGCCGCGAACCTGGTGATGCTCAATCTGAAGTCCCTCCCGGCAGACCCGCGTCGGCAAGCGGTTCAAGCTCTCCTGGAGCACGCCGGTGGCACCGCGAGTGCGTAGGCCTCACACCGTCTGCGGCCGACGCCCGTCGCGCGGCTGACACGTCGCGATCCGCGATGCCGGCCGCCGGCTCGAAGCTATCTCTTCTTCTCCGTGCCTTCTCGAAGCATGACCTCGGCAAACTTCTCCCACGACAGCGCGTAACGAGTCTTCTTGTTCGGTGACGGAAACCAGTCGATGCTGCCGGTACTGATCTGTAGGCGCCCAAGCAGCGCTCCGTCGGATCGGACGGTGATGTCGACGTCGTTGTTCGAGACGTTGATCTCTTTAGGAAATTGGACAGATACTTTGTGTGTTGGCATGACATCGGACCCTACAGGCCCGAGAAGCTGTAGCGCTCGGCCCCACTAGAGTGGCGCTATGCCGTTCAAAGTCGTCCTCCCGGAGGATCTCGAGTGGGAGACGCGGCCTCACAGACCGGGCGAACCCGCGCGTTATGTGGCCGAGCTGAGCGACGCTCTCAACACCCGTCACGTGCGAGCGAATATCTGGCGCTACGAGCCTGGGGCGTGCGGAAAGCGACACCGCCACGCAGGGCAGGATGAGACGTTCGTCGTCCTGGCCGGAAGCCTCACGATGTACCTGGGAGAACCGCCGGAACGTGTGGAAGTTCCCACCGGTGGGGTGATCACCGTGGCCGGAGGCACCGAACTGCAGAGCGCCAACCACGGCAAGGAGGATCTGGTCGTATACGCGTACGGCTACCCACCCGACGAGGGCGCCGAGGTTCTCGACTCTGTGCCCAGCCTGGCCGACCCCTCCGCCTGAAGTCTTTCTTCCCCCCAAAATGTGTCAAATGCGGAGGCGGGAAGTTCGGGTTCTCCGCTTCTTGGCGGTCATTGCGGACTGAGCCTGGGCATCAACAGAAATCGTCCAGCGATTTCCCTAGCCTTGACCCCATGCGCCTGATCGTCGCCCGCTGCTCCGCCACCTACTCCGGCCGGCTGGACACGGTCCTCCCGGAGGCGCTGCGGCTGATCATGGTCAAGGCCGACGGCAGCGTGCTGCTGCACGCTGACAGCGGCGGCTACAAGCCCCTGAATTGGATGACGCCACCGACGGTGATCGAGGAGCAGGGCGAACCGACGGAGCGGATCGTGGTGCGCAAGCGCGCCGGCAGGACCGAGGACCGGCTCGAGATCACACTGACGGAGGTCCTGTCCGACGTGATGCACGACATGGGCGTGCTGGACGAGGACGCCCGGCTGGCGAAGGACGGCGTCGAGGCACATCTGCAGGAGCTCTTGGCCGAGCAGCCGCAGTGGTGCGGCGAGGGCTTGCGGCTGGTCCGACGGGAGTGGCCGACCGACATCGGGCCCGTCGACCTGATGTGCCGCGACGCCGATGACGAGTGGGTCGCGGTCGAGATCAAGCGCATCGCGACGATCGAGTCGGTGGAACAGATCACGCGCTATCTCGAGCGGCTACGCACCGACTCGCGGTTCGCGAGCTGCCGCGGGATTCTGGCCGCACAGACGATCAAGCCGCAGGCGCGGGTGCTGGCTGAGGCCCGTGGGATCGCGTGCGTCGAGGTCGATCTCGCGGTTCTACGTGGCGAACGCGAGCCCGAACTGCGACTGTTCGCGGCATGACCGATCAAGCAGCCGTCGTGACCGAGCGCCGCGAGCGCGTACTGGTCGTGACACTCAACCGCCCGGACCAACGCAACGCCGTCAACGCCGAGGTGGCGCAGGGAATCGCCGCAGCACTTGACACGCTCGACGCCGACGCCTCGCTGTCGGTGGGAATCGTCACTGGCGCCGGCGGGTTCTTCTGCGCCGGTATGGACCTGAAGGCCTTCGCTGCCGGCCAGATGCCGTGGGTCGCCGGCCGGGGCTTCGCGGGCATCACCGAGCGCGCGTCCGACAAACCGCTGATCGCGGCGATCGAGGGCTTCGCGGTGGCCGGCGGTCTCGAGATCGCGCTCGCCTGCGACCTGATCGTCGCCGCCGCCGGCGCCAAGTTGGGCATCCCGGAGGTCAAGCGCTCGCTGGTCGCGGCCGGTGGCGGCCTCCTGCGACTCCCCCGCATGCTGCCGCGCAACATCGCGAACGAGCTGGCGCTCACCGGCGACCCGATTACCGCCGAGCGCGCGTACGAGCTCGGGCTCGTCAACCGCGTGAGCGAGCCGGGCGCCGCGCTCGATGCCGCGGTGGCGCTCGCGACCACGATCGGCGCCAACGGTCCGCTTGCCCTGGCTGGGAGCAAGCGCATCCTGCGCGAGTCCCCGGACTGGCCGGCCTCCGAGGCGTTCGAGCGTCAGCGCGCGATCTGGGAGCCGATCTTCGCCTCCGAGGACGCGAAGGAGGGCGCGACCGCGTTTGCCGAGAAGCGCCCGCCGGTCTGGCGAGGTAAGTAGCCCAGTGATCCGGCCGCTCGCTCCGCTGAGCGGCGGCCGGCAGTAGCGCTCAGGCTTCGCCCCAGGCGGTCGCGACTATCGATCGCGGCCCTCCGTGCTCGCGGTGCTCGCAGAGGTAGATCCCCTGCCACGTGCCGAGCACCGGGCGTCCGTTGGCCAGTGGCAGCGTCAGCGTCGGACCGAGCAACGACGCCTTGATGTGCGCCGGCATGTCGTCCGCGCCCTCGAGCGTGTGCGTCCAGAAGGAGGCGCGCTCCGGCACCGCGTCGTCGAACCAGGACTCGAAGTCACGCCGAACATCGGGTGACGCGTTCTCGTTGAGCGTCAACGACGCCGACGTGTGCTGGATCAGGAGGTGCAGGATCCCGACGCGGATCTCCTCGAGCCCCTCGATGCCATCGAGCACGTCACGCGTGACCAGGTGAAATCCCCTGGGCCGCGTCGCGAGCGTGATCCGTCCCTGGACCCAGATCATCGCCGCAGCATAGGCGCGCGTTGCTAACCTCGCACGGTCGGATTCCCGCCATTGACCGGGAAGCGGCGGAACCCGGCTCCATGATTGCCCCGGAACGAAGACATCGACGGCGGATGGCCATTGCCGCGCTCGCAGCCTCGACATGCGTCGTCGCGACACTGACGGGCAACGCCAGTGGCGATAACGTCACACAGTTGAAAAACAAGCTGGGCGCGGCGCAGTCGCAACTGAACGGCGCCAAGCAGCGCGAGCAGACGCTCTCGGGTAGCGTCGCGGCGTTGAACAGCCGGGTCTCCTCGCTCGGGACCCAGATCAGCCTGATCCAGTCTCGGGAGGCGGCCGCACACGAGCGCCTCGCCTCCTACGAGCAGCGACTCGCCGCGACCAGGGACGCGCTCGCGCGCGAGCGCCGGCATCTCGCGCATCTGCGCAGTGTGCTCGACCGTGCGGAGTCGGCCCTGAAAGCCGAGCTCGTCAGCCAGTACGAGCAGCCACAGCAGTCGGTCGTCTCGCTGCTCGTCGACTCCTCGGGAGTCCAGCAGCTGGTGAACGGTCTGCAGTACCTCTCGCGCGCCAAGCATCAGGAGCAGTCGATCATCACGGCGACCCGCACGGCCCACGCCGCGGCGCAGACCGCGGCGGCACGCCTGACCACGCTCCAACATGGCGACGCCCAGGCTGCCGGCGAGGCCTCGACCCAGACCAACGCGCTCGCCGGCATGAACGCACTGCTGAATTCGCAGCAGGAGGCGCTCGCGCACGAGCGCGAGGCCCAGGCCGCCGCGCTGGCGGCAAGCCGGGAGCGCGGTGCGCAGCTGCAGGCTACGGTCTCCACGATCCAGAAGCAGGAGGCCGCGGCAGAAGCGGCTGCCCGCACGGTCACCTACGCCGCCGGCGGCAGCCTCGGCGCGTCCGGGGGCTGGGCGATCCCCTATCCGATCGTCCTCTGCGAGTCCGGCGGGCAGGACCTCCCGCCCAACAGCGCCGGTGCCTCCGGCTACTACCAGATCATGCCTGCGACCTGGAGGGACTTCGGCGGCACCGGAGCCGCCGCCTATCTTGCCCCCAAATCCGAGCAGGACGCAGTGGCGTCCCGCATATGGAACCACGGCGCCGGCGCCTCGAACTGGGCATGCGCCGGCATCGTCGGCATCACCTGACCTGCGGGCGGCGGATCTACCGATCGCCTGGCGTGGCGAGCGGGTACGGCGAGATCGGGCGCATGAGGTCGAGCGCCGTCGTCACGATCCGGTTCTGCTCGCGCGAGTGAGCAGCCGGATAGCCCTCGCCGGAGGCGGCGCGCTCCGGCCGGCCGACGTAGCCGAACTCCAGGTGCTCTGGAAGGATCTGCTGAAGGCGCGGTGACATGTGCGCGCGGGCGCCCATGTTGCGCGGCTCCTCCTGGACCCATACGACCTCGGCGAGCTTCGGGTAGCTGTTGACCAGGGTGAGTATCTCCTCCTCGGGGAAGGGATAGAGCAACTCGATGCGGCCGATCGCGACGCCGACCGCGTCGGCGTGCGCGGCGTTGCCGATGATGTCGTAGTAGACCTTGCCGCTGCACAGCAATAGGCGGGTCACCTTCTCCGGATCGACACCGGGTTCAGCCAGCACGGGCTGGAAGCGTCCGGAGCTCAGGTCCTCGATGTGCGAAGCAGCAGCGGGCAGACGCAGCAGGCTTTTGGGCGTCATCACGACCAGCGGCCGCTGCTGCGCGATACGCGCCTGACGGCGCAGCAGGTGGAAGTACTGGGCCGGCGTGGTCAGGTTGGCGACGCGGATATTGCCCTCGGCGGAGAGCTGCAGGAAGCGCTCGAGGCGCGCTGACGAGTGCTCAGGGCCGGCGCCCTCGTAGCCGTGTGGCAGCAGCAGCGTCAGGCGTGAGGTCACGCCCCACTTCGCCAGACCCGGGGTGATGAACTGATCGACTAGCACCTGCGCGCCGTTGGCGAAGTCGCCGAACTGCGCCTCCCACATCACGAGCGTCTCCGGCGCCTCCTGAGAGTAGCCGTACTCGAAGCCGACGCACGCCATCTCCGAGAGCGGGCTGTTGTGCAGCTCCATCGTCGCCAGCGCGCCCGGCATGTGCTGGATAGCGCTGTGCTCGCGGCCGGTCTTTGCGTCGTGAAGCACCAGGTGACGATGACTGAAGGTGCCGCGCTCCGTGTCCTGGCCGGTCAGCCGCAGCGGGATGCCCTCGGTAAGCAGCGACGCGAACGCGAGCGCCTCGGCGTGGGACCAGTTGATGCCGGCGTGCTCGGGGCCGAATGCTTTGCGCCGCTCGGCGAGCTGGTTAGCCAGCTTGCGGTTCATGTCGAAGCCCTCGGGAACGGCAAGCAGCTCCTCGTTGAGGATCTGGAGCTTGTCGGCATCGACCGCGGTGTTGACCTCGGGGGCGGCGCCACTGTCGAGCCGGTACTCGCCGGTGGCGTGCTCGCCCACGTGATCCTTGGCCGCCGCCAGCCGTTCCTTGAGGCGCTCGTGATGCTCAACGAGCACCGCCCACGAACTGTCGGCCATCGCCTTGGACTCTGCCTCGGTAATGGTGCCGGCAGCGATCAGCTGCTCTGCGAACAGCTCGCGCACCGGCTCGTGCTTCTTGACGAACTCATACATCTCAGGCTGCGTGTAGGCCGGCTCGTCGCCCTCGTTGTGACCGTGGCGGCGGTACCCGATCAGGTCGATGACCACGTCGTGCCCGAACTCGCGGCGGAAGGCGAACGCAAGCCGCACGGCCGCGATGCAGGCGTCGACGTTGTCGGCGTTGACATGGATGATCGGCACGTCGAAGCCCTTCGCCAGATCGGACGCGTACGTCGTCGAGCGCGAATCCTCCGGGTCGGTCGTGAAGCCGACCTGGTTGTTCTGGATGAGGTGGATCGTGCCGCCGACGGTGTAGCCGTCGAGCGCCTGCAGGTTGAGCGTCTCCGCAACGACGCCCTGGCCCGGAAAGGAGGAGTCGCCGTGCAGAACGACCGGCACGGCCGCGTTGGTGTCCTGACTGGCGTGCGCGCCCTGGCGGTTTGTCTGGGCCGCGCGGGTGGCGCCCGAGACGACCGGCGCAACGAACTCCAGGTGGCTCGGGTTGGACTCGAGCCGGACGATCAGCGATTCGCCGCCCGGCAGTTGGTAGCTGCCCGCAGCGCCGTGGTGGTACTTGACGTCACCGGTGCCGCCGTCGGGGATCGTCGTGATCGCTTCCAGCGTGTTGGCGCCTTCGAACTCGGCGAACAGCGACTCATACGAACGCCCGAGGTTGTGCGCGAGTACGTTCACGCGCCCACGGTGCGCCATGCCGATGACGACCTCGCGCGCGCCGTACTGGCCTGAGAGCTTGACGATCTCATCGATCATCGGCACGGTCATGTCGACGCCCTCGACCGAGAAGCGCTTGGCACCGAGGTACGCCCTCGCCATGAAGCGCTCGAACGTGTCCACATTGGTCAGGCGCTCGAGCAGCGTCCGCTGCTCATCAGCCGTGAGCGGCATGCGGTAGGCGCCGGACTCGATCGCCTCGCGTAGCCACAGACGCTGCCCGTGTGAAGCGATGTGCTCGATCTCGTAGGCGATCGGCCCGCAGTAGATCTCGCGCAGGTGCGGAAGCGCCTCGATCAGCGTGTCGCCCGGAACGTACATGCGCAGGATGCGCGCCGGGATCTGCGCCATCAGCTCGGGTGTCAGCCCGACGGTGGCCGGGTCGAGCGCCGAGTCGCCCTCCGGCAGACGCCCGAGCGGGTCGAGCCTCGCCGCCAGGTGGCCGTGCATCCGGTAGGCCTTGAGCACGGAGGTCGAGGCCTGGACCGCCTGAAGCAGCTCCTCGTTGGGAACCGCGGCTGCTGCTGTGGCTTGGGCGGGCGGGGCAGATCCCACAGCAGCCGGCGTCGCGAGGCTCGGGACCGGCTTCGGCGATAGCGCCGGTAGGCTCGCGCCAAGTGCGCTGAAGACCGACTCGTAGAAACCGTGCTCGCCGTGCAGGTACTCCTCGACCACCTTCAGGAAGCGGCCGGACTCGGCGCCCTGGATGATCCGGTGGTCATAGGTCGATGTCATCGACATGACCTTCTCGGCGCCGATCTGCGCACCGATCGCCCCGAGGCCGACCGGGTAGGCGATCGAGCCGGTCGCGACGATCGTGCCCTGTCCGACCATCAGCCGCGGTACCGAAGCGACGGTGCCGATCCCGCCGGGGTTGGTGAGCGAGATGTTCCCGCCGGTCAGGTCGTCGGGCGTGAGCGCGTTGGCGCGGGCCTTGTCGACGAGCGCGTTGTAAGCGTCCAGGAACTGCTTGAAGCTCAGGCGGCCGGCGTCGCGGATCACGGGCACCATCAGCGTGCGAGCGCCGTCCTTCTTCTCGACGTCGACCGCGAGGCCGAGGTTGACGGCGCCGTCGTCAACGCGATAGGGCTGACCGCCGGACTGCACGAAGTGGTGGGCCATGACCGGCATCTCGTCGGTTGCCGCCTTGGCGATCGCATACGCGATCAGGTGCGTGAAGGAGACCTTGACGCCTGAGTCCTTCAACTGCTTGCGGCGGGCATCGAGCGTCGTCACGGTGAGCGTGCGGAACGAGGTCGCGGTCGGGACCTGCCGGCTCTCGTCCATGTAACGCGCGAGCACCGCGGCGCCGCCCTTGATCTTCTCGGCGCCCCGCGGCAGTTCGACGACATTGGCTGCAGCGGCCAGCACGTCGTCCTTGGTCACGCGACCACCGCGCGCGGTGCCGGCCACGCTCGCGAGGTTGACGCCTAGGCCCGCGGCGACACGTTGGGCGATCGGGGTCGCCTCCTTCGACGATTGCGCGTCCGAAGCCGGAGCGGGTGCGGCCTTCTGGGGTGCGGCCTTCTGGGGTGCGGCCTTCTGATCGGCGTCAGACGGCGGTGCGGATTGGCTCCCACCCACCGCCCCTACAACCGCCGCCGCCGTGGCAGCGCTCGCGCCCACCGCCATTCGCGCGATGACCTGACCGACGCCGACGGTCGTGCCCTCCTCGAAGAGGATCTCGGTGATCGTGCCGTTGGCAGGCGCCGGCAGCTCCATGTCAACCTTGTCGGTTGAGATCTCGACGACCGTGTCGCCATCCTTGACGGCGTCACCGACCTTCACGCTCCACTCGAGGAGCGTGCCCTCGGTGACGCTCTCACTGCCCGCCGGTGTGACGATGTCGACGACCTGCGCCTCCACTGTGGGCGCCTCGCTGCCCGCCGGCTCTGCGCTGGACGCCGAGCCGTTGGAGCCGTTCGCGCCGTCCTCGGCGATGGCGATCTCCGCGAGCGCGGCGCCGACGCCGACAGTGTCGCCCACGGCCACATGAAGCTTGACGATCGTGCCCGATACGGGTGCGGGGACCTCGGCGTCGATCTTGTCGGTCGAGATCTCGACGAGCGTCTCGTCGGCCTCGACCCGGTCGCCCTCCTGCTTGTGCCATTCGAGGATGGTGCCTTCGACGACGGAGTCCCCCATCGCGGGCATCACAACCTGAAAAGTCCCTGTTTCAACGGCCATTTAAGCTTCCGTCCTCGTAGGGTAGCGGTCGCGGGCCACTCATCACCCGCGCCCGCCGCCGCGTCTCGTAGATGAATCCGATCGTGCCCATGAACGGCCCCAGCCCGCCCAGCACCGCGACCGTCACGGCCAACCAGAAAGGGATAACACGCCAGCGCGTGGCGGCGATGCAGAGAAGCGACATCCCGATCCACATCAGCCCGTGCGAGAGCCCGAGGATGAAGGTCGCGGGCTCGGGCTTGTGGAGCGCGAAAGCGCAGACCAGCAGGGATAGATACACGCACGAGTGAAAGCAGGAGACGAACTCGAGCCGCCGGAAGGTGACAACGCGCGTGAACGTTGCTTGCTCGTTCTGACTCACCGTGTGCACCGTTTCCGCCGCCGCGCCAATCAGGCGCCGGCGAGCAGCGTGCCCATCTTGCGCAGGGGTGAGTCGGCCTCGGCGGGCCAGCGTTCGACCTCCGCCGGCCACCAGGCGAAGGCGTCGTGTTCGTCGTCGGGTGAGACGAGCGCGCCCGGCGCCAGCCACGCCTGGCCGACGAGCATCACCATCCCGTTCGCGAGCCGGATCAACGCTTCGACCTGGAGTCGCTCGGGGCTCACGCTCCACTCCTCCTCGAGCTCGCGTGCGAGCGTGTCGGTGGGGTTCTCGTCGACCTCGACTGAGCCGCCCGCCCCCAACGCCCAGCGGCCCGCCCACGACGCTACCCAGGCGGCGCGCCGCCCCGCCAGCCAGCTGCCCTCCGAGTCGCGCACAACGCACAGCGCCGAAATGCTGTCGCCGGCGTCGTTGCGGAGCAGGCGCATCGCCCAGCGGATCGGCTGCAGCTCGAGCCGCAGGCCGTCCGGCTTCTGCTCGAAGCTGACCATCCGCGCGGCGAGCCCGTCGTAGCTCGGCGAGCCGCGATCGCGCAGCCTGCCGAGCAGACGATCGGCCTCGGCTGTGGCATCGGCGCCGGGCTCGAACGCCTCAGGCCGCCAGGCAATCTCGATGTCGCCCGGATTCCAGGGTCCGCGAGCCAGTATCTCCGCTGAGAGGGCCACTCCGACTGGCGCCGTCAGGCCTTCTTGTGCGCCGGGCACCACGGATTGGCGGGGACGCCCTTGCACGGGTTCGGCATCGTCGGCAGCTTGGGCAGTGGGTGCATCACGATCTTCGTCGCCCTCGGGTAATGGTCGGTCACGGCGCAGCCGACACCGGCGCCGAGCGCCTCGGTGTCGCAGGCCGCCTCCAGCAGGAACTGCTGGTTGCCGTCGCCCTTGCTGGTGCTGGATGTGACCGTGCCGCACTGGGCGTTGGTGTTCTGCAGGTTGGCGGGCGAGCTCGTGAACGTTCCGTCGGCGTCGGAGTTGCCGTAGTAACAGTTGATCGGCTCGCCGCCCAGAAGCGTCAACTCGGCCGCGTCGCCGTTGGTTGGGTTGCCGAAGAAGCCGTCGTGGCTGAAGGTGTTGCCGACCAGCACGTTGCCCCAGTCGTCGTACATGCAGTTGATCGTCTCGAAGCCCAGCAGGTTGTAGTCGACCGTGCCGCCCGCGCAATTCATGCCGGCCTTGATCACGTTGGCCGGGGCGGTGCCCGTGTCCGGATAGGGCTCGAACACGACACCCCAGGCGCCGTTGTCATGGAAGTCGTTATCCATGATCGTGTCGAAGCGGCCCTCGATCGAGACGCCCGTCCCGACCGGACCGGCGGCTGCGGCGCCCGACGCGGGGACGTTCGGGTTGTTGTTGTCGTAGACGTCGTTCTTGTAGAAGATCCAGCAGGTCGGCGCGCCCGGGATCTGCGGCTTCACGCCGGCGGGGCATGCACCGTCCTGCGGCGACGGCCAGTCGCTGTTGTTCTGGGAGTTGGTGTCGAAGCCGTCCTGGTTGTTGTCGAACTTGTTGTGCTCGATCAGCATCGAGCCGCCCGCGTTGGTGCCCGAGAAGCCGAGCGCGTTGTACTCCGCTTGGCTGTTCTCGAGCGTCTGGTTGCACTGCGTGTTGCAGCCGCCGATGTAGAAGCCGGAGTCGTTGAAGTTGGAGGCGTAGTCGTGATCGAAGATGCCACCGTTGAAGTCGCTCGAGAAAACGCCGTACGTGGCCGCCGTCTTCTCGCCGTTGAAGAACGTCGAGGTCGCGGTCAGGTACGAGCCGACGAAGTCCCTGCCGTGGATGTGCCCGCCACCGGCGCCGCCGTTCCACCAGATCTCATTGCCGGTGTCGCCACTGCCGCTCGTGAAGTTGCATGTCGTCAGGTTTTGGACCCAGACGTTGTCGGCCTCCCACACCTCGATGCCGTTGAGGCCGGCTTTGCCGCCTTTGTACTTCGGCCCGTAGTTCTGAGCCGAGGGCTTCTTGCTGCAGACGGGCGTGCCGGGCTTGGTGCCGTCGATGATCACCTTATTGCGGTTCATGCCGCGCACGAACACCCGCGGCTTGTCGAGCAGGATCGCGGCCGGGACGTTCGCGTGCCCCTTGGGCGCACGGCTCGAGTTCGTCTTGTAGTCACCGGGACCGAGGAGGATCCAGTCGCCGGGCCTGGCGGCGTTGGCCGCCACCTGGATCGTCGTGTACTGCCCGTGGACGCCCTTATAGGTGCCAACGCGCAGCACCTTGGCGGCTGCGCTGCCCGCGCACGCGGCCAGATACACCACAAACACTCCCACGACCACAAGAGAGAACCTCGAGACCTGACGCATGCTCACGCTCCTTACTTGATGATCATGCCCGTCGGCCCGAGCGCATACCACGGCCCGCCGAACTGCTTGATCCCGATGTTGATGACCGAGCTTTGCACGCTGTAGGCGAACTTGTAGCTGTGCAGAGGCCAGCCTGCGTAGGTGACCTCACGCACCTTGCCCGCGTACCGGATCGTCTTCAGCAGCTTGGGTTCGAGTCCGGCGCCGGCCACCGGTTTCCCGCTCGTGGTGACCGCCGGCCAGTCGGCCGCGCAGGTCTTGATCTTCTCGCAGCGGGCGATGCTGTGCCCGCCCTTGGAGAAGATGAACAGCGCGTATCCGCGCGCGTCGGTGATCACCGACCCCGCGAGGGTCTTGCTGACCTTGATCTTCGCGACGCCCGCCTGGGCCACGCCGGTCCCCAGAAGACCGAAGGCGAATGCGGTGGCGAGCAACGCGCACAAGCTCTTGCGCCTCCGTCCGTGCATGGATTCGGGTAGCTTAGCCGCCCACCTGGCATGAGTGACGAGCACGCCTGGAGCCGGTGGCTGCACCATGACCAGTACGGCAACCCGCTGGCGCCGAGGTACGACCGGCTCCTGTTCTTCAACGTCAGGAGCCGTCCAACGCCCACCTTTGCGCGCCTGTTGGAGTCCCGGCTGCTGACGCTCGAACGCCGCTTCCGTTGGGGCCCGGGTGGGCTGCTGTTCACAGTCAGCTACGGCCCCGAGTACACCCTCGAGCAGTAGCAGGGCCGCCAGGCCAGCTAGTGCCGCTGGATTGGTGCCGGGTCACCCGCAGATCAGACCGGTGGCTGACCGCCACAGCACCTTTACTCGCCCGCCCGCTGTTAGTTCGGCCCGTATGTTGCCGCAGCCGTGCTTGTGAGGCGCGTAGTAATTGGCGCGGAAGAGGACAGCGCCAGATGCGGTGACAGTGAGCGCATTGATCGCCGCTAGGCCTGGGCTGCCGGGGAACAGTTGATCGAGCCGACGTTGGCTAACGAGGGTCTTCAGTGCTGACGCGGTGACCTGGACGATCGCATCGTTATGCGCGGCGACAACCTCCCCAGTGGTCGATCGCGCCCTCAGATCCGGCTCGCTGATCGAGTCGCGATAGCCCGAATAACTGCCGTTAGTACGCAGCACAACAAGTTCCGCAAGGTGGGCATACTTGGTGCCTCCGGCGCCGCTGCCGCAGGCATAGGCGGTGAACCCGATTCCGGTCACGCCGGAGCCGCAGTCGGCTGCGAGAGGCGCCGGAAGTCGTGCCTTGGCGCCTGCGTCGGCGGGCCCAGCGGCGGCTGCGAGGAGCAGAACGGCCAGCGCAAGGAGTCGAAAGGCTGCCATCTCGCGCGATCATCCCGCGTTGTTCCGACACACGCAAACGGCCCTTCCACGAAGGCAGCCTGATCGCTTGATCGAAACCGCTCGCGACGCGGTGCCGAAAGTGGCGATTGCGTTGCCGGACGGTCTCGAACATGTGCCCGGCCGAATCCGCGGCGACGCACGCCTCCGGCGAGCTGCATGCGATCGCCAAGAGCGAGCTCGCGCCACGAACGGCTTCGACCGTCCATCGATGACGGGTAACGGGGTCACCGAGTGCCGCATCGCCGGCTGCGGTTACGGCGACGCACGAACGCTGGGACGGGCAAGCGATACCGGTCAGCCTGGTTGTGCTGATCCGCTGCGAAACGAGACGCCGGTCGCGTTGCGGATCGAAAGTGATCTCGCGGCCAAACCGATCGACTGCACTGCATTGCCGTGCGGTGGGGCAGGCGACCGATGTCAGCGTTCTGGTCTTGTCGATCTGCCGCTTTGTGATCAACGACCCCGTCTCCGGTACGAACGTGACCTCGACTCCGCTCTTGCCGACGGCTGTGCATTGTTTCGCTGAGGGGCAACCAATACTGGTGAGAGCCGTATTGCTCTCGAGCTGAACCGAACGTGCTCGCGGACGGATCGGGTCAAAGGTCACCTCGCGTCCCCGCTTGTCGACCACGGTGCACTCGCGCGCGCTCGGACAAGCCAGCCCACCGACTGTGGTCTTGTCGATCTTGATCCCGGAGGACCCAAACGCATATCGGCGCGGCGGCTTGTATGGGTTGAATGTCGTCTCGGCGGTGTTGGGGGTCGTCGAGCAGCCTCCGCACACGGGGGTCTGGGTCGCGACGACTGTGCACTGTGTGCGCGTGGGGCAGGCGATGCCCTTGGCGGTGCCGCTCAGCAGGCCGGTCGCGTCGAGGTGGGTTTGCGAGCGCGAATCGAACAGTGCCGCGAGACTGGTGGTCTCGGGGACATAAGCAAATTGTGTGTTCGCGACGCCGACGCATTCTCCAGGCGCCGGACAGGCGACGGCGGCGATCGGTCCGCCATCGTCGATCGGGACCGGTACCGGCGTCCCCGGGGACAGAGGCGCGAACGTGATCGCGTCTGAGTCGTTCCAGGTCGCCAGCACGCACTCATCGGCAGATGGGCATGCGATTCGCGCGCCGTTGAAGCCCTTCGGGTAATCGCCCAGAGGATCAACCGCCGCCTGTTCGAGCACCCCGGAGCCGTTGGGGTCAAAGCTCACCTCCGCTCCGCTGGCATCCATCGCCGTGCACACCGACGCGGAGGCGCAGGAGAGGGCGACGTTCCCAACCTCGCCTCGAACCACTGCCGGCCCCGCAGTGGACGACGTCGGATCGAAGGTCACGGTCGCCGTCCCATTACCGGCTAACTGTCCACCGACCACCGACAACGAGGAACCGGCACCAATGCACTCGCTCATCGTCGGGCAAACCAGCTGTGTGAGTGACACCGAGCTGGGCACGGCGATCGTCGCCACCGCCGCGAGGGATCGCGGGTCGAACGTGATCAGGGTTTGGGTCGGTGACCGCGGTGCGGTCCCGGTACCGGTGTCGCTGAGGACGCTGCACTGCGTGCTTGCTGGGCATGCCACCAGATGCTGGCCACCGAGTGTCTGTTCCGCGCTGAAGGGAGCGATCCGAGCATCGGGCGGGCCGACGGGCGAAAAGCCGATGACATGCCCCTGCTGGTCCACCGCGATACAGAGACCCGTCGAAGCGCAGGACACGGCAGCCAGTGCGTTACCCGGCGCCGGCACTTGCAGGGGGCCCCGACTGATCACGTACCGACGCGAGGCGGACCCGGCCTGTTCTGGATCAAATGTGATCGCAGCACCTTGCCCGTCCACGGCAACACACTCTGACGCGGCCGGGCAGGCCACACCAGTCAGGGCGCGAGTCCGATCGATTGCATACGCCGACCAGGCGCTCGGATCAGCCGGATCGAACGAGACCTCGCGCCCAGCAGAATCGACCGCCACGCACAGCGTCGACGTCGGACACGCCAGATCGACAAGACCCGAGTCCGCCCCCGCGTTGAGAAACACCGGAGCGGACCACACCAACGCAGCACTCGCACTGGCCGGGGCAAGCCACAACACTCCCGCAGCCAGGACACCCAACAACCACGCCGGCCGACCACGGCAAAGAGCCCCATTCCCCCTCATGGCCAGGCACCGTACTTCACCCAGTCACAGGGTCCCGCCAGGTGAGTCCCGGTTTGCTCGGCCCGCAGAGGAACGTCAGAAGGGCGGCCGCAGTGGCGGCGGGTACTCCTGGTCACCGCCGCCGGGACGAACGACCTCAAGCTCGCGCGCTTCCTGGGCGACGGCGTCTGTGAGTTCTTCCTCGGCCTCCTCCTGCTCGGCGTCATGGTCGCCGTCGCAGAGCACGCGAAACGCGCCAGTGACACCGCCGTCAGACTGCAGGACGATGCCGGGGAGAATCTGCTCGCCCTCCTCGAGACCGAGGCGCTCGATGTCGAAATGCGACATCCCGATGCCCCAACTGTGATGGCCGGGGTTCTCGCGGTCGTGGGCTGCAACGCCCTGCGCGAGCCGCTCCAGCAGGTATGCGATCTTGCTGCGTCCCTCTGTGGCCATATGCAACTAAAGCTAGCTCACCCAGGGGCTTCCCCGTCCATTCGGCTTTGATAGCGCGCCAATTGACGAACCGCAAGAGGGCTGATCGTGGAGGGGTTACGCTCTTACTCAGTGATCATCGAGCGATCAATGAATGCAACGTGGCTGTCCAACACCTATCTGGTGATGGACGACGACGGGCAAACAGCGGTGATGATCGACGCCGGCGGACCAGTCGAGCCGCTGCTCGAGCTGCTCAAACGCGAGCGCTTCGCACTGACGTATGTGCTGCTCACGCACCACCACCATGACCACGTGGCGGACCTCGAGTCGGTGGTCGCGCGACAACGGCGAGCGCAGGTGCTGATCCATCCGCTCGAGCGCGCGGCCGTGCCCGCTGCCACCGGCGACCTGATCCCGGGCGAGATCCTGACCACTGGCGGACTCACGATCGAGCCGCTGCACACCCCCGGACACACCGCCGGGATGGTCTCGCTGCTGGTGAACGGGATCGACCTCTTCAGCGGCGACACGCTCTTCAAGGGCTCGGTGGGCGGCGTGCGCGCCCCCGGCCATACGACCTACGCCGACCTCAAGAGCTCGGTGATGGACACGCTGCTTACGCTGCCGCCGCAAACGCACATCCATCCGGGACACACCGAACCGACGACAGTGGAAGCCGAGCTCGCCGAGAACCCCTTCGTGCGGATCTGGAGTGGGCGCGACCCGGAGGGCACCGCGGCGTGCACGGCACTCGGGAAACCAGCGACGCTGATATTGCTCGCAACCGACTACGACGGCGGCGGCAAAGCGTGGGTCCGCTGGCCAGACGGCAGCGACGACATCGTGCCTGGATCGCAGGTCATTGTCGCGGCCGGCGCCGGGCCGCTGCCCGGCGCCCCTGGTTAGCGTCCCCGACCGTAGCGGTCTCACGGATGGCCGACGACAGCAAGATCCCCAGGTCGAGAGTCCGGCGTACGGCGATGATCGGCGGGCTCGCGGCCGGGCAGGCGCTGCGCCAGGCGGGCACGATTGCGGGCAACGTCGCGCGGTCCAAGGAAGGGCGCGAGGCCGCGCTCGAGCGGCGCCACATGGAGGCGGCCGAGCAGATCGTGACCGCACTCGGCACGATGAAGGGTGCCGCGATGAAAGTCGGGCAGGTGCTGTCCTTCCTGGACACCGGTCTGGTCCCGCCGGAGCACCGCGACGAGTTCCAGCGCAAGCTCGCGCGCCTGCGCGACGCGGCGCCGACCGTGACCTTCAAGCAGATGCGCAAGGTGATCGAGCAGGAGCTCGACGAGCCGCTCGATGAGGCGTTCGAGGAGTTCAACGACGAGCCAATCGCGGCCGCCTCGATCGGGCAGGTCTACCGGGCGCGACTACACGACGGCCGGGACGTGGCGGTCAAGGTGCAGTACCCCGGAGTCGCCGCGGCCGTGCGCGCCGACCTGCAGAACATCGGGATGATCCTGCGCCTCGCGAAACGGATCGCGCCGGGTCTCGACCCCAAGACCGTGGGCGAGGAGATCCGGCGGCGGATCGAGGAGGAGCTCGACTACGAGCTCGAGGCCCAGAACCAGCGCGCACTCGCTCGCATCCACCGAGGGCACCCGTTCATCTTCGTGCCCGACGTGGTCACGTCCCTGTCGCGCGAGCGCGTGCTGGTGACCGAGTTCGTCGAGGGCACCGGCTTCGAGGACGTCAGGGGCTACCCCCAGGCCGACCGTGATCGTGTGGGCGAAATCCTCTTCCGCTTCTACTTCGGCTGCATGTACCGCCACCACCAGTTCTCGGGCGACCCGCACCCCGGGAACTCGATCCTGCTGGACGACGGGCGCGTCGCATTCTTCGACTTCGGCCTGTTCAAACGGATGCCCGCCGGCTCGGTCGAGATCGAGATGGAGGTGGCACGCGCCGTGATCGAGGGCGACAAGGACTCCGTCATGCGGCTCGGCACCGAGGTCGGCTTCTTCCCCGAGCCGGCGAAGTTCGACCCTGACCGGGTGCTCGAACATTTCCGCGCCGCCACAGCCTGGTACACGGTCGACCAGGAGATCCAGATCACGCCCGAGTACGCGACCCAGGTCGTGATCGACATGAGTGACCCGCGCTCCGAGTACTTCGGCCAGCTGCGTCACGAGTCGGCGCCGGCGGACCACATCTTCGGGCGGCGCATGGAGGTGCTGACGCTCGCCGTGATCGCACAGCTGCGCGCACGGGGGAACTTCAACCGGATCGCGCGCGAGTGGTATTACGGCGACCCGCCGTCGACGCCGCTGGGCGACCAGGAGGCAGCCTTCTACGCGGGCGGGCGCAGCGCCACGGCCGGCTGACGCAGCGCAACGACACGCGGCGCCACGGCCACCGACGCCTCAGACCCGCTGGATCTGCAGCAGGCTGGTGGTTCCCGGCCGCCCGCTCGGAAGCCCGGCGGTGATCGCGACGCGCTGCCCTGGTTTCACCCAGCCGAGTTCGACCACGCGCCGCGCGGAGTCGGCGATCAACGCCTCCGTCACCTCGTGACGGCGCATCGAGGCGGCACGCACCCCCCACATCAGGCCGCAACGCCGCACCGTCTCGCGCCCTGGCGACAGGGCGTAGATCGGCACATTGGGGCGATGCGAGGCGACGAGCCGCGCCGAGCGCCCCGACAGGGTCGGCGTGATGATCGCCGCCAGATGCAGCTCGCGGGCGGCGGCGCAGGCACTGTGCGCGACCGTGTAGGCAGGGTCGCGCGCATCGCGACGAACGCGCTCATCATTCCACTTCTCGTAAGGCAGGTCCGCCTCCGTGTACTCGGCGATCGACGCCATCATCGCGACGGTCTCGACCGGGTACTGGCCGACGGCCGTCTCCTGCGAGAGCATCACCGCGTCGGTCCCGTCGAGGATCGCGTTGGCGACATCGGTCGCCTCGGCCCGCGTCGGGCGCGGCGAGGAGACCATCGAATCGAGCATCTGCGTGGCCGTGATCGAGGGGCGCGCGAGCTGACCGGCAAGCGTCAGCAGTCGCTTCTGAGCGCGTGGCACCTGCTCGATCGGCAGCTCGATCCCGAGGTCGCCGCGTGCCACCATCACGCAGTCGGCGGCGCGGATGATGTCCTCGGCGGCGACCATCGCCTGCGGCTTCTCGATCTTGGCGATCAACGGCAGGCGCGTGTGTTTGCGCACGCTCGTGATGTCCTCGGCCGTGCGAACGAATGACAGCGCGACGAGGTCCACCCCAATCTCCTCGCCGAAGCGCAGCATCTCGAGATCCTCGGCCGGCACCGAATCCAACCCGCGGGTCGAGCCGGGGATGTTGAGGCCCTGGCGCGAGGCCACGGCGCCGCCGACCTCGACCTCTGTGTCGACCTCGCCGTCGCCGGTCCTGATCGCCGCCACCCGCAGGCGGATCTTGCCGTCCGCCAGGTAGATCACGTCGCCTGGGTCGACCGCATCGGCCAGGCCCGCCCAGCTGACCGACATACGGCGCTCATTGCCGAGCTCGTTTGAACCGCAGGTCAGCACCAGCGCGTCGCCCGGCTTCAGGTCGGCGATCTCATTCTCGATCGGGCCGACCCTCAGCTTGGGGCCGGGCAGGTCCTGCAGAATCGCGACCTGGCGGCCGGCCGCGCTGGCCGCGGCACGCACGCGCTCAGCGTTCTCCGCGTGCAGTTCGAGGTTGCCGTGCGAGAAGTTGAGGCGGGCGACGTCCATCCCGGCCTCGATCAGGCGCACGAGCACCTCGGGGTCACGGGAGGCGGGACCGATTGTGGCGACGATTTTGGTGCGGCGCATCTAGGTGCCGGCAGGATTTGTCGACCGAGACACGGGCGCTAGGCGGTTTTGATCGTCGGCACGCAAAACACCCTACTGAACGAGCAGACCATCCTGGATCACCACGTCGCCATCGACCGTCACGCGACCACCCTTGCGCAGGTCGCAGATCAGGTCCCAGTGCAACGCCGAGTCGTTGGTGCCGCCGGTCTCCGGATACGAGTTGCCGAGCGCCAGATGGACGGTGCCGGCGATCTTCTCGTCGAGCAGCGTCGAGCCGGTCGCGCGGTCGATGCCGGTGTTGGTGCCGATCCCGAGCTCGCCAAGAAACCTCGCCCCCGCATCGATTCCGAGCGCCGCCTGCAGGTGCTCGTCGCCGACGTCCGCGCGCGCCGCCACCACCTCGCCTTGCGCGAACTTGAGCTCGACGCCCGCCACCTCGGCTCCGCGCCGGTTGGAGGGCACGTCGAAGCGAATGACGCCGGTGGCAGAGCCTTCGTGGGGGCCGGTGAAGACCTCGCCGCTCGGCATGTTGCGACGCCCGTCCGAGTTGATCCACGTCCGGCCCTCGACGTTCAGCCTCAGGTCAGTGCCGCCCGTCTCGATGTGGATCTCCCGCGCCGGAGCGAGCCGCTCGATCACCTGCGCCTGCCGGTCGCGCAACGCGGCCCAGGCCGCGACCGGGTCGGGCCGGTCGAGGAACAGCGCCCGTTCGACGAATCCCGCGTACGCCGACTCGTCCATGCCCGCCCGCTGCGCAAGCGCCGGCGTCGGCCAGATCGTCACACACCAGCGCCGCTGCCCGCGGGCCGCCCGCAGGCGCTTCTGGGCGCGCGCGCGCCGGGCCACCAACAGCGGATCGACGCCCGCGACAGCGTTCATGTTGGCGGGCGCGGAGATCCGCACGCTCGCATCTGCAGCCTCGTACTCGGCAAGCTGAATCGGCGCGACGCCGTCGAGATGCAGATCACGCGCGTGCCTGTAGAAGTCGGCCTCGAGACCGCCCGGACTCAGCCGCAGCAGCGGCCACGCCTCGCGTTCGAGCAGTGCCCGGTGCAGCGCGACCGCCGGCTCGACCGCGAGCGTCGTCGTGTCGATCAGGACCTGCTGCCCGCGCTGGACCTCGAGGCACCACTCGACGACCAGCATGGCGAACGCGTCGGCGTCGATCACGGCTCCTGCAGCTCCGGGAAGTTCTCCGCGACGTGCATGCGCAGGCTGTCGCGCACGAAGCGGCGCTCCTGCGCGTCGGCCATCCGGTAGCGCCCGAGCAGCTCTTTTTGAGTATCGGTCCGGACCCCCGACACGGTCCAGCTGAGCGCCAGCCGCTCGAACAGAAGCTCGGTCGCGCGCTGCCAGGCATCCTCGCGGTCGAGGCCGCCGCCGAGCGTCTCCGCGTACTCGGCCCGCGCCTTCGGCGGCAATGATCCCCGCAGCTCGAGCTCGTTGCCCTCGGCATCGGGGTAGGTCGTAGCCGGAGCCGTGATCGCGGCGCTTGAACGCTTGCGTCGACGCTTGCCCATCCCCGTCAGGCTAGACCGCAGCAGAGGCCGCACGCTGCAACTGCAGCTCGACATCCTCGCCCGACACCGGCTTGGCGTGCCCCGGCCAGACGACCTTCGGGCCGAGCGCCGCCAGGCGGCGGATCGATTCGCGCGCCTGGTTGGTGTCGAGATTGAAGGCCGGGTGCGGGACGTGGGCGGCGTTGCCGATGCCGGTCTCCGGGTTGAGCGTGTAGAAGCAGTCCGAGACGAGCGCGAGCCCGTCCTCGGCCCGGTAGAGGCCGATCAGTCCGGGCGCATGACCGGGAAGGTGCAGCACGCTGAAACCGGCGATCTCCTCGCCCTCCTCGACGTTCCCGGCGAGCTCGAGCGCGCCGCCATCCCAGCCGGCCAGCAGCCGCGTCAGCAGCGGCCGCGACCATGCCCGCAGCAGACCCAGGTTCCAGTAGTCGCGGTAGGGCGACGGTGACCGCGCCGCAGAGCGCTCAAGCGGGTGGCAGTAGATCGGGGCGTCGAGCCCGGCGGCGCCACCGCGATGATCCGCGTCGGCGTGGCCCAGGACGACCCGGCGGATGCCGCCGAACCGAGCGCCCGCCGCGCGGATCGCGCCTGTCATCTGCGCGATGCCGGCGTCGAACACGGTCACGCCACCTTCGTCCTCGATCAGATAGACGTTCATCACGCGCGGCAGGCCGCCGCGCAGAACCCAGACGCCGGCGGCGATCGCCTCGGGCTCCCCGCCGGACATGGTGTTGCGCACCCACGTACGGGTATTGACCACGGCCGCGAGACCGCGCGGCGCAGGAAGCAGCCCGAGCTGCTGCACGACCTCGGCGCCGTCCATATAGAAGCCACCGGCCACAATCTGGTCCTCACTTATCTCGAGCACATCGCAGCCGTCGATCGAGATCTGAGCTCCGTTCGGAGCGAAGTCCTGCACATGTCCAGGACCGAGGAACGTGCCATTGGCATGCCAGCGGACCACACACCGCTCACGCTGGGTGGTGGTGTCGAGCAGCTCGATCCGCATATCCGGGAAGGCGTCGAAGAGCTCCCCGAAGCGGACGCTGATCTGGTCGGAGGCTCCCGGAGCCCAGCAGGCCACGGCAGCATCTATGTCGCGCCTGCTCAGCGCGTCGAAGTACCGGCGGGCGATCACCGAGCTCGTTGCCATCGCGGCACGCAGTCTACGGAGCGATCGCCGACGGATCCAGATTCAGGTATGACGCTCGAGCATCTGTGTCTCGGCGCCGTCGACGCTGACCGTCAGCCGTCGCAGGCCGACGCCGGTGAGCAGCCATTGCGAGGCGAGCGCGACCGCATGCTGCTCGTATCCGCGACCACGCACCTGCGGCGCCACCCACACCCGCATCGAGGCGCTCCCCTGCTCCCAGTCGAAGCCGTCCACCTCGATGCGGCCGCGGCAGTCATTCCCGCCTTGCTCGAGGATCGTCAGCTTCACGGAGCTGCCGGCCAGCCGCTCGTCCTGCGCGCGCTCGACCTCGCTCCCGAGCTGGGCGCCGGTGGGCGGCCTGCTCAGCCCGAGACGCAGGTGCAGGTCGCGATCGTCCTGATGCGCGATCAGCACCTCGGGAATGTCCCACTCGGCGATCTCGCGAAGCTCGACGAGCTCGTCGCCGAGGCGCTCTGGCAGGTCGGGGATTGTGGGCATGTCTCGACTGGACCGTACCCTTTCCGGCCGTGGTCGCACTCGCCCACTCCGACCTGGCAGACGCCGAGCTCGCAGAGGCGCAGCTCGCCGACGCCGAGTTCGCCTACCTGGTTCGTCGCTCCGACCGCGCTCGCCGTGTTCGGGTCACCGTCGATCGCGGCGGCAACGTGGAAGTCGTGCTCCCGCGCCGCCTGCCGCAGTGTGCGGCGCAGGAGGCGGTCGTGGAGCTGCGCCCCTGGATCGAACGACGGCTCGCCGAGGTCGGCCGCCAGCGGGCAGCCGTGCTGGCGCGGGGCGACACCGTTCCCTACCTGGGTGCCAGCCTCGCGGTGGTCGGCGAGGCGGGTCGCACGCGGGTCACGCGGCGCCGAGACACGCTGGTGGTACCGGAAGGCCTCAAGCGACAGGCGGCGCTCGAGCGCTGGTACCGGCGGATGGCGCGCGAGGAGATCCGCACGCGTCTGGACCGCGCCTGCGCCGAGGCGCAGCTCAGCTACATGCGCCTGACGATCCGCGACCAGCGCACCCGCTGGGGCAGCTGCTCGCGCGCCGGCGCGATGAGCTTCAACTGGCGGTTGCTGCTCGCCCCCGAAGCGGTGCTCGACTACGTCATCTGGCACGAGGTCTGTCACCTCGAGGTGATGGACCATTCGCCGCGCTTCTGGGCGCTGGTCGCACGCCGGTGCCCCGAGCATCGCGAGCACGCCGCGTGGCTCAAGCGCAACGCCGCCACATTGGTCATATGACGTTTGCGGCTGCGCAGATCGTCGCTGCGATTCGTGCCTGGCAGGCCGAGACTCGACAGCTTGTGGTCGCGATCGATGGACACGGCGCGGCCGGCAAGACGACGATCGCGTTCGAGGTCGCGGTCGCGCGGGAGGCCCTCATCGTGCACACCGATGACTATCTCGGCGGTGTGCACCCGACCGACGATGCGCGACCGATGGCGCAGTACTACGACTGGGAGGCGCTGCGCACGAACTCCCTCGAGCCGGCGATCGAGTGGGGCTCGCGGCTGATCTTGGTCGAGGGTGTCTCCGCGGCGGCGCCCGCGCTGGCCGACCTGACGACGCACACGGTGTTGGTGGTAACGCCCGAACCGATCAGGTTGGAGCGTCTGCACGGCCGGGTCACGCCCGAGGAGTGGGACGTGGACTGGCTGGAGGCCGAGCGCGTCTACTTCCTCACCAGACCGGCGAGATCGTTCGACCTGATCGTGTCGGGCTCGACGGAAGGCGAGACGGAGCCTAGAATCGCAAGCTGAGATCGCGGGAGCCCACTTGGGCTGAGAGGGCGTCGGACGGCGCCGACCGTAGAACCTGATCCGGGTCATGCCGGCGGAGGGAGAGGGCAGTGATAGCCAGGTGGCGCGTCGGAGTCGCGGTCCTCACCGCAGCGACCCTGGTCGCGGCGTGCGGTTCCTCAGTCGGGCCCGTGTCGACGGGGTCCGTATCGACCAAGTCGCGCGTGGTCACCGCGAGCATCGGCACGCCGGTGAGCGGCGGCACGGCGTACTGGGCCGAGCAGCCCCTGTCCCCGCCCAACTACATCTTCCCGCTTGTCTCCGGCGCCTATTACTCGAATGAGAACGTCTACGAATTCCAGACGCTCATGTACCGCCCGCTGTACTGGTACGGCGACCGGGGCAGGCCCGGCGTCGACTACACGCTGTCGCTCGGCAACGCCCCTGTCTACAGCCACCACGACCGGGTCGTCACGATCAGTTTGAAGCCGGCGAAGTGGTCTGACGGCGAAGCAGTCAGCGCTCGGGACGTGATCTTCTGGATCAACCTGCTCAAGGCCAACAAAGCCGACTGGGCCTCCTATGTGCCGGGCGGCTTTCCCGACAACGTCACATCGGTTCGGGCGATCGGTGAGCGCACCGTACGCCTGTCGCTGAACCGGAGCTACAACCCGATCTGGTTCACCAACAACGAGCTGTCGCAGATCACGCCGCTGCCGATGGCGTGGGATCGGACCACCAGCGGTCATTGCGGAGGCACGACGGGGTGCCCGACCGGGACTCCAACACCCGACGTCAGCCCGGCGGGCGCGAAGACGGTCTACCGCTTCCTCAACACCCAGGCGAAGAACGTGTCCGGCTACGCGACCAGCCCGACCTGGTCGATCGTTGACGGCCCCTGGAAGCTGCAATCGCTGACCCCCTCCGGCGAGGCGACCTTCGTCCCCAACCCGAAGTACGACGGACCTGACAGACCGCATCTGGCGAGATTCGTCGAGCTTCCGTTCACGAGCGAGACGGCCGAGTTCTCGGTACTCAAGGCGGGCACAGCGACCGGTGACGGCGGCGGCTCGGCGCCGCAGATCTCGGCCGGCTACGTGCCCGACACCGATGTGCCGCAGGCGCCGGCGCTGAAGAGCCAGGGCTACCGGCTGACCGAGTTCCAGCCGTACGGCTTCGATTACTTCGAGCCGAACTTCAACAACCCGGACGTCGGAGCCGTGCTCAGGCAGAGCTATTTCCGCCAAGCGTTCCAGCACCTCGTCAACCAGCCCGGCTGGATCCACGCCTACTACGCGGGCGTCGGTGTCCCGACCTACAGCCCCCTCCCGGCGCGGCCATCGAATCCGTACGCGAACGCCCAGGCGCGCGTGAACCCGTACGCGTTCAGCGTCAGGACCTCGGCGCGGATCCTGAAAGCCCACGGCTGGTCGGTCGTGGCCAATGGCACCACCACCTGCGAGCATCCCGGCACCGATTCGGGCGAATGCGGTGCCGGCATCCCTCGCGGCAAGCAGCTGCGCTTCACACTGATGTACCCGAGCGGCATGTCCGCGACCGACGGCGCGATGGTCGACCTGCAGTCGGTCGCGCGCGAGGTCGGCATTCGGATCACGCTCAGGGAAGTCACTACCGCGACGATTGACGCGGAGATCGAGCCCTGTCGGCCGCACTCGGCGGCCTGCGGTTGGCAGCTCGGCCAATACGGGAGCGCCTGGGTGTTCGCGCCCGACCACTACCCGACTGGCGAAGAGATCTTCCAGACTGGCGCGCTCGGCAACGTCGGCAGTTACTCCGATCCTGCGATCGACAGGCTGATCGCGGCGACCACGACGACCTCGGCCGCCGGCGCCCAGCGGGCGCTCGACGCCTACGCAAACGCCGTGCGCACGGCGCTGCCCGACTTCTGGCAGCCGTCGCCGGGCACGCTCATGAGCTTCCAGTCAAATCTCGCTGGGGCCACCCCGAACGCATACGGGTTCCTGAGTCCGGAGGAGTGGTACTTCACGAAGTGAACGGCAGGTCCTGACGTGACGGGCTTTCTACTCAGGCGCCTCGCCCAGGCGGTGGTCGTGCTGCTCGGGGTCACGCTGATCGTGTTCCTGCTCGAGCGGCTCACGCCCGGCAGCCTCGCACACGCGATCCTCGGGCCGCGCGCGAGCCCGCAGGCGGTTGCCGCCTTCAACGCCGCCAACGGCCTGGCACACCCGATCGTAATCCAGTACCTCGACTTCCTCGGGCACCTCGTCCGCGGCAACCTCGGCTACTCCTACCGCCTCAACCAGGGCGTCGGTTCGCTGATCGCGCACGAGGCGCCCAACGACCTGATCCTCGTCGGCCTCGGGCTGGTTTTCGCGCTGGCGATCGCACTGCCGCTGGGGATCGCACAGGCGGTGCGCCGCAACCGTGCGCTCGACCACATCGCGACCGGCGCGGCATTGGCGCTCTACTCGATGCCGTCCTACTGGCTGGCCCTGCTCCTGATCGCGGCGCTCAGCATCGGCACGCATGTGTTCCCGCCCGAGGCGGGCCAGTCCGGCGCGACGGCCGGCATCCTCTCCGACCCCAAGGGGCTGGTGCTGCCGGTGCTGACGCTGACGCTCGTCAACGTCGCCTGGTTCAGCCGCTACATGCGCTCGGCCGCGATCGACACGCTCGCGCAGGACTATGTCCGCCTGGCCCGCGCCAAGGGCCTGCCCGAGCGCCTGGTGCTGAGCCGTCACGTGCTGCGCAACTCGCTGCTGGCCGTCGTGACGCTGCTCGGCATGTCGGTGCCGATGCTGCTCACGGCCGGGCTAGTCGTCGAGTACGTCTTCAACATCCCCGGCGTCGGCCTGAGCTACTGGGAGGCCGCGTCGAACGCCGACTACCCGGTCGAGCTCGGAGTAACCGTGATCGTCGGCCTGGCGACGGTGCTGGGGAGCCTGCTGACGGACATCTCCTACGCGATCCTCGACCCCCGCGTGCGCCCCCCTCACTCCAGCCGGGCGCCGGCCCTGCACTTTCGACGAAGATGAGAATGATTCTCATTATCATTGCCTGTGGCACGGGGAAGGGGCAGGGACCACAGGCGAGCTGACCATGATCCGCGAGTTCCGCCGCCACCGACTCGGCGTCGCCGGGGTGATCCTGATCGCCCTGCTGATCGCGTTCTGCTTCCTTGGGCCGCTACTCCATTCGACCGACCAGGTCCACGCGAACATCGACATCACCAACATCGGACCCAGCGGTTCGCACCTGCTCGGGACCGACGCCAACGGCTACGACATCCTCGGACGGCTGATGGTCGGCGGTCGCGACTCGCTCGAGATCGGCGTCGCCGTCGCGCTGCTCGCGACGCTGCTCGGAGCGCTGTGGGGCGCGATCGCGGGTCTCACCGGCGGCGCGCTCGACGCGCTGATGATGCGCGTGGTCGACACCCTGCTGGCACTGCCGGCGATCTTCGTGCTGATCTACCTAGCGACCGTGGTGCAGCCGACTGTTCCGCTGTTGATCGCCGTGATTTCGTTGCTCTCCTGGCTCGGGCCTGCCCGGCTAATCCGCGGCGAGACGCTGTCCCTGCGCACGCGCGAGTTCGTCGAGGCGGCGCGCGCGGCGGGCGCGAGCCGGACACGGATAATCGTGCGCCACCTGCTCCCGAACACGGTCGGGACGCTGGTCGTGAACGCGACCTTCCAAGTCGCCGACGCGATCATCCTGCTGGCGACGCTGAGCTTCCTCGGCTTCGGCCTGCAGCCACCGGCGGCCACATGGGGCGGGATGCTGTCGCAAGGCACGACCTACCTGCTTGACGGCTATTGGTGGGAGGTGTATCCGGCCGGCGTCCTGATCATGCTGACCGTGATCGCCTTCAACCTCGTCGGCGACGCGCTGCGCGAGACGGCCTTCAACCTCGTCGGCGACGCGCTGCGCGAGACGGTCGACTCGCGCGTTCGCGCGCGCTAGACGGGCTCGGAGGGCGGCAGATCATCGGGCAGCGGCACCGTCTGCGGCGTGCCCGGCTCGGCCTCGTCCCAGTCGTTGAAGGCCTCGGCGTCGCGGGGCTCGTGCTCGCGGTCGACATAGCCGCCGAGCGCCAGCAGCCGCAGGTCAGCGGCGCCGCGGTTGACGAGCTGGCGGCGCACCGGCGGTGCAACGCGGACGACGTCACCGACCACGTACTCCTGCGGCTCGCCTTCCACGATCAGCGTGAGCGTGCCTTCGAGGACGATGTAGACCTCCTCCTGCCGCCCATGCCGGTGAATGCGGTTGCGCTGACCGGGCTCGAGCACGATCACGTTGATGCCAAACGAGCTGACCCCGAGCTGGGCGCGCAGGCGTGCGAAGCGCTGGTCCGGGGCCTGATCCAGCCGAGCTGCCGTGACTCCCTCCGGCATCTAGGGGCGCTGGTCGATCGGGACGTAGTCGACCCCGCGGCCGCCCGTGTAGATCTGACGCGGGCGCGCGATCTTCTGCTCGGGGTCGTCGATCATCTCGAGCCACTGCGCGATCCAGCCGCTGGTGCGGCCGATCGCGAACAGCACCGGAAACATCTCGACCGGCATACCAAGGGCCTCATAGATGAGGCCCGAGTAGAAGTCGACGTTGGGGTAGAGCTTGCGCGAGATGAAGTAGTCGTCCTCGAGGGCGATCTTCTCGAGCTCGGTGGCGATGTGCAGCAGCGGGCTCTTGCCCGTCACTTCGAACACGTCCTCGACGGCCTGCTTGATGATCTTGGCGCGCGGATCGAAGTTCTTGTAGACGCGATGGCCGAAGCCCATGAGGCGCTCGTTGCCGGCCTTGACGCCCTCGATGAAGCCGGGGACGTTGTCCTGCGTGCCGATCCTGCGCAGCATCCGCAGCACCGCCTCGTTGGCGCCGCCGTGCAGCGGCCCGTACAGCGCGGCGATGCCGGCGGCTACAGCCGAGTACGGGTCGACCTGGGAGGAGCCGACGCTGCGCACCGCGCTGGTCGAGCAGTTCTGCTCGTGGTCGGCGTGCAGGATGAACAGCACATCGAGCGCGTGCTCCAGCCGCGGATCGGGCTGGTACTTGAGCTCCGCGATCCTGTAGATCATCGAGAGGAAGTTGCCGGCGTAGCTGAGGTCGTTGTCCGGGTACACGTAGGGCATGCCCTTGTTGTGCCGGTAGGAGAAGGCCGCGAGCGTCGGCATCTTGGCGATCAGACGTACCACCTGAATCTGGCGCAGATCGTTGTCCTTGATCTGGGCGGCCTCCGGGTAGAAGGTCGAGAGCGCGCCAACCGACGCCATCAGCATCCCCATCGGGTGCGCGTCGTAACGGAAGCCCTGCATGAACTCCTTGACGTTCTCGTGCACGAACGTGTGCGTCGTTATCAGGTGATCCCAATGATCGAGCTGCTTATGCGTCGGCAGCGCGCCGTGGATCAGCAAGTAGGCGACCTCCAGGTAGCTGGACTTCTCGGCCAGCTGCTCGATCGGATAGCCGCGGTACTCGAGGATGCCCCTGTCGCCGTCGATGTAGGTGATCGCCGAGCGACAGGACGCCGTGTTCATGTACGCAGGGTCATAGGTCATGATCCCGAAGTCCTCGTCGTCCACCCTGATCTTGCGCAGCTCGGTGGCGCGCACGGTGCCGTCCTCGATCGGCAGCTCGTAACTCTTGCCCGTCCGGTTGTCGACGACCGTCAGTGTCTCCGCACCGGATACGCCTGGCTCACCATCGGTCTGCGCGGTCTCAGTGGTCATGGCAATCCTCTCAAGCTCATCGTCTGGTCGCTGGGACCCAGGACACCTCTGCAGGAGGTTAGTACCCAGTCGCGTTCAGCCGTCCCGGTTCACACCTGCTCCGTGCCCGCCGGCCCTCCCTCGTAGCGGCTCTCGGTGGCGGCCCGCTGGCCCTGGTAGTGACTGCCGAGGCCGGGACTTCCGTAGGGCTTCTGCGCCGGCTTGTCCAGCGTCATGAACGACAGCTGGGCGATCGGCAGATCGGGGTAGAGCCGGATCGGGACACGCGTCAGGTTGTTGAGTTCGAGCGTCAGCGTGCCCTCGAAGCCCGGGTCGCAGAAGCCGGCGGTCGCGTGCACGATCAGCCCGAGTCGTCCGAGGCTCGACTTGCCCTCGATGCGCGCGACGATGTCATCGGGGATCTTCACCCACTCCAGCGTGCGACCGAGACAGAACTCGCCCGGGTGGATCACGAACGGCTCACCCGCCGGCACGACGACCTCCTCGGTCAGATTCGCCGGCGGGTCGCGCAGGTCGATCGCAGTCGCGCGGTGGTTGTGGAACACGCGGAACGAATCACCGAGCCGCAGGTCGATGCTCGCCGGCTGCACCAGCTTCGGATCCCATGGGTCGATCCGGATCCGGCCCTCCTCGACCAAACGGAGAATGGTGCCGTCAGACAGGACTGAGGTGGGCGCAAGCGTCATCGGCGCAGGAGTTTGGCATCAGTGACGCAGGCGCGTGCCCTCGGGGTCGTACAGCGGCTCGGCGGCGACCTCGCCCGCGACCCACTCGCCGAAGATGTCGAGCTCGACTGAGGAGCCGACGTCAACCTCGGGCGGCAGGTAGGCATAGGCGATCGAGCGCTCGACCGCGTAGCCGTAGCCGGCGCTGGTCACGCGGCCGACAACCTCGCCACCGACGCGCACCGGCTCGTTCCCGAGTGCCACGGAGCGTGGGTCGCCGAGCGTGATGCAGCGCAGGCGCCGGGCGACCGGCCGCTCGCGCAACGCGTCTGCGCCGTTGAAGTCCTTGTCGCCGGCCACGCAGAAGTCGAGGCCCGCCTCGAAGGGGCTGTCGTCCGCAGTGATGTCCGAGGACCAGGCGCGATAGCCCTTCTCGAGCCGCAGCGACTCGATCGCGCGGTAGCCGCCGGCGATGAGGCCGAGCGGTTCGCCCGAATCCCAGAGCGTCCGCCAAAGGCCGAGGCCGTATTCGCTCGGGCAGTAGAGCTCCCAGCCGAACTCCCCGACGTAGGTCACGCGCAGCGCGCGCACGGGCACGTCGCCGACGGTCAGCTCGCGCATGCGCATGTAGCCGAAGTCGAGGGGATCGGGCGTAAGCGGCGCCAAGGTGTCCTTCGCGCGCGGGCCCCACAGGCCGAAGCAGGCCCAGCGCGAGGTCACGTCGCTCAGGCTGACCGAGCCGTCGTCCGGCAGATGGCGGCTGATCCAGGCCGCGTCGTGCTGGCCGAAGGCGGTGCCGGTGACGATCTGGAACAGCTCCGGTGCCACCCGCGCGACAGTGAAGTCGCACTCGATGCCGCCGTGGCGGTTCAGCATCTGGGTATAGGTGATCTGGCCGACATCGCGCGCGACGCGGTTGTCGCAGAGGCGCTCGAGCAGTTCGGCCGCCCCTGGTCCCGAAACCTCGAGCTTGCTGAAGGAGGACTCGTCGAACAGGCCGGCGCGCTCGCGTGTGCCAAGCGCCTCGGCACCGATCGCCGCCGACCAGTGCGTGCCCGCCCAGCCGCGCGGCCGCAGGTCCGGGTCGCCGTCGCCGGCGTTCGACTCATACCAGTTGACCCGCTCCCAGCCGGATTTCTCGCCGAAAGCGCCGCCGTGCTCGGCGTGCCATGCGTACGCGGGCGGGAGTCGCAGCGGCCGGCCCGCGAGCCGCTCGTGGCCGGGGTAGCGGATGTCGTAGTAGGTCTCGTAGACCTCTGTGGTGCGTTTGAGCGTGTAGCTCGGCGAGCGGTACTGCGGCCCGAAGCGGCGGATGTCCATCTCCCAGACGTCGAGCCCCGGCTCGCCGGCGAGGATCCATTCGGCGATCAGCTTGCCCATGCCGCCGGCACCCGCCAGCCCGTGCGCGCAGAAGCCGGCGGCGACGAACAGGCCGTGCACATCGCTCTCACCCAGGCAGAACTCGTTGTCGGGGGTGAATGCCTCGGGTCCGTTGATCAGCCGCGTGACCTTCACGTCCTCCATCAGCGGCACACGCTTGCGGGAGTTCTCGGCGATCTCCTCGAAGCGCGGCCAATCCTCTTCGAGCAGGCGGCCGTTGAAGTCGGCCGGGATCCGGTCGACGAGGCTGCTATCGAGCGACCACGGCGCGCTTCCGCGCTCGTAACCGCCCATCACGAGACCGGCTCCCTCCTCGCGGAAGTAGATCAGCAGGTCGGGGTCGCGCAGCGTCGGCAGGTGCACGATCTCGCCGTCGGCGTTGCGCTCGCGCTCGCGGAACGGCTGCGTCACCAGGTACTCGTGCGCGAACGGCACGATTGGGACGCGAACTCCCGCCAGGCGACCGATCTCCGCCGCGTACATGCCGCCGGCGTTGACGACGACCTCGGCCTGCACCGGGCCCCACTCGGTCTGCACGCCGCGAACCCGGCCGTCGGCGACGTCGATCCCGGTCACGCGCGTATGCGTGAAGATCCGCACACCGCCCTCGCGCGCGCCCTCGGCCAGCGCGTAAGTCAGCTGGGAGGGGTCGAGGTAGCCGTCGGTCGCGAGGTATGACGCGCAGCGCACGCCGTCGCTCACCATCAGCGGGAACAGTTCGCGCGCCTCGTCGGCGTTGATCAGCTCGAGCGGCAGCCCGAAGGTGCGCGCCCACGCGACTTGCCTGAGCACCTCCTGTTCGCGCTCGGGCGTGCAGGCCAAACGGATTCCCCCGCACTCGACCCAGCCGCAGTCGAGCGTGCGGTAGAGCGCCACCGAGTCCATCATCATCCGTGTCAGCGACACGCTGCCGCGCAGTTGCCCGACGAGTCCGGCTGAGTGGAAGGTCGAGCCGCTGGTCAGCTCGTTGCGGTCGAGCAGGATCACATCGCGCTCGCCGAGCTGCGCGAGGTGGTACGCGATCGAGGTGCCGCCGACGCCGCCGCCGATGATCACGATCCTCGCGCGGTCCGGCACTTCACGGAGACGCGGCATGCAACAGCTCCTCAATGTCTCGTGGATCCGCGGCGGCGCGCTCGAGCCGCTCGAAGTGCTCGTCCGCATACGCGGTGAAGTCAAAGTCGAGCTGAGAGATCAGTCCCTGGAGGACTCCCCAGGCACCCTCGCGGGCGTCGGAGACGAGCCGGAAAAGACGCAGGGCGGAGAGCCGGCAAAGCGCAGCCGGCTCTCCGAAATAAGCCTCCAGCAGGCGTCGCTCGGCGTGTTCGTCGAAATCGTTGCTGACCGCGAGGTTTCCGAGGTCGAAGTAGCGGTGGCCCAGCCCTGCGTACTCCCAGTCGACGAGCTGCACGTGTGAATCGGTCTGGATCAGATTGCCGGGCAAGAGGTCGTTGTGACATGGCACCGGCTCGGTCAGTGGCAGCACCGCGGCGATCCGGTCCACGAGCGCCTGCGCCTTCCCGTAGGCCGGAGGGAGCGCGACACCACGTTCGGCGACGGTCACAGCGTAGAGGCGCAGCAGGTCGGGGATCCAGAAGCGTGTCGGCAGCGCGAGGGCGCTGTCATGGAAGACCCTCAGGGCGCGTGCGACCTGACCCGGGTCGGCACGCAGGCGCGCGGGGTCGACAGTCGTGCCGGGCACGAACGCGGTGACCAGGCACTCGGCGTCGGCGTGGAGCAGCTGCGGTCCGATCCCCAGGTTCGCGGCCCGCTCGGCCGCGAGCCGCTCAGAGGCGCGGTCGATCCCGAGCAGCCCGGTGTCCTGGCCGGGCAACCGTAGGACGCAGTCGCGCCCGCCGAGGCGCAGGCGGTAGTTGCGGTTGGTGATGCCACCGCTCAGCGCCACCGGCAGACCGCCGGCGGGGCCCAGCTCCCCCTCGAGCCGTCGCACCAGCTCGCTCAGGTCGGACAAGCCACGGCCCGGGTCTGGCGCTTAAGGCCCGGCTCATATACCTTCATGTGCGCAATCACACAGAGGTGTGGAGCGTTCGTCAAGGGGAAGGTGGCCGTCGTGGAGCTCGAAGCTCTCAGAGCGGGTGTAGACGCGGGTGAAATCGAGACCGTGGTCCTGGCGCTGACCGACATGCAGGGACGCCTCCAGGGCAAGCGTCTGACCGCCCGGTACTTCCTGGACGAGGTGCTGGGCCACGGCGCCGAAGGCTGCAACTACCTGCTCGCGGTCGACGTCGAGATGAACACCGTGGACGGCTATGCGATGTCCTCCTGGGAGAAGGGCTACGGCGACTTCGTGATGCGGCCCGACCTGGCGACGCTGCGGATGATGCCGTGGGAGACGGCGACGGCGATGTGCCTGGCCGACCTGGCCTGGGCGGACGGCGGCGACGTGGTCGCATCGCCGCGCCAGATCCTGCGGAAGCAACTCGCGCGGCTCGCGGAGCGCGGCTGGACGGCCAACGCGTCGACCGAGCTCGAATTCCTCGTCTTCCGCAACAGCTACGAGCAGGCGTCGAAGCAGGGGTACCGCGAACTCGATCCCGCGAACGCCTACAACGTCGACTATTCGTTGCTCGGGACCGCGCGCGTCGAGCCGTTGATCCGGCGGCTTCGCAACTCGATGACGGCGGCCGAACTGGAGGTCGAGAACTCCAAGGGCGAGTGCAACTTCGGCCAGCACGAGATCAATTTTCGCTACTCGGACGCGCTGCGCTGCGCCGACAGCCACACGATCTACAAGAACGGCGCCAAGGAGATCGCCGCCCAGGAGGGCATGGCGATCAGCTTCATGGCCAAGTTCAACGAGCGCGAGGGCAACTCGTGCCACATTCACTTCTCACTCGCCGACACCGAGGGGCCGCTGTTTCACCGCGACCAGCTCATGTTCGACGCGTTCCTGGCTGGTCAGCTCGAGTATGCGCGCGAGCTGACCCTGCTGCTGGCGCCGAACATCAACTCCTACAAGCGCTTCGCGGTCGGTTCGTTCGCGCCGACGACGGTGGCCTGGGGCCACGACAACCGTACGTGCGCGTTCCGGGTCGTAGGCCACGGCGGCGCACTGCGCTTCGAGAACCGCTCCGGCGGTGCCGACCTCAACCCATACCTGGCGCTGTCAGCGCTGATCGCGGCCGGCCTGGAGGGCGTCGAGCGCCGCCTCGAGCTCGAGCCGGCGTTCGAGGGCAACGCCTACGAGGCCACCGATAAGCCGCGGCTGCCGTCGACGCTGCGAGACGCGCGCGACCTGTTCGCGACCAGCACCGTCGCGCGGGCGGCCTTCGGCGGAGAGGTGGTGGCCCACTACCTCAACGCGGCTGACGTCGAGCTTGCGGCCTTCGACGCCGCCGTGACCGACTGGGAACGCGTCCGCGGCTTCGAGCGGCTATGAGCCCGCGGCGATGAGCGTTTCGAGCGACGGCGGCCGGACGCTCGCAGCGGGTGGCGGCACGCTCGCAGCGGGTGGCGGCACGCTCGAAGCGGCGACGCTCGAGACGATCTTTGCTCCCGTGCGGTCGCAGACCGCGTTCGAGGAGGCGGTGGACCGGATCGGGACCGCGATCCGGCTGGGACTGCTGCCGCCGGGCACACGCCTGCCGGCTGAGCGGGAGCTGTGCGCAAAGCTGGGGATCGCGCGCTCGACGCTGCGTCAGGCGCTGGTCGCGCTCGGACAGAGCGGCCACCTGCGCGCGATCCGGGGACGGGGCGGCGGCACGTTCGTCGTCGACGACCTGCCGCCGGCAGCGCCGCCGCCCGACGACGTGCTCGACCGCTGGCGGGCGATGTGGGACCACAGGATCGCGCTCGAGGTCGGCGTGGCCGTGCTGGCGTGCAGGCGCGCGCGGCCGGGAGCCTTGCGTGGGCTCGCGGAACTGCTGACCGCGATGGAGGTATCCCTGCACGACTTCACCACCTACCGGCAGCTCGACGTGCGCTTCCACATCGGGCTCGCAGAGACGACCGAGAACCCGAGGCTGATCACGGTCGCGACCGAGGTGCAGGGCAACGCGACCCGGCTGATCGCGCTGATTGCGCACCCAGCGGAGGTGTTGAGCTCTTCCAATGTGCAGCACCGGCGGATCCTCGCAGCGGTCTCGAGCGGCGATGAGGGTGCAACCGCACGAGAGGTCGCCGAGCACCTGCGCGGGACCGAGCACATCCTCGCCGGCCTGCTCCCACGGGGCTGACGGCGGCGACTTTGCCCGCGGACCCTTGACTTGGCCCGGTCGCTTGCGTCAGGATCGCCAACCTAAGGGCCGACTATCAAGCCTTTAGCGCGCAGCGGGACCAATCAATGAACCATACAGGGGGAGCAGCATGGTGACCGAGACGTTGTCGGCGGACGAACAACGACTGGCTGAGCTTGGGTATAAGCAGGAGCTGAAGCGCGGCTGGAGTTCGTTCTCCAACTTCGCGATTTCGTTCTCGATCATCTCGGTGCTGTCCGGCTGCTTCACCACATACGGCCAAGCCTTCAACAACGGCGGCCCAGTAGCCATCTCGATCGGCTGGCCGGTGATCAGTGTGCTGATCATGTGCGTCGCGTTCTCGATGTCGGAGCTCGCGTCCGCGATGCCCACCGCCGGCGGGATCTACTACTGGGCATCGAAGCTCGGCGGAGCGGGGTGGGGCTGGTTCACGGGCTGGTTCAACCTGATCGGCCTCCTCGCGGTCGTGGCCTCCGTCGACTACGGCGCCGCGAACTTCCTCTCGGCGCTGCTGGGCGATTTCAAAGTCAACTTCATCATTAACTTCACCTCGTCCAACACCCACTACTACGACCATACGGTCTTCGCGCTGTTCCTCTTGATCCTGATCCTCCACGGACTGATCAACGTGTTCTCAAGCCACCTTGTGTCGCTCTTCAACGGCGTTTCCGTGTGGTGGCACGTCGCGGGCGTCGCCGTCATCGTGATCGTGCTAATCGTCGTGCCGAGCCATCACGAGAGCATCGGCTGGGTGTTCGGCCATCGCATCAACAACAGCGGCTTCGGCAGCCACATGTACTGGTACTACATCCTGCCCGTTGGCTTCCTGTTGACCATGTACACAATCACCGGGTATGACGCTTCCGCGCACGTCTCGGAGGAGACGCACGGTGCGGCGGATTCTGCCCCCAAGGGCATCTGGCGCTCGGTGTTCTACTCGGCGGTAGTTGGCTACATCCTGCTGCTCGCGCTCACCTTCGCCGTCCAGAAGTCCGCGCTGAAGGGCCAGGCACTGACGACCTACGCAATCCCGCTGCTGTCTGCGCTCGGATCGTTCTCGTCCAAGTCGATCCTCTTCATTTCGACCATCGGACAGCTCTTCTGCGGCATGGCGTGTGTGACCAGCGCATCGCGCATGACATTTGCATTCTCACGCGACGGCGCCATTCCCGGCCACCGGCTGTGGCGTCAGCTCGGCCAGAACAGGACTCCTACGTATGCGGTCCTATTCGTCGTGTTGATGGCCGCGATTGTCACCGTTCCGGCGTACTTCCCGAACAGCAGTGGCATCACGGTTGCATTCACGGCGGTGGTGTCGATCTCGGTGATCGGTCTCTACATCGCCTACGCAATCCCGGTCTACCTGCGCTGGCGGATGGGCGACGCGTTTCAGCCGGGTCCGTGGACGCTCGGCAAGAAGTACAAGTGGGTGAACCTGATCGCCGTAGTCTGGGTGGCGCTCTGCGTGATCATCTTCTGCCTGCCAGTCGTCCCGAGCGGCGTGTTCTTCAAGCACGGCTTCAGCTGGAACACAGCCAACTATGCGCCGCTGGTGACGATCGGCGTGATGCTCGTGGTGACGATCTGGTATCTCATCTCGGCGCGCAAGACGTTCAAGGGTCCTGTCAGGACGATCGACGACGCCGCATTCCACGAACTGGATGGGCTGGAGCCGATTGCTCCAGGACCATCGTCCCCATGATTGCGGCCCACTGATGCGGCCTCGGTAAGAAAGGCCCACATGACGGAAGTGCTGACGGTCCTCGAGCCGGCTACGGAAGCCGTGCTCGAGGAGGTCCCGTGTGCAGGGATCGACGAGGTCGACGAGGCCGTGGGGAGAGCCCGTGCTGCGCTCGGTGCGTGGCGCGGGCTCGCGCCCGGCGCGCGAGCGGCGCAGCTGCGCGCGCTCGCCGACAAGGTCGAGGAGCACCTCGACGAGCTGACGCTGCTGGAGGCGCGCAACGCCGGCAAGCCAATTGCCTCCGCCCGCGGCGAGATGGGGATGGTGGTTGACACCTTCCGCTACTACGCGGGCGCGCCGGAGCGACCGATGGGCGACACGATCCCGGTCGCCGGCGGGCAGGCGTTCACTGTCCGCGAGCCACTCGGTGTGGTCGGCCTGATCGTTCCCTGGAACTTTCCGCTGACGATCGCCGCCTGGAAGCTCGGGCCGGCGCTCGCGGCCGGCAACACGGTGGTGCTCAAGCCGGCCGATCTGACGCCGCTGACGGCACTGCGCTTCGAACAGCTTGCGCTTGAGGCGGGGATCGCCCCGGGCGTTGTGAACGTCACCGCCGGCCACGGGATCGTGGCGGGCGCCCGGCTCGTGGAGCACCCGGATGTCGCCAAGATCGCGTTCACCGGCTCGACAGAGGTTGGGCGCTCGATCGCGGCCACGGCTGCGGCGACGCTGAAGCGCGTGACACTCGAGCTCGGCGGCAAGTCCGCGAACATCGTCTTCGCCGACGCCGATCTCGAGAAGGCGGCCGCGGCCGCGCCGTGGGCCGTGTTCGACAATGCCGGCCAGGACTGCTGCGCGCGCTCACGGCTGCTGGTGCAAGCTTCGGTGATGGACCGCTTCCTTTCGCTGATGCAGCCGCACGTCGAGGGTTTCAAGGTCGGCGATCCACTCGACCCGGACTCCGACATGGGGCCGCTGATCTCGGCCAAGCAGCGTGACCACGTGGCCTCGTTCGTTGACGCGGACGCTGAAGTTGCGTACCGCGGCAGTGCGCCCGAGGGGCCCGGCTTCTGGTTCCCGCCGACGGTGCTCGCGCCGGCGGATCCGAACAGTCGTGCCGTACGGGAGGAGATCTTCGGGCCGGTCGTGGCGGTGATCCCGTTCCGCGACGAGGGCGAGGCGGTGCGGATCGCCAACGACACGATCTACGGTCTTTCTGGTTCCATCTGGACCCTGGACGGCGCGCGCGCGCTGCGCGTCGCGCGCGCCGTGGACAGCGGTGTGCTCTCGATCAACTCGAACTCGTCGGTGCGTGTGAGCACCCCGTTCGGCGGCTTCAAGCAATCCGGCTACGGCCGCGAACTCGGCCCCCACGCAACCGACGCATACACGGAGACCAAGACCATCTACTACGCAACCACATGAATCGCTTACAAGACAAAGTCGCAGTGATCACCGGCGCCGCCGGTGGGATCGGCCTGGCCACCGCCGAGCTGTTCTCGGCAGAGGGCGCCCGTGTCGTGGGTGTCGATCTGCGTGAGCACGAGGTCGGCGAGCTCTCGCTCCAGGGCGACCTCACCGACGAAGCGGCCGTGATCGAGCTGTACCGGACCGTGCGCGAGAAGTTCGGGACGATCGACGTGCTTTTCAATAACGCCGGCATCTCACCGACCGACGATGACTCCGTGCTGAAGACCGAGCTGGAGGTCTGGCAGCGCGTGCAGGACGCGAACCTCAAGAGCGTGTTCCTCTGCTGCAAGTACGGGATCCCGCACTTGCTCGAAACCGGCGGTGGCTCGGTCATCAACACCGCCTCCTTCGTCGCGGTGATGGGCGCCGCCACCTCGCAGATCTCTTACACGGCCTCCAAGGGGGGTGTGCTGGCGATGTCTCGCGAGCTCGGCGTCGAGTTCGCCAAGAGCGGCGTGCGCGTCAACGCACTCTGCCCCGGACCGGTGAGCACACCGCTGTTGATCGAGCTTTTCGCCAAGGATCCCGAACGTGCGGCGCGGCGACTCGTGCACGTGCCGATGGGACGCTTCGGCGAAGCCCACGAGATAGCCAAGGCGGTGCTATTCCTCGCCAGTGACGACTCGTCGTTCATGACGGCGTCCTCGCTGCTGGTCGACGGCGGGATCAACGGGGCGTACACGACCCCGCTGTAGCGCCCGCGGCCAGAAGCTTTCGGGCCTGGTCCAAGTCTGCTACTCGTTCGGCCGCGATCTCCTACTGTGACGGTCGCGGCCGAACCGTCTAAAACTCCCTGAACGCATGACTGCCGTAAGCCGCTCGCGGACCCGATCGCTCAACCTCTCGCTCTTCCGGGGCGGGCGCTTCTACGTGTGGCTGACGCTGCTCGCACTCGCGCTGAGCGCGCTCTCGCTGCTGTTTCCCTCGACCCCCAGCTATGACCCCTATTCGTGGCTGATCTGGGGGCGGGAGATCTTCCACGGACAGCTGCACATCGCGGGCGGCTCGAGTTGGAAGCCGCTGCCGGTGATCTTCACGACGGTGTTTGCGCTGTTCGGTTCCGCACAGCCGAACCTGTGGCTGGTCGTCGCGCGGGCGGGTGCCGTGGTGACGGCGCTGATGTCCGTCAGGCTCACCGTGCGGATCACGTGGAGCCTGGTCTCGCAGAGCAGAGTCGGCGCGCTGCGCCGAGGTGAATCGTGGCTGGGCCGAACGGTGGCCGTCGCGCCCGCGGTACTGGCCGGCGCAGCCGTCCTGATCTGCACGACCTTCACCAGGGGTTACCCGGTCAACATGATGCTCGGCTACTCGGAGGGCGTGATGACGGCAGCCTTCCTGATCGCCGTCGAACGCGCCTGGGACGGCCACCATCGCCAGGCGTTCGCGCTCGGCATCATTCCCTGTCTCGACCGACCGGAGGTCTGGCTCTTGTGGGGCCTCTACGGCCTCTGGCTGATGCGGCGGGAGCGCGGCGCCCGACTGCTGGTGATCGGACTCGGGATCCTGATGCTGGCGCTCTGGGTCGTGCCGCAGGAGCTCGGCGGCGGCCACGGCGGCATCCTCGGGCTGGCGACGCACGCCCAGCACAACCGCTCCCGCAAGAGCGCCGCAAACACGTCCTTCCCGTTCTGGAACGAGCTCGCCTACACGCTCTGGCCGCTTATAGTGGAGCGGCTCGAGTTCGCCTCGCTGCTACTGACCGGCTATACCGCGTATCTGCTGGTGCGCGCGCGGCGCCGGCTGGGAAGCTGGCGCGGCGCCGTGGAGCACTATCCGGCGGCGGTCGCAGCCGCCCTGGCGGGGATGTTCGGCTTCGTCTGGTGGCTCGGTATCGCGGTCGAGACCGAGGCAGGGTTTGCCGGCAACCCGCGCTACGCCGTGATCGGCGTGATGCTCGTCGGCGTCAGTGGCTGCGCCGCCTACGGCTGGGCCTGCGTGGGTCTCGCCACGCTCGTCGCCAGGGTCTGGGGACGCATACGGCGGCGTTCGGGCAACGGTCGGGCGACGGTCTCGAACAGGTCGATGACCTGGCTGGCGGCGGCGGCCACGCTCGTGCTGCTCGTCGTGTTCGCGCTGGTGCCGGACCGCTTCACGAACCGGATGCCGACGATCAGTTCGATCCGCTATGCGCTGCGCTACCAGGCGCGCCTGCGCGAGGAGTTCGCCGCGCTGATCCGGCACGCGGGCGGCACCCAGAAGGTGATGGGCTGTGGCAGCATGATGGCCAACAACTACCAGGTGACGATGCTCGCTTGGGACCTTGATGTTCCGATCTATTTCGTCCAGGCGCTGCCGCGGAAGTTCTCGACTGCTCAAGGCCCGAACGTCGTCTTCCAGGATGCAACGAGCACGGGTGCGAAGCCGTTTCCGTCGGATCTTCAGATGCAGACATGGGAACAGGCCTGGAAGCACAAGAACGGCTCGCAGTACAAGGTCGTCAAGACCGATCCGGTCACGCTCTATATGGACTGCTCCTTGTACAGCAAGACATGAGCAGCGGCAGGCTTTAGCTCACCTTGAATCGCAAGCGATCGGAGGATCGGTCCACTCAGCGTTTGCCGTGGTCGATCCACTACCCTGCCACGCATATGTCCCTCGCGAAGGTCGCGGTGGTCTGCGGGTTGACGGCGCTTCTGATCAGCGCCTGCGGCATCCAAGCCAAGCCCGGGGCAGGCACCGCTCATCTCAGTCACTATGCAGGCTTCCGCGGCGTCGTGGACGATCCTCGGATTCCGCAGGTCAAGTGCCTGAAGAGCGACAAGCTGCCATATCGCAAGTACTACGCCGACGGCGTCCAGCATCTGCCTGCGATCCAGGTCGGCGCGCGCACGCAGGGGCCAACGATGATCTTCTACCCGACCGACGGCGTCGCCCAGGGCTTGCAGATCATGGGCCAGGAGACGGGCGCCGAGGTGATCGGCGCTCTGCTCGTCTACCCGAATCGTGCTCGTGCCAGCGAGCTGACCGAGGTCGAAGCCTGCGCGGCGATCGGCGTCAAGGGCTGAGGTTTCAGGAATATGGCCGCGACAACCACCAGCGACAAGCTCACAGTCCCTGAGACGAAGGATTCGGGCTTCATCCCCGACTACGAGTTCCCGCTGCCCGGCTTCATCAGGCAGCTGCCAGCGTGGTCCCGAGTCGCGCTGATCATCTTCATCCTGGTCGTCGCCTCGCTCGTCCTCCGTACGCGGTCGGTCGGCCAGCAGTACTGGATGGACGAGGCGATCACCGTCGGGATCTCATCCCACCACCTCTCGGCGATCCCGGGAATCATGCGCCAGGACGGGTCGCCGCCGCTTTTCTACCTGCTGCTGCATTTTTGGATGCTGATGGTCGGCAATGGCGAGGCCGCGACACACTGGCTGTCTGAGATCTTCGCCGTACTGACGATTCCGATCGGCTACTGGGGCGGCCTAAAACTCGCCGGCAAGCGCGCGGGCCTGATCACCGCGGCGCTGATGGCCTCCAGCGCGTTCCTCGACTACTACAGCCAGGAAACACGCATGTACGCGCTGATGTCGCTGCTCGGCCTGTTCGGCACGATCGGCTTCGTCCGCGGCTTCGTGTTCCGCGAGCGGCGCTACGTGATCCTCTTCTCGCTTGCCGAGGCGGCAATGCTGTACACGCACAACTGGGCGCTCTTCTTCGGTGCCGGGTCGGTGCTGTCGCTGGTCGTGCTCTACCGCATCAGCGGCGACGAGATCCGCCTGAACCTGATTCGCGACGCAATCTACGCCTACGTCGGCGCCGCGATCCTGTTCGTACCGTGGCTTCCGAATTTCATCTTCCAGTCGCTGCACACGGCGGCCCCCTGGAACACGTCGCCGCGGTTCGGTGCGCCAGTTCAGATCGCCCAGAGTGTGTACGGGGGCGCAACGGTCGCCGCGATCCTGGTCATCGGCGCAGCTGTGGGCTATACGGGCTTCTTCAGGAAGGCGGAGCGCGCCAGCGCCGAGGCCAAGATCGCCCTGATCCTGTTCACACTCGTCCTCTTCACGCTCCTGCTCGGCTGGATCGCGTCGCAGATCACGCCGGCCTGGAACCCGCGGTACTTCGCACCGATCGTCCCGGCGATCATCATGTTCACCGCGATTGGGATGTCACGGGCGGGTGTGGTCGGCCCGCTCACCTTGGCGGTCGCGCTGATCTTCCTGGCGCGCGCCGATACCTACGCACCTCAACACAAGAGCGACATGCAGGACATCGGTGGCGAGATGGGCCCGCTGATGCACAAGGGGGATCTTGTGATCGTCGGCCAGCCCGAACAGACGCCGCTGGCCTACTACTACTTACCCGGTGGACTCCGATTCTCCAGCACGATCGGGCCGGTGAGGGATCCGACCTTTGTGAACTGGATCAACGCTCTGTCGCGCTACCGTGCCGCGAATCCCGCCAAGGTCCTGCCGCCGATGCTGAACAAGGTGAAGCCTGGCCAGCAGGTGCTGTACATCCGGCCGCTCACAGAGGGCGTGATCGGGTGGAAGGCGCCGTGGACCTCCGAGATCCGGACCCGCTCAGCTCAGTGGGGCAAGATCCTCTCCGACGACAAGCAACTCACCGTCGAGGCGTGGGCGCCCCACAATTACCGTGGCGCCTGCTGCGTCGCGGACTCCGCCATTCTCTACGTCAAGAAGTAGGTTTGATACGTGCCTGAAAGCTCGGTTCCAGCGGCCCGGGCCGCAGCGCCCAACCGCGGCGTGGACATCACCACAGATCACCCCGTCGTCGTGATCGGCGGCGGCCCGGCCGGTCTCACGGCCGGCTACCTGCTCGCAAAGCAGGGCAAGCCCGTGGTGGTCCTCGAGTCGACGGACATGCTCGGCGGCATCGCGCGGACGGAGGTTCGTGACGGTTATCGATTCGACCTCGGCGGCCATCGCTTCTTCACCAAGGCCAAGGAGGTGGACGCGCTCTGGCACGAGATCATGAAGGAGGAGTTCCTCAAGCGGCCGCGCCAGAGCCGGATCTATTGGAACGACAAGTTCCTCGAGTACCCGCTCGAGGGCATGGACGTGATCAGGCAACTCGGCGCGCTCGAGCTGACCCGCTGTGGTCTCTCCTACCTGTGGGCGGCCGTCAAGCCCAAGGGCCGCGAGGACACTTTCGAGCAGTGGGTCTCGAACCGCTTCGGCAAGCGCCTCTACAACCACTTCTTCAAGACCTACACGGAGAAGCTCTGGGGCGTTCCCACCAACGAGATCCGCGCCGAGTGGGCCGCCCAGCGGATCAAGGGCCTGTCCTTCTTCAGCGCCGCCAAGGCCGCGTTCTTCGGCAACCGGGGGAACATCAAGTCGCTGATCTCCGAGTTCAACTACCCGCGCTTCGGCCCCGGCCAGATGTGGGAGGAGATGGCGAAGGAGATCAGGGCCCACGGCGGCGAGATCCGCATGAATTCGCCCGTCACCAAGCTGAAGACGGACGGCAACGGTCGCGTCGTGGAGGTCGTCGCGGGTGACCAAGCGCTGACCCCCTCCCATGTGATCTCGTCGCTCCCGCTGCGCACAACGGTCGGCATCGCCGATCCGGAGGCCCCCGGTGAGGTGCGCGACGCCGCTCGCGGGCTGCGCTATCGCGAGTTCCTGACCGTGCTGCTGGTGATGGAGGGCGAGGACCTCTTCCCCGACAACTGGATCTACATCCACCAACCCGGCGTAACCGTGCTTCGCATCCAGAACTTCAAGTCGTGGAGCCCATGGATGGTTCCCAACGACGAGGACGCCTCGATCGGCATGGAGTACTTCTGCTTCGAGGGCGACGAGCTCTGGAACATGGACGATGACGACCTCGTCAAGATGGCCGGCCAGGAGATCGAGAAGCTTCACCTCGCCCAGGCGTCGAGCGTGAAGTTCGGCTTCGTCGCGCGCGTCAACAAGGCCTACCCGATCTATGACGAGAAGTACGCCGAGCGCGTCGCCACGATCCGCAACTGGCTGCAGAACGACATGACGAACCTCGCCCAGGTCGGCCGCAACGGCCTGCACCGCTACAACAACTCCGACCACTCGATGCTGACCGCGATGCGTGCCGTCGACAACATCCTGCTCGGCACCAACCACGACATCTGGTCGGTGAACGTCGAGAGCGTCTATCACGAAGAGATCCACGACAACGAGAACCCATACGCGAACGACCCCGAGCCGCCCGCGATGGACAACCCGCTGGACTCCTAGAACCCACCACACATCCGATGCGCCGTCTCCTCGCGCTCTCACTCCTGATCTCATCGCTGGCCTTCGGTTGCGCCGCCGGGCTGACAGCTCCGGCTGCGCTTGCGGCCGGCTCCACCTCGACGGCCGCCCCGACCACGCCGGCGACGACCACGCCGGCCACGACCACGCCCGGCTTTGGGTTGTCGAATGCGCAGCAGAACGCGGTCACCCCCACCACCAACAACGTCGCCCCGGCCACGACGACCTCCGGCAGCGGCGGTCTCTCCGGAGCCGACGCGTTCATCATCGGGATCGTCGGCGTGGGGGTGCTGTTCGGCATCGCTTTCTTCGTGTGGCGCGATGCGCGCAGTCACGCCGCACGCGTCGGCCACGGCACCGAGTCCGAGTCGATGTTCGGCAAGCGCGCGCACGCCGGCTCCAAGGCTCCGCCCAAAGCGCGCAAGCTCACGGCGGCTGAGCGCAAGCGGCGCAAGCGCGGCCGCGCGCGCTGAAGTCTCGCTCGTTGATGGCTCTGTCTGTGTGACGCCTGCTCATGGGCGGTTCGCGCCCCGGGCTGCGCGAGGGGCTCGAACCGCCCATCAGCCGACGTCTGACATTCCGCCTCGCGCGCGCCTCCAGCGTGCGAGCCGAAAGCTAGATCCGCCGCGCGCGTCGTCAGACGAGAGTCAGCTCGGAGGTCGCGACGGTCGTCACAGAGTCATCGGGAAGCGGGGACAGCCGGACCTGCTGCTCGCCGGCACCGGCTTCGTCGAGAACGAGCGAGACCCCCTCCTCCAAGCTCTCGCGTAGCTCGTCGAGCGTGTCGCCTGTGGCGAAGACCCCTGGATACTCGTCGACGGTGGCCCAGAAGGCCTGATCCTCGAAGCGGACCCGAACGTGGACAGTCTGCGTCATTATTGATTCATCCTAGGTAGTGGGTCAACGATCCAGCCCGCGATCGGGCTGAAGCCGCGCGCCGAGGCCCCCGGAGTGCCCCCGGCCATCCAGTTTGGTCTCGCGCCGAAGCTGCGCTTCGAAGCCCTTGGAGTAAGCCCTGCGATGGTTGTCGGGCAGCGTAACCGGACGCCTGCCCGACCTGGTCATCTTCACCTGATGCTTGCCACCGGCCTGCTGTCTCCAGCCGTCGGTCCTCAGCAACTTGATCCATTGCGCCTGAGTCTTCGGCATCGCACTCACGCCTGGTCGGCGAGTCGCGCCAAGCGCTGCCGGGCTCGGGTCAGTTGACGGGCGACGGTTCGCCGAGTCTCGCCGGTCACGGAGGCAATCTCCTCGTACTCGTAACCGAAGCCGTGCAGTAGGACCACGCGCTGCTGGCGGAGCGGGAGGCGACGGATCTCCGCGAGACGCTCCCGCAACTCGAGCGTCTGCTCCGGGCAGGACTCGGCGGCGCGGTAGTCGGCGAGGCGAATGGGCGCAGCCACCTCGGCGAGCGAGGCGGCGACCCGGTCGCGGTGCAGCAGGCGCAGAACCTCACGCGTGGCGGCGGTCGAGAGCCAGCCGAGCTCGCTGCCGGGGGCGACCCCCTGACGGTGCGCGAGAAGCAGGCCCCAGGCGGTCTGGCAGGCGTCCTCGATCACGCACTCCGGCGCCTGCAGATTGACGCTGACGATGCGCACCAGCTGGGGCTGCAGCTCCGAGTAGAGCACGTCCATGTGTCGCTCGGGATCGACGGTGTTGATCATCCCAATCTCCAATTGAGTCTAATTTGACACAAACTAACCTAGCAAGTGTCGCTGCCGATTGCTAGATTGGCACTCTTATTTAGCTTCAATCTGACAGGAGTGCAATGCCCATCTACCTCGCAGACGTCAGCGCGAGCCCCGACCCGACAGGCCTGCCCGGCAGCCACATCCTTCAGCAGATCGTCAACGGAGCCGATGCGTGGGCGCTCGCGATCACGCTCGTCGGTACCTTCGTTGGCGCCGCGGTGTGGGCGGTCGCGTCGCACACAAACAGCCACCATTACGCCGGCAAGGGGCGTATGGGTGCGCTCGTGTCGGCCGGGTCGGCGCTTGTCATCGGCGCCGCTCCCGGCCTCGTCAACTTCTTCGCGCACCTGGGAGCCACGGCCAAGTGAGCACGCTCGGAGCGTTCACGGGCGCGCTCGACAGCATCGGCGCCGGGGATCCGCTCGGTGGGATCGCCAAGAGCGCGGCCGACAGCGTCGCGGGCTTCGGGCTCGGCGAGATTTCCTCCTATGTGCTCGACGGCACCAAGGCAGCCTTGCAGGAAGTGGCCTCAATGATCGGCGCCGCCACCGCCCCGAACCTGCAAAGCACCTGGTTCTCCTCGACCTACTGGCGAGTCGCAGCGCTGGCGGCGATGCTGACCCTGCCGTTCCTGTTCGCGGCTGCGGTGCAGGCGCTGGCGCGCTCCGACCTGGCGCTGCTGGCGAAGGCCGTGTTCGGTTACCTGCCGCTCTCGCTGCTCGGCGTCGGCCTCGCAGCGCCGCTGACGATGCTGCTTCTGGCCGCCACCGATCAGATGTCGGCTGCGGTCGCCGCGACCGCGACCAACAGCGGAGCGCAGTTCCTCGACAAGGCTGCCCTGGTGGCCGGCGACGCGTCGGCGATCCAGGGCTCGCCGTTCTTCGCGGTCGTGATCGGGCTGTTCGCAGTGATGGCCGCGTTGGCCCTCGCCGTCGAGCTGCTGATCAGGGCGGCCGCTGTCTACGTGGTCGTTCTTATGTTGCCGCTCGCGTTCGCGGCGATGGTCTGGCCGGCCCGCCGGATCTTGGCGGTGCGCATGGTCGAGCTGCTGGTCTCACTGATCCTCTCGAAGTTCGTGATCGTGGCTGTCCTGTCGCTCGCCGCCGCTGCTTTTCAAGGCGGGCAGCCCGGGCTATCGGAGTTGCTGACGGCGATGGCGCTGCTGCTGCTCTCGACCCTCGCGCCCTGGACATTGATGCGGATCCTGCCGTTCACCGAGCTGGCAGCGGGTGCCGCCGGCGTGATCCGCCAAGAGCTGCCGCACTCGCGCGACCTGGCGTCCAAATTCGCCTCTAACTCTGCGAGCGCAGCCGGGTCAGCGATGGAGCTGCCCTCGCGTATGCGCAGCCAGGCGCGCCAGACCGAGGTCGGGTTCGACGGCGACTCGAGTGGGCCGGTGGCCGGCTCGCCAGCACCGGCGTTCGACGACCCGACCAGGCCGCATCCCACCAACTCGAGCGGATCGGAGTCGACACCAGGTTCAGCTGCAGCAGAAGCCACACCGGCGCCATCGGGCACAGATGAGCGCCCACCGTACGTCCCGCCGGAACTCTGGCAGCGCGAGGAGCCGCTGGAGCTCGGCCCCGAGCTCGGCGCCGGACCGTTCGGCCGACCGGAGCCCCGCGGCACCGAGGACTCCAAGTGAGCGAGGAGCGACTCTCCTACCGCTTCGGGCCGCTGGAGCGCCGCGGACTGCTCGGTCCGCTGCGCCTGGGCCAGGCCGTCGCCGTCGGCGCGGCGCTCGCGCTCGGCGTCGCGCTGCTCGACCGCATCGGTGGTGGCGGCGGCGTCGCAGCGGCAATCCTGTTGCTCGTGATCGCGGTGACGCTCGCGACGGTGCCGGTCGCGGGCCGCACTGTCGAGCAGTGGACCCCGGTCGCCGGCGCCTTCCTCGCCCGCGACGCCACCGGACGACGCCGCTTCCGCTCGAAGATCCCGACGAGCGGTTCCACAGCCGCAGACTCGCCGGCACTCGAGCTGCCCCACCCGCTGACCGACGTCAGGCTCGTGAGTGTCGAGCACAACGGTCGCGTCCTGGGGGCGCTGTCGGAGCGCCGCGGGCGGCTGCTGACGGCCGTGCTCGCCTGCCGCGCTGTCTCCTTCGCGCTGCTCGACCCTGAGGTGCAGGAGCGGCGCCTGGCGCAGTGGGGGACGGTCCTGGTCACGGCCGCCAATGCGCCGATCCGGCGGCTGCAGTGGATCGAACGCACCGCGCCGGCACAGGGTGACGAGCTTGCGCGATGGCTCCACACCGCGCGCGATCCAGCGCTGACGCCGCGGGGGACGCCGATCGTCGAGTCCTATCTCGAACTGATTGGGCAGAGCACGCAGGTCACCCACGACCACGAGATCCTGCTCGCCATCCAACTCGACGTCTCGCGGCTGCACGGTAGCTCCGAGCTGGTACCTGAACAGGTGATCGAGCAGGTCGGTCACGTCGCCCGCGGGCTCGAGGTCGCGGAGATCAAGGTGCTCGGAGCGCTGAGCGCGGGCCAGCTGGCCCGCGCCTTGAGGACGGGCTTCGACCCTTACGCAGGCGGCGAACTGGCGGCGCTCGACGCCGTATACGGAGCCCGCGACGGACTCGCGCACCACGATGCCGCCCCTACGGGCGCGGTCGAGACCTGGGAGCACTACCGCTGCGATGGCGCGTTTCATGCCACGTACTGGATCAGCGGCTGGCCGAAGGTGGGCGTGTCGCCGATGTTCATGGACGCGCTGCTCGCGGACTCCGGCACCGTGCGGACCGTGGCCGTGACGTTCGAACCGGTGTCACCGGAACGATCGGCGCGCGAGGTCGAGGCGGCGATCACGCAGGACCGCGCCGACAGCGAACTGCGGCGCCGCTTCGGACAGTCTGAGACGGCTCGCCAACGCCAGGCCCAGGAGGCGGCCGCCCGGCGCGAGGCCGAGCTCGCGGCGGGTCACGGCGAGGTGCGCCTCGCCGGCTTCGTGACGGTCAGCGGTCGCGACGAAGGCGAACTGCGACGCGCATGCGCCGAAATCCACCGGCACGCGGCACGGGCGCGGCTGGAGCTCCGGTGCATGTACGGCCAGCAGGCTGAGGCATTCAGCTTCACGCTGCCGCTCGCGAGAGGACTCCGGTGAGCGCCGCCCGCCCCGCCCATCGCGTCACGACGCGGCACGCACAGGCGATCTATCCGTTCACGGCCGGTGGCGGACTCGGAGGCCGCGGCGCGTTCATCGGGCGCGACGCCAGCGGCGGCGCGTTCTGCTTCGACCCGTGGGTGCTCTACGACGAGGGCGTCCTCGACGACCCCAATGCGATCGTGATCGGCAAGCTCGGTCAGGGCAAGAGCGCGCTGGTCAAGACGTTGCTGTGGCGCATGCTGCTGTTCGGGCGCCGGGCGTTCGTGCTCGACGTCAAGCGCGAATACGGGCCGCTCTGCCGAGCGCTCGGGGTGCGGCCGATCTCGTTGGCGCCCGGCAACGGCGTCCGGCTCAACCCGCTTTCGGCGCGGCCCGAGGAGCACGCCCAGATCGACCTGCTGCGGGCGATCGCGACGACGACGATCGGCGAGCCGTTGCAGCTGGTTGAGGCCGCGGCACTGCGCGAGGCCTTGCGCACGGTCAGGGGTTGCGAGCCGGAGCCGACGCTGCCGCAGATTGCCGCGGTCATGTTCGACCCGCCGGCCGAGATGACGGCTCGCCTGCAGACCACCCCCGAGACGCTCGCCGCGGATTCGCGACGTGCGGCGCTCGCGGTGCAGGACCTCTGCGAGGGTCCGCTCAAGGGGATCTTCGACGGCCCGACGAGTCCCGGGCTCGATCTCCAAGCGCGGCTGCTCGTGCTCGACCTGCACGCGGTCCGCGATTCGCCGGCGGTCGGGATCCTGATGGCCTGCGCCACCGCCTGGATGAGCGCCCAGCTAGCGCGCACAGCCGAGAACCCCGGGCGCGAGCGGTTGATGAACGTGGCCGACGAGTCATGGAAGATCATCCAACACACCGGCCTCGGCGAGTGGTTCCAGTCGAACTTCAAGCTCGCACGGCAATTCGGCGTGTTGAACCTCGTCGTGCTGCACAAGCTCGGGGACCTGCAGGCAGCCGGCGATGCCGGCTCACGTGCCGCCCGCATCGCCGAGGGGCTGATCGCGGATGCCTCCACGCGAATCATCTACCACCAGGACGAGAGTCAGATACGACTCACGCGCGAGCTGCTCGGGCTATCGGTCACCGAGGCGCAACTGCTGACGCAGCTCACGCCCGGACAGGCGCTGTGGCGCGTCGGCTCGCGTTCCTTCGTGGTTCAGCACTACCGCTCGCGGCTCGAGCAGCAGCTGACCAACACGGATACGGGCATGCGGATCGATGCACGGTGAACTCGTGCCCCTGATCGCGCTGACGCTGGCGGCGGTGCTGTTCGCGTCCACGCGCGCGCGCTCAGGGCAGCGTGGTGATGACACCGGCGCGCGCTGGGCGTCGCGGCGTGAGCTGGCGGTTCTGGTCAGGCGCGTCGGCAGCGCCGGCCGGCCAGCGGGCCGGCTGGCCTTGGGATACCACGGTGGACGCCTGCTGCGCGCCGAGCACAGGCACGCGCTGGTCGCGTTCGGGCCGCCACAGTCGGGGAAGTCAGCGGGCCTGGCGATCCCGGCGCTGCTCGAATGGCAGGGGCCGGCGGTCGCCTCATCGATCAAGACCGACCTGCTCTCAGCGACCTTGGCGCGCCGTCGCCAGCTCGGGGCGGTGTTCGTGTTCGACCCCTTTGAGCTCTCGGGCGTCGCGGGCCACACCTGGTCGCCGCTGCGCGGAGCCGCGACCTGGGATGGAGCGCTCGAGGTCGCCTGGCGGCTGGCGTCGGCCGGTGAGCTGGATCAGCGCGGTGTCGAGGGTGGGGACTTCTGGGCGATCGCCGCCGAGCAGCGGCTGGCACCGCTGCTGTACGCGGCGGCACAGACAGGCGGCAGCATCGAGCAGGTCGTGGCGTGGACGTACGGGCAGGGCACGCGTGCACTCGACGCCGCGCTGGACGGTTTGCTCGCGCGCGCCCCGACCGAACAGGACCAGCTCGATGCGCGCGCCGCGTACGAGGCCGTGCGCGCGTTCGAGGCGCAGGCCGACCGGACCCGCAGCTCGATCGAGGCGACGGCGCAGGCACTGCTGCGCGCCTACCGGTTCACGCGCGTCGCCCGATCGGCGCACGGCTGCGAGATCACGGCCGAGCGCTTGCTCGCCGCCAACTCGACGCTCTACCTGATCGGTGACGCCAAGGCATCGAAGCTGTTGCGCCCGATCTTCCTGGCGCTGCTGTCCGAGGTCATCGACACGGCCTATGCGCTCGCGAACAGCCATGGCGGGCGACTCGAGCAGCCTCTGCTCGTCTGCCTCGACGAGGCCGGCAATGTCGCGCCGCTCCCGAACCTGGCCGAGATCGCCTCGACAGCCCCGAGCCACAACATCCAGCTGATCTCGATCTTCCACGATCTCGCGCAGGCCCGCAGCCGTTACCGGCAACAGGCCGAGACCGTCGTCAACAGCCACCGCGCGCGCATGCTATTGCCCGGTGTCGCCGACCTCGAGACCCTGCGCTACTTCTCCGGGCTGGTCGGTGAGCAGGAGCAGCGCGAGCTGACGCGGACGAGCGGCCGCGGCGGAACGACGCGCTCATACGGGCGCCGGCGTACGCCGCTGATCTCCCCAGAGGCGCTCCGGCAACTGCCCGAGGGGCACGCGCTGCTGCTGTACGGGCGCCTCGCGCCGGTGCGCGTGCGGTTGCGAACCTGGTTCGCCAACCGGCGGCTACGACGGCTGGCCGCCGCGGCATGAGACCACCGCCCGACGCAGCATGAGACCGCCCGTCGAAGATTCACAACTCTGCCGCGAGTGGTTCGAGGACCTGTGGCTTGACGTCTGCCGGTTGCGGGAGCGCTACACGCTGCCGGTGCGCGGCCGGTGGTGGGAGAACCCGATCCAGGTCGAGGCGCTGGCGGCGCTCGCCGCCTGGGTGGAGCGCTACGACAGCGGCGAGTGGGACGATCCGCCGGGCAAGCTGGCGCTGCTTTACGACCTGGAAAGGGTGGCTGCAATGCTGCGCGATGGCAACGACCCGTTCTACCCCGGCCGTGACCGGCCGGAGTTCGACCGCTTCCTCGCCGCGATCCACGCCGGCACCCAAACCGACTCAGGCGACGCAGGCTCAACCTCGTAAGGAGCAGGAAATGGCGCTTTCAAGACATCGGGCCCATGGCAGGCACCGGCCGCAGACGGCCGCTGCGGTTCATCACGGCGACGAGGGGGCACAACTACCGCTGGGATGCCTGCTTGATCACGGGCTGGGCGAGCAGATGACTTACGAGATGCTCACCAACGAGCTGCTGCTCGACGGTCAGGCGCGGCTGAACCTGGCGACCTTCGTAACCACCTGGATGCCGTCGATGGCGGCGCGGATGATGGACGACACCGCCGACAAGAACATGATCGACAAGGACGAGTACCCGCAGACGGCGGAGCTCGAAGCGCGCTGCGTCAACATCATCGCCGAGCTCTGGCATGCCGATGAATGCGAGCACGCGACCGGCTGCTCGACCACCGGCTCGAGCGAGGCGGCGATGCTGGCCGGTCTCGCGCTGAAGTGGCGCTGGCGTGAGCGCGTACGAGCAGCCGGCAAGCCGGTCGATCGCCCCAACCTCGTGACGGGCACCAACGTCCAGGTTTGCTGGGAGAAGTTCATGCGCTACTGGGACGTTGAGCCGCGCCTGGTGCCGATGGAAGGCGACCGCTTTCACCTCAGCGCCGACGAGGCCGTGGCCCGCTGTGACGAGAACACGATCGGAGTCGTTGGCGTGCTCGGCTCGACCTTCGACGGCAGCTACGAGCCGATCAAGGAGATCGCCGGCGCACTCGACGACCTGCAGGCGCGCACCGGGCTCGACGTGCCGCTGCACGTCGACGCCGCCTCGGGCGGGTTCGTCGCACCGTTCCTACAACCCGATCTCGAGTGGGACTTCCGGATCCGCCGCGTGCAGTCGATCAACGCCTCGGGCCACAAGTACGGGCTCGTGTACCCCGGCGTCGGCTGGGCGATCTGGCGCGACCAGGAGGCGCTGCCCAAGGACCTGATCTTCAATGTCAACTACCTCGGCGGGAACATGCCGACGTTCGCGCTCAACTTCTCGCGACCGGGCAGCGAGGTGATCGCCCAGTACTTCATGTTCACCAGCCTCGGCCACCAGGGCTACCGGCGGGTGTTGCAGAACGCGCAGGACGTCGCCCTGCGGCTCTCATCCGGGATCGCCGAACTCGGCCCCTACCGCCTGCTGACCAAGGGCGACGAGCTGCCCGTGTTCGCATTCACGCTCAACGACGACGTCACCAACTACTCGGTTTACGACGTCTCCGCCCACATGCGCCAGCGCGGCTGGCTCATCCCCGCATACACGTTCCCGGAGAACCGCGAGGACCTGAACGTGCTGCGCATCGTCGTGCGCGCCGGCATGACGCTCGACATGGCTGACCTGCTGCTCGAGCACATCAAAGAGGAGACCGACGCGCTCGAGTCGCTCGACGGGCCGCTGCCGCACACCACGCGAGGCCCGCTGAAGGCCTTCGCACACTGAAGTGTCGTGACACTGAGTCGTCAGGCGCCGCGAGCCGTGTCAGAGCGGATCGCGACGCCGATCGCGGCGCCGGCGGCCTCGATCGCGGCGAGCGTTGACGCCTCGAGCACGAACTGCAGGTCGAGGATGCGCAGCTCGAACAGGTCGAGTCGATTGGAGCCGACGACGGCATGACAGGGCACGCCCGACTGGCGGGCGCTGGTCGCCACCTCGGACAGGAGGGTGCCCGTGAGGCCGTGGCGGTCCAGGCAACCCATGCCGGTGATCACCGCGCGGGCGGCGCGGATCTCGGGCACTGGCGGGGCCTGCCCGCCTCCGTCGACGTCCGGTGACACCCGGGCCGGCTGCCCGCTGGCAGCCAGCCCGCGCCACAGCGCCTCCGCGACCGACCGAGCCGTGAACGCCCTGCTGAAGTCCTCAGGCGCGATCAGCACCTCGGTTGGGACGCCAATTGCGACGTGACTTGCCATGGGCGGCATCCTGTCAGGCACAGATGGCCGAGCACACGACGATCGAAGTCGCAGGTCACGAGCTCCGCGTCTCGAACCCGGGGAAGGTCTTCTTCCCGGAGCTCGGGGTAACCAAGCTCGACCTCGTGAACTACTACCTCGAAGTGGCCGACGCCGCGCTGAACCATCTGCGCAACCGGCCCACCGTGCTGAAGCGGTTCGTCAACGGCGCCGACAAGGAGCCGTTCTTCCAGAAGCGTGTGCCGGAAACGGCGCCGGAATGGATCGAGACGGCGACGATCTCCTTCCCGAGCGGCCGCACGGCGCGCGAGCTCCTGCCCAACGATGCCGCACACCTGATCTGGGGCGTGAACCTCGGTGTGATCGACTGGAACCCATGGCCCGTACGCGCGCCCGATCTCGACCACCCGGACGAGCTGCGGGTCGACCTCGACCCGACACCGGAGGCGAGCTTCGCCGACGTCCGCCGCGTCGCGCTCTGCGCGGGTGAGGTGCTGCGGGAGCGCGGCCTCACCGGCTTTCCGAAGACCAGCGGCTCGCGTGGGATCCATATCAACGTCCGCATCGAGCCGGAGCACGACTTCACGGTCGTACGCAGGGCAGCGCTGGCTCTGGCCCGCGAGGTCGAGCGCCGCATGCCCGAGGACGCCACCAGCAAGTGGTGGAAGGAGGAGCGGCACGGGGTCTTCATCGACTACAACCAGAACGCGCGCGACCGCACCGTGGCCTCGGCCTACAGTGTGCGGCCGACACCCGATGCGCGTGTGTCGACCCCGCTCGACTGGGACGAGGTCGCGGACGTCGAGCCCGAGGAGCTGCGGATCGACACCGTCCCCGCGCGACTGCGGGCGAAGGGCGATCCCAGCGCGGCGATCGACGCCCATGCGGGCTCGCTGGCGGGTCTGCTCGAGCTCGTCGAGCGCGACGAACAGGCAGGGCTGGGCGACGGCGCATGGCCACCGCAGTTCCCCAAGCAGCCCGGCGAGCCCAAGCGGGTGCAGCCGAGCAGAGCAAAGCCCGACTAAGCCTGCATCTGGTCGAGCGTGCAGTCGCGCGGGGGCTTGTCGTCTCGCCAGCGCAGTAGCTTGGTGCCGTGGCGGATGCGGCCGCCGCTCGATTGGTCGAAGCTGACCTCGACGACCAGCTCGGGCCGTAGCTCGATCCATTCGAGCTCCTTCTCGCTCTTCCAGCGGCTCGCGTCGCCGTGGCCGCGGGCCCCGGTCTCGTACGGGACCAGACGCTCCCGCAGAGCCCGCTTCTCCGCCGGCTTGATGCCGGAGCAGTGGCCGACGACCCGCAGCTCGCCGCCCTGATCGTAGAGGCCAAGGATCAGCGAGCCGACGGTGCCGGCCTCCTTGCCAGGGCGGTAGCCGGCGACGACCGCGTCGAGCGTGCGTGTGCGCTTGACCTTGACCATGGTGGTGCGCTTACCGGGGGCGTAGGCGGCGGTCAGATCCTTAGCGACGACACCCTCCGCCAGGCGCAGCCACGACTCCGCGTCGGCCGCAGTGTGCGCGACCGGAGCGAGCGCAATCCCCGGTAACTCGAGCAGCTCGAGCCGGCGGCGGCGCTCGGCGAACGGGAGCCCGAGCAGCACATCGTCGTCGAGGGCGAGCAGGTCGAAGGCGATATATCGCGCCGGCGTCTGCTGCGCGAGCAGCTCTATACGCGACGCGGCAGGGTGGATTCGCTGGGAGAGCGCGTCGAAGTCCTCGGGCTCGCCAGAGCCCGGATCGGCGTCGATCACGATCTCACCGTCGAGCACGTACCGGCCGACGGGGAAGCGAAGCTCGGGGAAGTAGCGCTGGAGTGGCTTGGTCCCGCGCGACTGCAGCAGCAGCTGCTCGCCGTCGACGAAGGCGAGCGCACGGAAGCCGTCGTACTTGGGCTCGTAGGCCCACTCTTCACCGACTGGCAGCTCCGGTTTGCCGCGGGCCAGCTGCGGTTCGATCGGCGGTTGCAGGGGCAACATCGGCGTTGATCCTAATAGGGACTACGATCAGCAGCCCATGGCATCCCAGGCATCAGCGTCGGTCCCGCCCGCGCCGCCGCACGCGACCGACGCCGAGGAGGAGTATCTCCAGACGCTCTTCTGGCTGTTCGAAGCGGGACTGCCGATGACGGCGGCGAACCTCTCCCGGGCGATGCGCCTGTCGGCGCCGACGGTGTCGGAGATGGTCGGCAGACTCGAGCGCGACGGCTACATCAACCGCGATTCCGACCGCTCGATCAGCTTCACCGAGTCTGGTCGCGCCGACGCCGAGCGGATCGTCAGTCGTCACCGCATGATCGAGCGCTTCCTGACAGATGAGGTCGGCGTGCCGTGGGACGAGGTGCATGAGGAGGCCGAGCACCTCGAGCACGCGATGACACCCCGCTTCGAGGCGTACGTCCGCAGCAGCGTCGGCGATGCGCTCACCTGTCCGCACGGTCATCCGATCCGTGTCGGGGAGCGCGTCGACGGCGTGCCGCTCGCCGACTGCGCGATCGGCGCCCAGGTCACGGTCCTGCGGCTCGAGAACGAGGCCGAGGACATCCTCCACTACCTCAAGCGCAGCGGGATCGCGCCCGGCCTCAGCGGCGAGATCACCGCCAAGGACGACACGGAGATCACCGTCACGGGCCCCGGCGGTCCCGCGACCGTGACGATCAGCGTGGCCGAGACGGTCTCGGTCACGGCCGACCCGTCACCGCCGCAGCGAATCGCCCTGCCGGAGCAGCTGGTGCTCGGCCAGGGTCGCTACGGCCGCTAGCGACTGACGACCTACTCCTCCTCAGCGCCGCTCCAGCTCCGGACAGCGGCGGACCTGTCGCTGGCGAGCCGCATGGAGTTGATCTGCTCGCCAATCACGCCCGTGATCGTTATCTGTACGCCCACGATCACAAGCACTCCCGCTAGGAACAGCAGGGGGTGACCGCCGATCGCGTGGTGCCCGACAAACTTGTAGATCGCCAGGTACACGCCGAGCAGGCCACCCGCCAGGGCAAGCAGCAGTCCCGTGTAACCGAAGAAGTGGAGCGGGCTCTCGCGGAAGCGAGTCACGAACAGGACGGTCACGAAATCGAACCCGCCGCGGACGAAACGGGACGCGCCGATCTTCGATCGACCGTAACGTCTGGCGCGATGTTGCACGCGTACCTCGGTCGCGCGGAAGCCGGTCGACTCCAGCAGCGGGACGACGAAGCGAAAGAGGCCGCCATACAGGTTGAGAGACCTGATCGCCTCTGCCCGGAATGCCTTCAACCCGCACCCATGATCGTGCAGCTTCGCGATCGTCATGCGGTTCACCATCGAGTTGAAGAACTTCGAGCTCTGACGCTTTACGAACGGGTCTTGGCGATCCTGCTTCCAGCCGGAGACGACGTCGTACCCGGCGTCGATCTGTTCCAACAGCTTCGGTATCTCCGCTGGAACGTCCTGTAGATCCGCGTCGATGGTGACGATCACGTCGCCTCTGGCGACGTTCACTCCGGCCATGATCGCGGGGGTACGGCCGAAGTTCCGCCGCAGCTCCAGGACGCGTACACATGTCGTCGAGTCAGCCGCCCACGGAGCGAGTACCTGCTGGGTATCGTCGGTGCTGCCGTCGTCGACGACGATGACCTCGAAGTCCTCGAACGTTGGTGCGAGTGCCTCTCTGATCTCGTCAAGCAGCTGCGGGAGGCTCTCGCCCTCGTTGTACGACGGCACGATCACGGAAATCATCGCAAGGCCAGGCTTTCCCGGCTGTTGGTCGCGATCCACTCGAACTCACGCTCAAGGCCGGCTCGAAGCCCTACGCAGGGCGCAAACCCGAGCACAGACCTGGCACGGCTCGTGTCGGCGGCGGTGTCGCGAACGTCGCCCCACTCGCTGGGCTGATAGGAGATCCGAAGGTTTCCCCCGGATAGTTCTTGGACCACCTCGATCGCTTCCCGAAGCGACGCGGGAGACCCACCGCCCAGATTGAACAGGCGATCAGCCGCCAGCGGCGCGGACGCGGCGGCCCGCGTCGCCGCCACGATGTCACTGACGTACGAGAAGTCGCGCGTCTGGGCCCCATCTCCGAAGACCGTGAATTCAGTTCCTCTGAGCGCCGCGGAGCAGAGTCTGTTGAACGCCATGTCCGGCCGCTGCCGCGGACCGTAGACGGTGAAATACCGGAGGCCGACGACGTCCAAGCCAAAGGTGTCGTGGTAGACCCGGCAGAGAGACTCCATGGCCGCCTTGGTCTGGCCATACGGCGAGCGCGGGCGCAGCACGGCGTCCTCGGGCGTAGGTCTGATATCGGCGTCGCCGTAGACCGAGGAGGAAGACGCGTAGACGAACCGCGCACCGGGCGCCCGTGTACGAACCGCCTCGAGCAGTTGCTGCGTGGCCACAAGGTTGTTGCGGACATATTGCTCGTAGCGGTCGCCCCAGCTGCTCCGCACGCCGGGCTCCGCGGCCAGGTGATAAACGACATCCGAATCCTGGACCAGGGCTCCGAGGTCGGTCGTCGACAGGTCGCCCCGCACAAAGCCGAAGGAATCCCAGTCGGTCAGCGCGCGGGCGTTGCGGACCTTCTGCGCGCGACCGTAGTTGTCCGTGAAGCAGTCGATCCCCGAAACTGCGACCCCGTCAGCCAGCAGCGCCTCAGCCAGGTGTGAGCCGATGAACCCCGCGACGCCTGTGATCAGCGCACGGTGCGTATGACCGAGCGGCTGCCCCATGGCATCGAGTGAACCACACTCCACTACGAAGCCGGACCTGGTCATGCGGCGCGCGACCACTCGCGCCCGCAATGACCATTGGTCGCCCGCAGGATCAGGCGACGTCGGCGGTCGCCGAGGTGACCGCGCGGTAGGCGTCGGCCAGGCGCGACACGCCCTCCTCGATCTCCGCGGGGGTCACACCAGAGTAGGCGAGACGGAGCGAGGACTCGTAACCCTCGAGCACGAAGTCGCTGCCCTTGACGAACTGGACCCCGCGCTCGGCGGCGGCGGTGAACAGCGCGCCAACATCCGTGCCTCGCGGCAGCTCGACCCACATGAAGTAGCCGCCCTCCGGCGCGAGGAACCGAGCCTCGGGCAGCTCACGCCGCAGCGCCGCTGAAAGCGCATCGACGCGCTCGTGCAGAGCGGCCTTGACCGTCTCGATCGACCTGTCGAGCGCTCCCGAGCGGGCGAACTGATTCACGATTCCCTGAGCGACCATATTCGGCGAGATATAGGCGCTGGTCGCGAGCTTCTCGATCCGGGCGATCACGGGGCGAGGTCCAACCAGATAGCCGACCCGTATGCCGGGCGCGACGGTTTTGGAGAACGACGACGCGTAGACGACGTTCTCCGGATCGATCGAGACCATCGTCGGGAGCCGCTCACCGCTGAATCGCAACTCCACGTAGGGGTCGTCCTCAAACACGACGAAGCCGTGCTCGCGGCTGAGCTCGAGCAGGCGCTCGCGCTTGGCGAGTGAGAGCGTGTGCCCAGCGGGATTCTGGAAGTTGGGGATGATGTGGGCGAGCTTCGGCCGCGCCCCTGCGAGCAGCACACGCTCGAGCGCCGCCACGTCAATGCCGTCAGACTCGAGCTCGATCATCCGTATGTCGGCGCCGCGGTTACGCAGTGACAGCAGGGTGCGGTCGTACGTCGGCTGCTCGACGATCACGGTGTCACCCTCGCTGAGGAGTGAGTCGAACAGGAACGCGTCGGCCTGCATGGAGCCGTTTGTGACGATCACGTTCTCCGGCGCGACCCCGTGCTTGTCGGCAATCCACTCGCGCAGCGGTAGGTAGCCGACTGAGGTGCCATAGGCGGTGAGGCCGCCGGGGTCGGCCGTGAAGGCAGCGTGCGCGGCTGCTTTCAGTCCCTCGACGTCGACGATGTCGAGCGACGGTGCCCCGCGCGCGAACGAGATCGCCTTGGCGGAGGTCGTGGCGCTGGCCGGGGTCATGGCCTCAGCTTAGCCATCGCGATCTCGGCCACCTGTGTGGGTGTGCGGCCGACCTCGACACCCTTCGCCTCCAGCGCGGCAGCCTTCGCCGCGGCCCCGCCGGAGGAGCCGGAAACGATCGCGCCGGCATGCCCCATCTGCTTGCCGGGGGGTGCGGTGAAGCCGGCGATGTAACCGACGACAGGCTTGGTGACATGCTCGCCGATGAAGTCGGCCGCGCGCTCCTCGGCGTCGCCGCCGATCTCACCGCACATCACGATCAGCTCGGTCTGCGGGTCGTCCTGGAACAGCCCGAGCACGTCGATGAAGTCGGTGCCCGGCACGGGGTCGCCGCCGATCCCGACGATCGTCGAGTTGCCGAACCCCTGCTGCGCGAGCTCGTTGCCCACCTGGTAGGTGAGCGTGCCCGAGCGTGAGACCACGCCGACGTTGCCCTCCTTGAAGAACGCTGCGGGAATGATGCCGACGTTCGCCTTGCCGGGCGAGAGGATGCCCGGGCAGTTCGGCCCGATCAGGCGGGAGCGCCCATTCTTCTTGATTATCTGGAACGCGCGCAGCTCGTCATGGGCGGGGATTCCCTCGGTGATCGCGATGATCAGCTCGATCCCGGCGTCCTCCGCCTCGAGGATCGAGTCGGCGGCGAACCGCGGCGGCACGAAGATCATCGCCGTGTTAGCGCCCTGCTTGTCGACAGCCTCGTGGATCGTGTTGAAGACCGGGATGCCGTTGACGTTCTGACCGCCTTTGCCGGGGGTGACGCCGGCGACGACGCTGGTGCCGTAGTCACGGTTGCGCAGCGTGTGGAAAGTGCCCTCTGCGCCGGTGATGCCGGTCGTGACCAGGCGCGTGTGCTCGTCGACGAGGATGCTCATCGCGGGGACGTCGGTTGGGCTGCGGCTGCGAGTTCGACGACCTTCTGGGCGGCGCCGTCCATCGTCGCCTCCGCATACACACCGGGCAGGTTGGCCTCAGCCAGCAGCGCACGACCCTCCTTGTCATTGGTGCCGTCGAGCCGTACCACAAACGGGACCTGTGGCTTGATCAGGTCGAACGCCTCGATCAAGCCGCGGGCGACCTCGTCACAGCGGGTGATACCGCCGAAGATGTTGAACAGCACGGCCGTCACCTTCGGATCCGAGAGGATCACCTCGACGGCGCTGACGATCGCGTCCGACTTGGAACCGCCGCCCGCGTCGAGGAAGTTCGCGGGCTCCCCGCCGGCGCCCTTGACGACATCGAGCGTCGACATCACGAGCCCGGCGCCGTTGCCGAGGACGCCGATGTTGCCGTCGAGCTTGACGTAGGTGAGGCCGCGCTCGTGCGCCATCCGCTCCTGCGGATCCTCGGCGGAGAGGTCGCGCAGCTCCGCGTTGTCGGGGTGGCGGAACAATGAGTTGTTGTCGAGCGTGACCTTCGCGTCGAGCGCCTTGACCTGGCGCTCAGGCGTGACGATCAGCGGGTTGACCTCGACCAGCGTCGCCTCCTCGGCGACGAACGCGTTGTACAGCTTCGTGAGCAGCGCACCGATCGGACGCACGACATCGGCGTCGACCCCGGCCTCGTAGGCGAGCCGGCGCCCATGAAAGTCCTGAAAGCCGAGCAGCGGGTCGACGTGCAGACGCGCAAGCGCATCGGGGTCCTCCGCCGCCACGGCCTCAATGTCCATGCCGCCCCTGGTCGAGAGCAGCACCAGCGGCGCCTTGGCGCTGCGGTCGAAGACGACCGACGCGTAGTACTCCGACGCGATCTCCGAGGCGCCCTCGATCCAGAGCTCATAGACCGTCAGCCCGCGGATGTCCATGCCGAGGATCGCGTCCGCATACTGGCGCGCCTCGTCCCTGTCGTTGGCGATCTTGATGCCGCCAAGCTTGCCGCGACCACCGATCTGTACCTGCGCCTTGACCGCGCACGGATAGCCGATTTCCTCCGCGGCCGCCACCGCCTCCTCCACTGTGCGCGCGGGCAAGCCCTGAGGCACCGGGACGCCATGACGGGCGAACAAAAGCTTTCCCTGATATTCGAGCAGGTCCATACCCCGCAATCTACGGGAAAGCCGTGAGCACAGCCGCCACGCCTCAAAAATGGCATCATGGCCGCTCCATGGCCATTCCCAAGCAGATCAATTTCGTCACCTTCGACGTTTACGGGACCCTGATCGACTGGGAGGCCGGCGCAGTCGACGCATTCACCCGCGAGGCTGAACGCGACGGCTTCACGCTCGATCCGGCCGAGATCATCCCGCTCTTCCACTCGGTCCAGCAGCAGATCCAGGCGGGCTCGTACGAGCTCTATGCCGAGGTGCTGCGCCGCACGGCCGTCCAGATCGCAAAGGATGTCGGCTGGCCCCTGGAGCCGTCGCGCTCGGGCTTCCTGCCCGATTCGGTGCAGCGCTGGCCGGCGTTCAAGGAGACCAACCCGGTGCTCCAGAAGCTCGCCAAGAAGCACAGTCTCGGGCTGATCTCCAACATCGACGACAAGCTCCTGGGGCTGACGCGGCGACACATCCCGCTGGACTTCGACCTGGTCGTCACCGCCCAGCAGGTCCGCTCCTACAAACCGGATCCCGCGCACTTCACCGAGTGCGAGCGCCGGATCGGCGGCAAGAAGGGCTGGGTTCATGTCGCCGCGAGCTACTACCACGACATCGAGCCGTGCATCAAGAAGCGGATCCCGGTGATCTGGGTCAACCGCCACGGCGAAGTACTCGAGGCCAGTCAGAAGAAGCCCGACGCGGAAGTCAAGTCGCTGCGTGAAGCGGCGAAGCTGATCGACGTCTCCTGACCCGCCCCGCATCCGCAGGCTGACCCAGCTCTACGCCGGACTGGTGCTGTACGGCGTCAGCGACGCGATGATGCTGCTCGGCGGGCTCGGCGTCGACCCTTGGGACGTGTTTCACCAGGGGCTCTCGCGCCGCATCGGGCTGGGCGTCGGGACCTGGGCGCTGATCGTCGGGGCCGCCGTGCTAATGCTGTGGCTGCCGCTGCGCCAGCGTCCCGGCCTCGGCACGGTCAGCAATGCGCTGGTCATCGGCCCCGTGATCGATCTGATGCTCGTGGTCTTCCCCGCCCCAGACGGGCTACTGCTGCGGTACATGCTCATGGTCGGCGGGGTTTTCCTCAACGGGGTCGCGACCGGCGCCTACATCGGCGCCGGACTGGGACCGGGGCCGCGTGACGGCCTGATGATCGGTTGGGCCGCCCGCGGTCATTCGATCCGGGTCGTTCGCACATGCATAGAGCTGACGGTGCTCGCCTGCGGATGGGCGCTCGGCGGCACCGTCGGCATCGGGACGGTCCTGTATGCCATCTCGATCGGGCCGGTGGCGCACGTCCTCGTCCCGCGCTTCACGATCGCGGGGCGCGACCACGCGGCCGCGTCCGAAGCGGTCGCCGCGCCGACAGATCTAGAGCCTTGATGGCACTAAAGCGACGCGAGGTTGCGCTCGTGAACGCGCTTCTGGGTGGCGGAGCGCCGCCCATCCGGAAGCATCACGTCCGCTCCTGCCGTGAGGCCGTTCAGATACGCGAGGTCCTCGGCGAGGATCTCGAGGGCGCGCTCGTTCGTGAGCGGAGCTCCGTGTCCGGGGACCACGGTCGCTGAGCGGTTCACAAGCGGCGAGAGACGGAAGAGCGTCTCCCGGTACGCCTCGAATGAGCCGCCGCTCTCCTGCGAGATCATCGGGATCTCCACCGGCGAGAGATAGTCGCCGCAGATCAGTGTCTCCGCCCACGGAACCCAGAAGGCGACGCCGTCGCCGGTGTGGCCCGCGACGGGGTGGACCTCGAGCTCGTTCACGGTCTTCGATCCAATCGAGATCCGCCCGGGCGTCGGGAGCGCCTGGATCTCCCCGAGGCCAAGCCGCCGACGCCCCTCGACATACCAGTCGGCGTCGAACTCCCGCAGCCGCCGCTGCGGCTCACCGAGCTCAGTGCTCAACCGCTTCGCGGTGCTCTCCCCAACTCCAAGCGAACGCTCGGGGAAGGCGAGTTTGCCGAGTAGGTGGTCCCAGTCACCGTGCGTAGCGAGCAGGCCGCTGACCGGGAAGCCCGCCTGCTCGAACAGCGCCGGGAGCGCGTCGAGCTCGTCCGGCAAGATCGGCGAGTCGATCACGAAGCCTTCGTCACCCGAACGCACGGCCGTGCACGTCGTCTGCCAGACGCCGGAGACGACGACGATCACGTCTTCATGAACGGCGAGCGCGCGCAATCACTCAGAGGAGATCACGGCGAGCGCGTCACCGGTGGACACAGCGGCACCCACGGCGACCGACAGTTGCACGATCACGCCTGACTTGTGGGCGGTGATCTCGTTCTCCATCTTCATTGCCTCGATCACGCAGATCAGCGCGCCCTCCTGCACCGTCTGGCCCTGTTCGACCGCGACCTTGAAGACGGTGCCCTGCAGTGGTGAGGTCAGTGTGTCGCCGCTGTGCCCATTGGCACCGGGGGCCGCTCGGGCGGAGCGCCTGGGCGCCTGCCGAGGGGCGGCGCCGTCGGTGCCAGCACCTGTAGCCGCGCCACCGGACTGAGCCCCGCCCGCCCCGGTGGCGGCGGGACCTGAGACCTTGACCTCGAAGCGCTTGCCGGAAACCTCCACCGTGTACTCATGCTCGAGCTTCGGCGCCTCGCCCTCGGCCGGCTTCTCCGCTTTTCCGAACGCGAGCGTCTTGAGCCACGCACGATCCTCGATCAGGTCACGGCACGTCTCGGCACGGGCCCACTGCTCGGTCTGAAGGATCGCGGTATGGAACGGCAAGAGCGTCTTGAGCTCGCCGATCTCATACTCTGAAAGCGCCCGCACCATCCGGCGCGTCGCGGCCTCACGATCGGTGTCCCAGACGATCAGCTTCGCGATCATCGGGTCATACATCGGGCTGACGTTAGAACCGGGGCCGACCCCGGAGTCGACGCGCACACCTGGCCCGGCCGGCTCGCGGTAGGCGCCGATCCGGCCCGGCGCGGGCGCGAAGTTCTTCGAGGCGTCCTCGGCGTTGATGCGGCACTCGATCGCATGACCGCGCAACACCACATCCTCCTGAAAGATCGACAACGGCTCCCCTGCCGCCACCCGGATGCCCTCCTTGACGATGTCGACCCCGGTCACCATCTCCGTCACGCAGTGCTCGACCTGCACGCGGGTGTTCATCTCCAAGAAGAAGTACTCGCCGTCCTGCAGAAGCCCCTCGATCGTCCCCGCCCCCGAATAGTTGACCGCCAGCGCGGCGTCTTTGCCGATCCGGCCGATCCGCTCCCGTAGCTCCGGGGAGACCGCCGGGGCCGGGGCCTCCTCGATCAGCTTCTGATGCCGGCGCTGCAAAGAGCAGTCCCGCTCCCCCAGATGGATCACGTGACCGTGCTTATCGGCCAGGATCTGCACCTCCACATGCCGCGGGTCCGGGAGATAACGCTCCAGATACACCGTCGGATCGGAGAAGAACTTCTCACCCTCTCGCGCCGCACCCTCAAACGCATCCTCGAGCTCCGCCTCGCTCAACGCGACCCGGAAGCCCTTACCGCCGCCGCCACCGGCAGCCTTGACCGCCACTGGGTAGCCGATCTGCTCATCGATGATCGCCCGCGCGTCCTCCACGGTCGCGACCGGCGAGGTCGTGCCCGGCACGATCGGCACCCCCGCCCCGGCCATCAACTCACGCGCACGCGTCTTCGAACCCATCGCCTCGATCGCCGATGCGGAAGGGCCGATGAACGTGATCCCGCGCTCCTCCAGCATCGCCGCGAACCCGGCGTTCTCCGCGAGGAACCCATAACCCGGATGCACCGCCTCCGCACCGGAGCGCTCAACAGCATCCAGCAGCCTCTCCACATTCAGGTAACTCTTCGCCGCAGGACCCGGCCCCAACAGGAACGCCTCATCGGCCCGCCTGACATGCGCCGCGTCACGATCGAGCTCCGAATAGACCGCGACCGTCGAGACCCCCAGCTCCTCGCACGCGCGGATGATGCGCACCGCGATCTCGCCACGGTTCGCGATCAGGATCTTCGTGAACATGCGGCGGGGGACTTTAGAACGTTCGTGCTGCGATATGCCGACGACTCCCCCCGCGCCCGTCCTAATATTCCCCGCGTGACCACGCTTCCGGAGGCGCATCCGGGCCAATCGCGCCGCTGGAACATGGAGGCGATCAAGGCCAGCCTGACCAGCGCGTCAAGGGTCCGCTACACGCTCTATCTCTACCTGGCGTCGCGCTTGCTGTTCCTGGCGATCGCGGCGATCGCGATCGCAGTGGTCCGGATCGGGGCGCCTCACACGGGGCTCGGCAGCGGCGCCGGGACGCTCGTGACGCATCCGTCGCTCGGCAGCGAGATGTCCAATTGGGACGGCTACTGGTACCTGCAGACCGCGGCCCACTGGTATGGCCACAGGATCTGGCCACACGCCGGACAGTACGAGACGCTCGGCTTCATGCCGCTGTATCCGATGCTGATATGGCTCGTCGCCCATGTCACCCAGATCGGCAACCTCGGCGCCGGTATCGCGATCTCGCTGATCAGCGGCTGCGTCGCGACCGTCCTGATCGGCCAGCTCGCCGAGGAATGGTGGGGTGAAGCCCGCGCCCGCCGGGCGATCCTGTTCTGGTGCTTCTTCCCCGGCACCGTCGTGTTCTCGATGGTCTACACCGAGGGTTTGCAGCTCTCACTCGTCGCCGGCGCGATGATCCTGCTGCGGCGCAAGCGCTGGTTGGGCGCGGGCCTGCTGTGCGCATTCACGACCGCCCTCGCCCCGGTCTCGCTGGCCGCGGTCCCGATGTGCGCCGTCGCCGCATGGCAGGAGATCCGCGCGCGCGGCTGGGACGACCGGGAGGCGCGCAGGGCCCTGATCGCACCGATCCTCGCGCCGATCGGTGCGATCGGCTTCGGTATCTTCCTGTGGTTCTGGACCGGGACGCCCTTTGCCGATTACAGGGCGCAACACAACGCGTGGTCGGAGTCGACCACCCCGCTCGCGATCCCGCGCGTGTTCGGCTCGCTGATCCACCAGATGTTCATTTCCGGCGTCGGCAGTCACGGCCCGGGCGGAATCGACCTCAACGGCATCCTCGGACTGCTCGGCACCGCGTTCCTGTTCTTCGGGCTGAAGCTGCTCTGGGAGCACCGGCGGCGCATGCCACTGACTGCCTGGGTGTGGACGATCTGCGTCTCCGTGCTGGCACTGACCTCAGCCAAGACACCGCCGAACCCACGGCTGCTGATCCTGGCCTTCCCGGTCGTGATGGCGGTCGGGGCGGTGCTGACCGAGCGCGGTTACAGGCGAGCGCTCACATACGGCTTGGTCGCAACGCTCGTGATGACGCCGCTGACCTACGTCGGCATGTGGCTGCGCCCGTGAGCGCCGAGCTCAGCGGTAGTAAAGGCTCACGTTAATCGGCGACGCCCACCCGAACGTACGCAGGGTGCTGTTCGGGTAAAGCTGCGCAAAACCCCGTTCCAGCTGCCGGTAGCGCGTGAGGTTCGTGCGTGATCGAGCGGTCCCGTGCGCCTGCCCCTCATGGGTGCCGATCAGCCACACTCGCGGGCATTCTCTCGCGATGCGGGGTGGGCGGGCACGGATCGCATCGAGCGTGCCGTAGCCGTACACCTCGACGAACGGCCTGACGTGGGTCCAGGCGACACTCGGCAGGATCGGCCGCAGGCTCGGCGCCGGATTCCCCCGCGGCTGGCCCAGCTCCCGCAGGTAGTAGTCGAATGGCTCGCGCCCGTCCTGCGGATAGAAGGCGACGCAGGCCGGCTGAGCGGCAGGTGTGGCGGCAACCACGTAGGCGGTCACCTCGTTCCAGGGCTCGGATGAGACGCCGTAGCTGGGCAGCAGCTGCGCGAGGCGCAGCACCAGCAGCGCAGCACACAGCCACAGTCCAAGGCTCGGCGCCAACCCCGCCTGCAGCAGCATCCAGGCCAGCAACAGTGCCAGAGCCGGCATCACCAGGATCGTGATGCGCGACAGCTCGATCGGCTCGCCCGCGGCGTACAGCACGAGCGCGACCACCGACGGCACCACCGCCCAGGAAAGGACCAGCAGCAGCGGCCCGGACCGCAGTCGACGGCCCGCCGGCAGCGCGGCGCGTGCGGCCAGCACGATCGCAGCTACGACGGCCACAGCTGTCACGGCCTCCGTCACGAGCGTGGTCGAGGTGTAATGGAGGTTCGGTGGCATGCCGGCCGAAAGCAGCGTCACCCCCGCCTGCTGCGCGATCGGCCAGCTGATCGGCATCACCCAGAAGAGCTGCCCGGAGCCGCGCTGCGCAGCGAGCACGAGTAGTGGCACGCATAGCATGAGCACCAGCGCCAGGCAGCCGATCACGAGCCGTGCGCGTACCCGGAAGACGAGCAGCAGCGCCACTTGCGCCGGGATCAGCAGCGCCACGTCGTAGCCGACGTACAGCGCCGCCAGCGTGGTCAGCACGTATGCGGAGATCGCACTCCTGGACGGCCGGTCATGTGCGGGCGTCTGCAGGATTGCCGCGAGCGCCAGGAACGAGCCCACGCTCAACGTCACCAGCAGCGCATAACCGCGGGCGTCCTGGCCCCAGAACACGAGCGGCAGGCTGATCACGGTGAGCAGGCCCGCCGCATACGCCAGGCGCCTGTCGGCGAAAAGACGCAAGGCGATCGCCGCCACCAAACCTCCCGTCACCGCGTTCGCCACCACCGACGGCAGCCGCAGCACCCACGCCGCGTGCCCGAACCAGGCGATCACGACATGCATCAGCAGGTAGTAGGCGATCATGTTGCCGCCGTCGTGCTCGACCGCGTGCCGCAGCGCGGAACCGTGCTGAGAGGCAATCGCGAAGGTCGAGCCCTCGTCGAGCCAGAGGCTGCGGGTGTCGAGCCCGATCGCCGTCACGGCAGCGCCAGCGGCCACCGCGATCGCGATCGGGAGCAGGTCGGTCAGCCGCTTCACCGGCGTGAAGCTAGCGGGAGATGCGGATCAGCGGGAGAAGCGAATCAGCGGCCTGAGCGGATCATCCCGGCGCCGACCGTGTCGTTGGTCGACTCGTCGATCAGGATGAAGCTGCCGGTCGTGCGATTCCGCGAGTACGGATCGACGACCAGCGGCGTACTGCTGCGCAGATGGACGCGGCCGATCTCGTTGAGCCGCAGCTCGGTCGCGTCGGGATCGCGGTCGAGCGAATTCACGTCGACGCGGTACTCGAGCTTGTCGATCACAGCGCGCGCCGAGCGCGTCGTGTGGTTGATCACGTAGCGCCCGCCGGGCTGCATCGGCGACTCGCTCATCCAGCAGACCATCGCCTCGAAGTCGCGCGCAACGGTCGGCGCCTCGTCGGCGTCGACGATCATGTCGCCGCGCGAGATGTCGATCTCGTCCTCGAGTCGCAGCGTCACCGCCATCGTCGGGAAGGCGACGTCGAGCTCACCGTCATAGGTGTCGATCGTCCTGATCTTGGTCCGGCGGCCGCTCGGCAGCACAACCACCTCGCTGCCCGGGCGGATCACGCCGGCGGCGAGTTGGCCCGCATAGCCGCGATAGTCGTGGTGCTCATCGTTCATCGGCCGGATCACCCACTGGACCGGGAAACGGACGTCGTCCATGTCACGATCGGTCGCGATCACCACGTGCTCAAGGTGGTAGAGCAGGGACGAGCCCTGATACCAGGGCATCTCCGCCGAGCGCTCGACGACGTTGTCGCCCTTCAGCGCCGAGATCGGGATGAACTGGATGTCGGGCAGTGCCAGGCGCGTCGCCCAATCGGTGAAGTCGGCGACGATCTCGTCGAAGACGCCCTCCGCGTAGTCGACGAGGTCCATCTTGTTGACGGCAACGACCATGTGCGGTATCCGCAGCAGCGAAGCGATGAAGGCGTGCCGGCGGGTCTGCTCGCTGACGCCGTGGCGGGCGTCGATCAGCACGATCGAGACGTCGGCTGTCGAAGCGCCGGTGACCATGTTGCGCGTGTACTGCTCGTGCCCCGGGGTGTCGGCGATGATGAACTTGCGCCCGCCTCTGAAGCCCTCGGGCGGATCGAGCGTCGCGGCGCCGTTGCCGTTGACGCCGGCGATTGCCGCGGCGCCGGCGGCGGCGCCGGTCTGGAAATAGCGGTAGGCGACGTCGATCGTGATCCCCTGCTCGCGCTCGGCACGCAGGCCATCGGTCAGCAGCGCCAGGTTGAGATACCCGTCACCGCGACGCTCGGAGGTCTCGGCGACGTGCTCGAGCTGGTCCTCGAGGATCGACTTGGTGTCGTGCAGCAACCGCCCGATCAGCGTCGACTTGCCGTCGTCGACAGATCCGGCCGTGGCGAGCCGCAGCAGCTCACTGGAGGGCTTCATGGATTAGAAGTAGCCCTCGCGCTTGCGGTCTTCCATGGCCGCCTCGGTCACGCGGTCGTCGGCCCGGGTCTCGCCGCGCTCGGTTATGCGCGTGGCAGCGATCTCTGCGACGACGTCGGTCAGCGTCACGGCGGTCGAGCGCACAGCGCCGGTACATGTCATGTCGCCGACCGTGCGGTAGCGGACCGAGGCCTCGAACGGGACCTCGCCGTCCATCAACTGGATATGCGGGTTGAGCGCGTAGAGCATGTGGTCGCGCTCGAACACCTCGCGCGTGTGCGCGTAGTAGATCGTGGGGACCTCGAGCTGCTCCTGGGCGATGTACTGCCAGACGTCCATCTCCGTCCAGTTCGAGATCGGGAAGACGCGGACGTGCTCGCCCTTGTGGATGCGGCCGTTGTAGAGCGACCACAGCTCGGGCCGCTGGTTCTTGGGATCCCACTGGCCGAAGTCATCGCGGAAGGAGAACACGCGCTCCTTGGCGCGGGCGCGCTCCTCGTCACGGCGGGCGCCACCGAAGGCTGCGTCGAAGCCGTGCTCGGCGAGCGCGTCCAACAGCGTCACGGTCTGCAGGCGGTTGCGCGAGGCGCGCGGGCCGGTCTCCTCGCGTGCGCGGCCGGCATCGATCGAGTCCTGAACGTTGGCGACGATCAAACGCTCTCCCAACTGCTCGACGAGCTGGTCGCGGAACCCAAGCACCTCAGGGAAGTTGTGACCGGTGTCGACGTGCATCACCGGGAACGGGAAGCGTCCGGGGCGGAACGCCTTCTCGGCAAGGCGCATCAGCACGATCGAGTCCTTGCCGCCGCTGAACAGCAGCACCGGCCGCTCGAACTGGGCGGCGACCTCCCGCATGATGAAGATCGACTCAGCTTCGAGCGTCTGCAGGTGCGAGAGCTCGTATTTGGGGCTTTCGGTCACGTCGGGTTCAGCCTGGGCAGTCACTGTCGCGGTTTGCACGGTCGCCTACAGATGGATTCCGCACTCGGTCTTGTCGTCTCCCGCCCAGCGACCGTCGCGGCCGCTGCCGGGGAGCGTGCACGGGGCACAACCGATCGAATCGTAGCCGTGGTCGTGCAGTTCGTTGTATGGCAGGTCGTGTTTGAAGATGTACGCCCAGACGTCCTTGCCGGTCCAGTCGGCCAGCGGGTTCAGCTTCCAGATGTCGCGCTTGGAGTCGCGCTCGAGCTTGGCCGACACCGCGCGCGTGGGTGACTGCTCACGCCGGATTCCCGTAACCCACGCCTCGACGCCTGAGAGGGCCTGCTCGAGCCCGTCGACCTTGGCCTGACCGCAGCAGTTGTCCTTGGTCCAGGGAGCGCCCGTGCTCGACGCGTCGATCACCTCGATGTCCAGGCCGAAGCGCTCCTCGAACCGCTTCCAGGTCGCGAGCGTCTCCGGGAACAGCACACCGGTGTCGATCGTGAACAGCTTCGCCTCGGGCGTGATCTCGCTCAGCATGTGCGCGAGCACCGTCTCCTCCTTCTGGAAGGAGCAGGCGGTCTTCAGCCGTGGATGGAAATGCTCGACGCCGTAGGCGAGCACTTCCTGAGCGGTGGCGCGCTCAAGATCAGGGGTGGTGGTGGCCACTACGGAAGTTCAGGATACCGGTCGAAATGGTTGAAGCTGCCTATACGGCGCATTCGCCCTCACCGCGCTCGACGTGAAACGGCTGGTTCTTCGACCAGTCGATGAAGTAGTTGATGTTCTCCAGGGAGAACTCGATCGGCATCGAGAGGTCCTTTACGCGCTGCTCGAACGCAGCCGTGCCAACGCGCGCAGCGAACGCGTTGAACTCCTCACCCGGCCCGCGGTCTGACTCGTAGAAGCGGATCCAGCGCTCGACGGCGTCCGGAACGCGCTTGGCCGGCAGACGGCTCTTGAGCCGGTCGCCGAAGCGCACCGCGCCGTTCTCATAGGACCCGCCGATGTGCGGAATGTAGGCCGGAATCGTGTGCTCGCCGACCTTCATCGAGGCGCCGTAGAAGCCAATCGTCGCGAGGTGGTGCTGGCTGCAGCCGTTGGGGCAGCCGCTCATTTTGATGTGGATCCTGCGTGTCAGCGGATCGGTGATGTCCATCTCGAGCAGGCGCTCCTGGACGGCGCGGTTGAGCCCCATCGAGCTGGTGATCCCGAGCTTGCACGAGTCCGTGCCGGGGCAGCTGACGACGTCGGTGATCTCGTCAGCTCCGGGTGCGCCCAGGTCGAGCTCGACCAGGCGCTTCCAGACCTCGTAGACGGAATCGTCGCGCACCCAGCGCAGCACCAGGTTCTGATGGACGGTGGTGCGCGCAGAGCCACTCGTGAACTCGCGCATGATCTGCGCCAAGCCGCGGATCTGCTCGGGCGTAAGGTCGCCACGCGGGACCATGACCTCGACGGTCGAGAAGCCGTCCTGCCGCTGGCGCTGGACATTGCTCTCCTGGAAGCGGCTGAACTGACGCGTATCGCCGTTGGGGGAGGCGAAGCTGAGCGCCTTGGCCGGGGCGTGCGCTTGCTCGTCGTGCTGGTAGAGGATGGTGTCGAGTGAGAAGTCGCGCTCCGCCACCCAGTCGCCCTGCAGCTCCGCCTCTACCAGCTCGCGGAAGGCGTCGATCCCGATCTTGTCGATCAGCACCTTGATGCGGGCGCGGGCGCGGTTGACGCGAAGGAAGTCCTGGCGGTCGAAGATGCGGAGCACGGCCTCGGCGATCTTCAGGTAGTCGCCGTTGTCGAGCTCGACGAACTCGTAGAGGACGGGCGCCAGCCGCGGCATGATTGCGGTGCCGCCGCCGACACGGATCGTGACGCCGCGCACGTCGCCGTCGATACGCGGGGTGAACGCGATGTCGTGGATCTGCGTGATCGCGTTGTCGGCGTCGGTCGCCGTGAACGCGGTCTTGATCTTGCGCGGCATCATCTGCGTGGTCGGGTGGCGCACGAAGTAACGGACGTAGGCGCCCGCGTAGGGTGTGATGTCGAACAGCTCTTCCGCGAGCGTGCCCGCGCGCGGATCGCCGGTGACGTTGCGAACCGTGTTGCCGCAGCCCTCGCGGCTGGAGAGACCGGCGTCGGACAGCTCGCGGATCATGACCGCCATCGTCGGCAGCGGGATGTGATGGACCTGGATGTTCTGGCGCGTGGTGATGTGGCCCTTGCGCAACGGCGCGTACTTCTCGATCGCCTCGGCGAACGCGTCGAACTGGTCCGCGGTGACGCCGCCCATCGGCAACTTGACGCGCACCATCTGAACGTCCGGCTGGCGCTGGCCGTAGACACCCTGGCGCAGACGGAACTTGATGAACTCGTCCTCGGGTGTATCACCGCGTAGGAACCTGGCGGCCTCCGTGTCGAAGTCGTCGAACTCGTGCTCGATGATCGGGATCACGTGCCCGGGGACATTCTCGAGCACCTCGGGACTCTCCAGCGAACCCTCCTTCGGCCGGCCGTGTCCATGCTTCTCAGCTTCCAGCGAGGCGTGCGGTGGCATCTGTTTTCCTCTGGATGTCGCTCGTGAAAGGATCGAATCGAACCCGGTTTCAAACCGGGTGTTCAAATCTACCAAATCCCGACCGGGTTATGAGGTATTAGCCGCGACCGCCTCGCCAATACGATCGTGCAGCCATGAGCGTCGCGTCGACAGGCCCTGCCCCTCCCGCCGGGCTCACCCAGGCTGAGGCCCTGCGTGCGCGCGCGTTGTTCGAGGAGCTGTTCAACGAGCTCACCGTTATCGGCCTTCACGCCGACGGTTCGACGACGCGGTTGATGTGGACGGAGGAGACCGCCGCCGCCGGCGCCTGGTTCGACCGGACCGCGACGCGCCTCGGCCTGCACCCGAGCGTCGATCGCAACGGCAACCGCTGGGCGTGGAGCGCGACGCCGGCCACCGGCGCGATCGTCACTGGCAGCCACCTCGACAGCGTTCGGAGCGGTGGCCGCTTCGACGGCGCGCTCGGCGTGCTGACGGGATTCGTCGCCGCACATCTGCTGACGCTACGAGGGGGCCTGGCGCGACCACTGGCGGTGGTGTCGTTTGCCGACGAGGAGGGCGGCCGCTTCGACACCCCCACCTTCGGCAGCCGCGCGATGCTGGGGAGTCTGGACGTCGAGGCGAACCTCGAGCGGACCGACGCCGGCGGCGTCACGCTGCGCGAGGCACTGGTGGACGCCGGGCTGGACGCGGGCGCGATGGGGCGCGACGGGCAGAGTGTGGCGCGGATCGGCGCGTTCGTCGAGGTCCACATCGAGCAGGGGACGCTGCTCACCGAGGTCGGCGAGCCGCTCGCGATCGGGACCGCGATTCTGCCGCATGGGCGCTGGCGCCTCGAGCTGACCGGCGAGGCGAACCACGCCGGCACCACCGCGATGAACGCGCGCCGTGACCCGATGCCAGTGTGCGCCGCCGCTATCACGGCCGCCCGCGCCGTCGCGGATGAAGAGCACGCGCTGGCCACCGTCGGCAAGCTCGAAGCCGTCCCGAACTCCACCAACTCGGTCGCCGGACGCGTCTCGCTGTGGCTCGATGCTCGCGCCGGCGACGCGCAGACCGTCGAACGCGTGGTGGAGCGGATCGTGGCCGCGGCGAAGGAGGCAGCCGATGCGCACCAGGTCACGCTCGACGTTCGGCGGGAGTCGTTGGTGGGAGCGGTGCACTTCTCTGACGAGTTGCGCGAGCGGATCGTAGGAGTGCTCGCCGAACTCGGTATCGAGGACGTGCCGATGGCCACCGGCGCCGGGCACGACGCCGGCGCCCTGGCGGCCGCCGTGCCGACCGCGATGCTGTTCGTGCGCAGCGCGACCGGCGCGAGCCACTCGCAGCGGGAGATGGCGACCGTGGAGGATTGTCAGGTTGGTATCGGAGCGCTGACGGCGGTGCTGGCCGCACTCGCCGCCGGCGGTGGAACGCCGACGCGGTGAGGGGTGAGCAGATGGCGCAGGAGACGGTGATTCTCGGGAACGGCACTTTGCGGTTCTCGGAGGTCGCGCGCGTGGCGCGCGCCGACGCGCGGGTGGCGCTTGGCGAGGAGGCATACGCCCGGGTTGAGCACAGCTGGCGTCAGGTGCAGGAGCTGTCGGAGTCGGGTGACGCGGTGTACGGCGTCTCCACCGGGTTCGGCGCGCTGTCGACCACCCGAATCGAGCGCGCGCGCTGGAGCGACCTGCAGCACTCGCTCGTCCGCTCGCATGCGGCGGGGATGGGGCCGCCGGTCGAGCGCGAGGTCGTGCGGGCGATGATGCTGCTGCGAGCGCGGACGCTGGCCCTTGGTCACTCGGGCGTGCGGGTCGCGACAATCCAGGCGATCCTGGAGCTGCTCAACGCCGGAATCACCCCGGTCGTGCCCGAGTTCGGTTCACTCGGCGCGAGCGGCGACCTGGCGCCGCTCGCACACTTCTCGCTGGCGCTGCTCGGCGAGGGACAGGTGACCGATGCCGATGGCCGGCTCGAGCTGGCCGCCGACGCGCTCGCTCGCGCCGGCCTGCAGCCGCTCGAGCTGGGGCCGAAGGAGGGCCTCTCGCTAATCAACGGCACCGACGGGATGCTGGGAATGCTTGTGCTCGCATGCCTGGACCTGCTTGCCCTGTGCCGGACGGCGGATGTGGCCGCGGCGATGAGCGTCGAGGCGCTGCTCGGTACCGACGCCGCCTTCGACACTGCCGTGCAGGAACTGCGCCCCCATGTCGGGCAACGCATCAGCGCGGCGAACCTGCGGCGCTTGATGGCGGACTCGGAGATCGTCGCCTCGCACAGGGAGAACGACGACCGCGTCCAAGACGCGTACTCGATGCGCTGTGCGCCGCAGGTCGTCGGCGCCGCGCGCGATGTGCTCGAGTACGCGCGGGGCGTGGCGGAGGTCGAGCTCGCATCGGCGGTCGACAACCCGAGTGTGCTGGCCGACGGCCGGCTGGTGTCCAACGGCAACTTCCACGGGATACCGCTCGCCTTTGCCGCCGACTTCCTGGCGATCGCCACCGCCGAGGTCGGCGCGATCGCAGAGCGTCGCGTCGACAGGATGCTGGACGCGACCCGCTCGATGGGGCTGCCGGCCTTCCTGGCCGAAAGCCCGGGGCTCGATTCGGGCCTGATGATCGCCCAGTACACCGCCGCAGCGCTGGTTGCCGAGAACCGGCGGCTGGCGACGCCCGCGAGCGTCGACTCGATCCCCACCTCCGGGATGCAGGAGGACCACGTCTCGATGGGCTGGAGCGCCGCGCGGAAACTGCGGTCCGCGCTCGACAATCTGACCCGCATCCTGGCAGTCGAGCTGCTGTGCTCGGCACGCGCGCTGGTACTGCGCGCGCCGCTACGGCCCGCGCGCGGCACGGCGGCTGTGACCGCGCTGATCGATCCGCGACTGGGGCCTGACCGCAGCCCAAGCCCTGAGCTCGCCGCGGTTGAGCAGCTGGTCCGCTCCGGCGCGGTGCTTGAGACGATCGGCGACGCGATCGGAGAGCTGGAGTAGCCGATGGCAGCGCTCGCGCTGGTCGACGCCGCCGAGGTGATGCGGCTGCCCCAGGAGGGTGTGCAGCGCTTGCCGCAGTCCCGTGCCGACGAGCTGACGCTCGAGCCGGGCGCGGTGGTGATCGACGGCGACCGGATCGTCGGGTTCGAGCCGGACGAGACCTGCAGGCGTGTGCCCTGCGACGGCTGCGCGGTGGTGCCGGGCTTCGTCGACTGCCATACGCACCTGCCCTTCGCCGGTTGGCGAGCGGACGAGTACGCGCTGCGCATCGCTGGCGTCGGCTACGCGGAGATCGCCCGCCGCGGTGGCGGGATCAGGGCCAGCGCAGCCGCGCTCGCGGCGGCCGACGACGTACAGGTGCTCGGGCAGGCGCGGCCGCTTGCGTTTGAGATGCTGCGCCACGGGACGACCACGATCGAGTGCAAGAGCGGCTACGGCCTGTCGGCCGACGGCGAGCTGCGTGCGCTGCGGCTGGCGGGTGAGCTGGGGCGCCAGATCGAGCAGACCAGCACGGTCACAGCGCTCCTGGCGCACGCCGTGCCGGACGGGTTCACGGCCTCCACCTGGATGGACGCGGTCGAAGGCATGCTCGAGCGCGTCCGATCGCAGACGTCGGCGACCGCGCTCGACATCTTCGTCGAGTCGATCGCGTTCTCCAACGACGACCTGCTGCGGATGGGGAGGCTCGCGAAGCAGTATGGAATGTTCCTGCGAGCGCACGTCGAGCAGCTGTCCCGGCACGGGTCGGTGCCGGTCGCGATCGAGGCGGGAGCGCGCTCGGTCGACCATCTCTCTTGGATGTCCGTCGGGGACGTGCCCGTGCTCGCGGGGTCGGACTGCGCGGCGGTGCTGCTGCCGGGCGCGGAGCTGCTGGGGGCCGAACAGCTACCCCCTGCGCGAGAGCTGGCGGACGCCGGCGCCGTGTGCGTGCTGGCGACCGACCTCAACCCCGGCACTTCGCCGATCGTGTCGCTGCCGCTGATAGCCGGCCTGGCCGTGCGCCGGTACAACTGGTCGATCAAGGAGACGCTGCTGGCACTGACGCTGAACGCCGCCTGGGTGCTCGGGTTCTCGGCCGAGATCGGCGCACTCGAGCCCGGCCGGCGGGCCGACGTGCTGCTGCTCGACGCCCCGGTCAGCCACATCCCCTACCGGCTCGGCCACAACCCGGTGGCGGCGGCGATCGTGGCCGGGCGTCCCGCCTGGGTGCGCCCCGATCACGCCTGGCGCTTCGCGGAGGCGGACGGGATGAGCGCGGAGGTGAGCGCATGAGCGCGTCGGCGCGGCCGGAGATCCCGGCGATGGTGAACGTCCACTCGCACGCGTTCCAGCGCGACCTGCGCGGGATTGCGGAGCGGCCGAGCGCGGCCGCGACCGACGACTTCTGGAGCTGGCGGACCGCGATGTTCGACGCCGTCGCCCGGCTCGACCCCGACTCGATGCACGCGGTCGCGCTGGCCGTCTACAAGGAGATGGTGCACGCGGGATACGGGACTGTCGGCGAGTTTCACTACGTCCATCACCAGCCCGACGGCGCTCCCTACGCCGAGCCGAACGCAATGGCGATCGCGGTCGCCGAGGCAGCCCGGGAGGCGGGACTCGAGATCGTGCTGCTGCCCGCGGCCTACCACCGCAACGGCTGGCGTGACGGGTCCGACGTGGAGCCGGCGCCGGGCCAGCGGCGCTTCTGCGACCCCGACGTCGACACGTTCCTCGAGCGGGTCGATGACCTACGCGCCTGGGCGGCGCGGCAGGATCGCGTGAGCGTCGGGATCGCGGTGCACTCGGTGCGCGCGGTTCCCGCCCCGTGGCTGACACGCGTCGCCGAATACGCGCAGGCGCACGATCTGGTCCGCCATGTGCACGCGCAGGAACAACCGCTCGAGCTCGAGCAGTGCCAAGCCGAGCACGGCTGCTCGCCGATCGAGCTGCTCGAGACGCACGGATTCCTCGGCCCGCGGACCACGGTCGTGCACGCCATCCATGTGACTGAGAGCGATGTAGCGCGCCTGGCGGGCAGCCGCTCGATCGTGGCGGCCTGCCCGACCACGGAGGCCAACCTCGGTGACGGCTTCCTGCCCGCCCTGCGCTACCGCAATGCCGGCGTGTCGCTGGCGATCGGATCGGACTCGAACGTCCGCGTCGACCCGTTCGAGGAGGTCAGAGAGCTCGAGACGCTCGCGCGGCGCGAGGGATTGTCCCGCGACGGGCTGCTGGCGCGCGACGGCGACCTCTGGGGGGAGCTTTCGCGCAACGGCGCCGCCAGCCTCGGCGTCAGCACCGAGCGCCGGCTGCGGATCGACATGGGCCACCCCTCGATCAGAGGGGTGGCCGAGTCGGATCTTGCCTACGCGCTTGCGACCTGTGCCGAGCCGGGGATCATCGCCCGCCGCTGAGCACTCGAATGGCCTCAGCGAGCTAGGTGGTGCTTCTTGTGCTTCTTCTTCTTCGGCCCCGAGGACACGATCAGCGTCACCGTTTGGTGGTAGGGATAGGCCCGCGCCCCGCCACGCACACCGAGCACGAGGCCCTTGCCAATTCCCGAATGCTGACTTACCACGTGCACCATGCAGCCGAGCTCCTTCAGCAGAGTGCGCGCGGAGTTCTGAGGCAGCTTGTGCAAGGAACCCGGGACGATGCACTCCTGCGGCAGCGCCGCGACCACGACGTCCCCAGACACGGTGTTGTTCGTGGAATTCGGATCGGAAAGTCCCGGCGTAACGTTCACGGTCACGGTGTTTGCGTAGGTGCCGGCCGTGGGAGTTGTCACGACCACGTTAACGTTCGTACTCTGCCCGGCGAGCAATCCGGTGATCGTGCAGGTGACGGTTTGACCGCTAACCGCGCATGTCCCGAGGCCCGCCGACGCCGACTCGATCCGAAGGCCGCTCGGCACCTGGTCGACAAACGTGATCGGACCATCGACTGGGCCATCATTTGTCACGACAGAGCTCAACAGGGCTGCACCAGCGACGTCGGTCTTCGACGGGAACGTCGAGGTCTGCACGCCCGCGTCCTGGTTCTGATTGAGCGTGGCCGCCACATTCAGCGTGTAGCCGGCTGGGCTCCCCGGACCTGCCAGCGCGAGCGTCTCGCCGCTGGAGGGTGGGAATGTCGGCCCCGTCGCCGCGAACAGCGTGTCAGCGCTCGGAGTCGTCCCACCATCGTAGTAGCAGACGTCGCTGGTAAAGCTCGAGAAGAGCGCCAACGTGTCACCCGCGGCGACCTGGATCGGGTTGTAAAGCGTGAAGCTCGCGATGTGGCTGCTCGGCAACGGGTTGGGGAGCGTCTCGGTGTTGGCTGCGACCACGCTGTAGCCGCTGCTGCCCGCCGGACGAAGCACGGCAAAGGTGAGGCTGCTGCCGGCCGTGTCTCCCACCGTGTACGTCTGCCACTGGGTGATCTCGCCGCCTCCAGTCGGAATGATGTACGGCGTGCTTGCGTCGTTGGCCGTCTGGCCAATGATCGCGAAGCAGCCACCCGTACTCGACAGCGATGGCGGCGCGGTGATCCCAAGCGTCGCGGCGCTGGCAGCGCTGGAGAACACGAGCACCCCCAAAACTGCCGCAGCCATGACGAGCAGTCGTCTCCTCATCTGCTACCCCCTTGTGCGCGCCGCATGCGCGACGCTATTTGTCCCTATGCGGGCAGCCTACAACCGGGCCCAGACCGCCACAAGGACGATCAGCCACATGTCCGGCGATGATCTGTCATGCGCCGACCGTACGGGCAGCACTAATGGAACCGGCTAGTGTCGGTAGTCGCTATGGGAGGGTCTCTGTCCTTCACCACCGAGGAGGAATAAATGTCCGAGTCCACCCCTGAGGTTCCGAGCGGGAATCTGACCGCGCGCCTGGACGCCGGACCCGTGATCTGTGCCGAGGGCTTTCTGTTCGAGCTTGAGCGCCGCGGATACCTGAGCGCCGGTGAGTTCGTCCCCGAGGTCTCCCTGGAGTACCCGGACGCCCTCCGGACCTTGCACGTCGACTTCCAACGGGCCGGCTCCGACGTCGTGGAGGCGTTCACGTACAACGGTCACCGCGAGAAGATGCGGGTCATCGGCAAGGAGGACCTGCTCGAGCCGCTGAACCGCGCCGCGCTCCAGATCGCCCGCGAGGTCGCTGACGAGCGCCCCGGCGACCTGATGGCTGGCAACATCTCGAACACCAACATCTGGGACCCCGCGGACCCCGCCCGCCAGGCCGAGGTGCGCGGCATGTTCGAGGAGATGGTGGGCTGGGCCGTCGAGGGCGGCGCCGACATGATCATCGGCGAGACGTTCTACTTCGCCGGTGAAGCCCTGGCGGCGCTCGAGGTCGCTAAGGCCACTGGACTGCCCGTCGTCCTCACGATCGCGCCGATGGCGCTGGAGGAGATGGCCGACGGGGTCGGCATCGTCGAGACCTGCCAGCGGCTGGAGCAGGCTGGCGCAGACGTGGTGGGCATGAACTGCTTCCGCGGGCCGGAGACGATGCTGCCCTGGCTGAAGCAGATCCGCGCGGCCGTGTCGTGCCACGTGGGCGCACTGCCGATCCCGTACCGGACCACCGCCGAGGAACCAACGTTCTTCAACCTCAGCGACGAACGTGCGAGGGTGCCCTCGCCGCACGGCCGCACCTTCCCGACCGCGCTCGACCCGCTTTACGCCAACCGATATGAGATCGGCGCCTTTGCCAAGACAGTCCACCAGCTCGGCATCAACTACATCGGTGTCTGCTGTGGTGCCTCGCCCATGCTGATCCGCGAGACCGCGGAGGCAGTCGGGAAGTCCACCGAGGCCAGCCGATTCTCCGAGAACATGCACAACCACTTCATGTACGGCGACAACGAGCGGCTACCCGAGCACATCGTCGCGCTCGGCGACCAGGCCTAGGGTCTGTAGGGGCTTAGCTTCAACCCGGAGGGCCACCGGAGGCGCCCAGCGCCGAGGAGAGCGCGTCGGCGTGCTCGACGAGCAGCTGCCCGTATCGCTCGATGTTCTGCTCGGTCGTGCGGTAGGTGGGCGCGATGATGCTCAGCGCCGCGACGATCTCGTCGTGGTAGTCGCGGACCGGGGCGGCGACGGCGGTGATGTCGGGCTCGAGCGTGCCGCGAGTCGCCACGTAGCCGGTCGCTCCGAGCTGACCGGCGAGCGTCGCCCCCATCGCCGTGCCGCGGCGCGGGATCGTGCGCCCGGTCCACACCGCGGTCTGGACGCGCTGGTTGCCCGCGACCTGGCGCAGGTACAGGGCACGGTCGGGGTCCACGGCGATGCCGAGGTTGGCGGTTTCGCCGCTGGCCTGCGCGAGCGCCGTCAGGTGCGGGCCAGCGAGCTCGTACAGTGGCTCGCCGCGCAGCACCGCCGCCGCCATCTGCATCAGGCCGTAGCCGGGACGGAAGCCGCCCAGCTCGTCACGGCGGACGAGGTCGCGCTTGGCCATCGTCGCAAGCAGCCGCGACGCGGTCGCCGGTGACAGCTCGGTCGCGCGCGCGAGCTCGCTTAGCGTCGCTCCGCCGGCGCGCTCGGTGACGGCCGCGAGCAGATCGAAGGCGCGATCGACGGTGCGGGTCGACCCCGCGCTGCCACGCGACTCCGTGAGCGACTCCGTGAGCGACGGACCAGTGCGCCTTGACGGGTTCACGCTATGATCCTACCATTACTCGGTAAGCCTTTTCAGTAGATGAAAGGACGAGAAGGAGAGTCATGAGTGCTGGAGCCGGCGCAGTGATCCCCCCGGCAGCGACCCCGCCAAGAGCGACCCCGTCGGAAGCGACACCGTCGGAAGCGACACCGTCGGACGCCACCGCGCAGAGCGACGATGACGCTCTGGTGGCCGGCCAAGCAGCGGCGCGGCCGGACATGGCGCGCGATGACGACGTACCCGTTGGCGAGGAATGGCACTCACCTCTGTATGCGATGGCCTGCCGGCAGTTCGCCCGTGCTGCCGACGTACTCGCGCTCGACGATGAGGCACGCACCCGCCTGCTCGAGCCGCGCCGGTCACTGGTCGCCAACTTCCCGGTCCGGATGGACTCCGGCGATGTCGTCAACTTCACCGGTTACCGCGTCCAGCACACGCTTACGATGGGGCCGACCAAGGGCGGTCTGCGGTTCGCCCCGGACCTGGGGTTCGGCGAGTGCGCCGCCCTGGCAATGTGGATGACGTGGAAGTGCTCGCTCGTGGGGCTGCCGTTCGGCGGCGCCAAGGGCGGTGTTCGCTGCGACCCCCATTCGCTGTCGGTCGGCGAGATGGAGCGCATCACCCGTCGCTACGCCACGGAGTTGCTGCCGGTCATCGGCCCGAACGTGGACATTCCGGCGCCCGACATGGGCACCGGCGAGCGGGAGATGGCCTGGTTCTACGACACCTACTCGCAGTCCGTGGGGTATGCGGTGCCCGCGGTGGTCACGGGCAAGCCGGTGGCGCTTGGTGGAACCGTGGGTCGTCAGAGCGCCACAGGACTCGGTGTCGTGTTCGCGATCGAATCCGCGTTCGCGGACCTGGGGTGGTCGATCGAAGACCGGCGATTCATCGTGCAGGGGTTCGGCAATGTTGGCTCGGTCGTCGCGCACGAGTTGCATGCTCGCGGCGCGAAGGTTCTGGCGGTCAGTGACATCCGGGGGGCGATCGCCAACTCGCACGGACTTGACATTCCCGCGGTGATGCAATGGGTCGCGGAGCACCAGTATCTCGAGGGTTTCCCGGAGGCCGAGGCGGTCGACGGGTCCGCGATGCTCGAGCTCCCATGCGACGTGCTCGTGCCGGCCGCCCGCGAGGAACAGATCACAGGCGCGAACGCGTCCGCGCTGCGGTGCGGCCTGATCGTCGAGGCGGCCAACGGGCCCACGACTACCGCCGCCGACCGGATCCTTGAGGACCGCGGAATCACCGTCTACCCCGATGTCTTCGTCAACGCCGGAGGCGTCATCGTCAGTTACTTCGAGTGGGTCCAGAGCCACCAGAAGTACAGCTGGGAGGCGACCGAGGTCCGCGAACGCCTGCGCATGCAGATGCAACAGGCGTGCCTGCGGGTGACGGGGACGAGCGAGCAACTCAAGACCGACCTCCGCACGGCAGCGCTTGCCAGCGCGATCAGCAATGTCGCCGAGGAAGCCCATCTGCGAGCGATCTATCCGTGAGCGATTCCGGGACACCGTCCTGCGCGACCCGCCTCGGCGCGCCGCCGCGCTGCCGCGGCTGGCAGCAGGAGGCAGCACTGCGGATGCTCGAGAACAACCTCGATCCCGACGTCGCCGAGAAGCCCGCTGAGCTGATCGTCTACGGCGGGATCGGGAAGGCCGCACGCGATCAGGCGAGCCTCGCGGCGATTAAGCGCGAGCTGACCCAATTGGCTGATGACGAGACGCTGCTCGTCCAGTCCGGCAAGCCGGTCGCCGTGTTCCAGACGCACGAGCTGGCGCCCCGTGTTCTGATCGCCAACACCAACCTCGTGGGCGAATGGGCGAACTGGAAGCACTTCCGCGAGCTCGACGCGGCCGGGCTGATGATGTACGGCCAGATGACCGCCGGGTCGTGGATCTACATCGGCTCACAGGGGATTCTGCAGGGAACGTATGAGACGTTCGCGGCGGTGGCGCAGAAGCGCTTCGGGGGGGACCTGCGCGGCCGCCTGGTGGTGACCGCCGGGCTCGGCGGCATGGGCGGCGCCCAGCCGCTCGCCATCACGATGTGCGGCGGCACCGCGCTGTGCATCGAGGTGGACCTGCAGCGGATCGAGCGACGCATCGCAGGCGGTTACCTGGACGAGCGGGCGGCCGACCTAGACGACGCGCTCAGGCGCCTCGACGCTGCCGTCAAGCTGGGACGGCCGCTGTCGATCGGGCTGTTGGGGAACGCCGCCGAGGTGGTGCCCGAACTGGCGCGCCGCGGCGTGCACATCGACGTCATCACGGACCAGACCTCCGCCCATGATCCGCTCAACGGCTACGTCCCGGCCGGGCTGACAATCGAGCAGGCCGACGCGCTGCGGGCCGGCGATCCGGATGCGTACCTGGAGCGTGTCGGCGAGAGCGCGGTGACGCACGTCGCGGCGATTCGCGCGCTCGCGCAGGCGGGCGCCGAGGCCTTCGACTACGGCAACGCGCTGCGCGGGCTCGCGGCCGAGTACGGCGACACGGATGCGTACTCCTATCCGGGGTTCGTGCCCGCCTACATCCGGCCGCTGTTCTGTGAGGGCAAGGGCCCGTTCCGCTGGGTGGCCCTGTCGGGCGATCCGGAGGACATCCACCGAACCGACGAGGCGATCCTCGAGCTGTTCGGCGACCAGGAGAACGTCAGCCGCTGGATCCGCCTCGCACGCGAGAAGGTTCGCTTCCAGGGGCTGCCGGCCCGAATCTGCTGGCTCGGATACGGAGAGCGCCACCGCGCCGGTCTGCGGTTCAACGAGATGGTCGCTGCGGGCGAGCTGAAGGGACCGATCGTCATCGGGCGCGACCACCTTGACGCCGGGTCGGTCGCGTCGCCAACGCGCGAGACAGAGGCGATGCTCGACGGCTCTGACGCCGTCGCCGATTGGCCGATCCTGAACGCGCTGCTGAACACCGCCTGCGGCGCCAGCTGGGTCTCGGTGCACCAAGGCGGCGGTGTCGGCATGGGCAAGTCAATCCACGCGGGCCAGGTGATCGTCGCTGACGGCAGCGAACGCGCCACCGCGGCCCTGCGCCGCGTGCTCACCGCCGACCCGGGACTCGGGGTCGTGCGGCACGCCGACGCGGGCTACCCGCGCGCGGTCGAGATCGTGCAGCAGAGCGACATCAGGATGCCGATGCTGTCGCGTCCGGCCAGCGGCTGACGCCGTCGAGCAGCGCCTCGAGCTTCCACGGACTCGGGGCCGGCTCAGGTGCGGGGGCTGGCGCCGGCGCCGTGTCGCGCCGGAACTGCTCGATCGCCGCGACCACGGCCGCGGCCTCCTCCGGCGTTGGATCTGGCGGGCGATTCGTTCCCACCCGCCCGCCCCCGGCCACCACGCCCGCCGTACTAGAGCGGAATGTTTCCATGCTTGCGCCGCGGACCCTGCTGGCGCTTGGTCTGGAGCATGCCGAGAGCCTCGATCAGTTTCGGGCGCGTCTCGCGCGGGACGATCACGTCGTCGATGTAGCCGCGCTCGGCGGCGATGTAGGGGTTGGCGAAGTGCGCCTTGTACTCCTCGATCCGCTGCGCACGCTGTGCCGCGGGGTCCTCCGCGGCGGCGATCTCGCGACGGTAGATGATGTTCACGGCGCCCTCGGCACCCATCACGGCGACCTCCGCCGTCGGCCACGCGAAGTTCATGTCAGCGCCGAGATGCTTAGAGCCCATCACGTCGTAGGCGCCGCCGTAGGACTTGCGCGTGATCACCGTCAGCTTCGGCACCGTCGCCTCCGCGTAGGCGTAGAGCAGCTTGGCGCCGTGACGGATGATCCCGTTCCACTCCTGCTCGGTGCCGGGTAGGAAACCCGGGACGTCACAGAACGTCAGGATTGGGACGTTGAACGCGTCACACGTGCGGATGAAGCGCGACGCCTTCTCGCTGGACTCGATATCCAGCACCCCGGCCATCTGCGCCGGCTGGTTGCCGACCACCCCGACCGCGTACCCGTCGAGCCGTGCGAACCCACAGATGATGTTGCGCGCGAACAGCTCGTGCACCTCGAAGAACTCGCCGTCATCGACGATGTGATGCACGACCTCACGCATGTCATAGGGCTTGTTCGGGTTGTCCGGCACGATCGTGTCAAGCTCCGCAGCCATCCTCGCGCGGTCATCAGTCGAGACCACACGCGGCGGCGTCTCGAGGTTGTTCTGCGGCAGGAACGACAGCAGATAGCGGGCGTCCTGGAGACACGCGTCCTCATCCTCTGAGGCGAAATGCGCCACCCCGGACCTGGCGTTGTGGCTGATCGCCCCGCCCAGCTCCTCGAAACCGACCGACTCGCCCGTAACCGTCTTGATCACCTCAGGTCCGGTGATGAACATGTGCGAGGTCTCCTTCACCATGAAGACGAAGTCCGTGATCGCCGGCGAATACACCGCCCCACCCGCGCACGGCCCCATGATCAGACTGATCTGCGGGATCACGCCGGACGCGCGCACGTTGCGCATGAACACCTCGCCATAGCCGCCGAGCGCGACCACCCCCTCCTGGATCCGCGCCCCACCGGAGTCGTTGATCCCGATGATCGGGCAGCCGGTCTTCTCCGCCAGCTCCATCACCTTGACCATCTTCTCGCTCATCACCTCACCCAGCGACCCACCGAAGACCGTGAAGTCCTGGCTGAAAACACACACCCGCCGGCCGTCGATCGCACCGAAACCGGTCACCACCGCATCCGCATACGGCCGGTTCGACTGCATTTCGAAATCGGTCGTGCGATGCCGCACGAACACGTCCAGCTCCTGGAACGACCCCGGATCCAGCAGCTTCTCGAGCCGCTCACGCGCGGTGTACTTCCCCTTCGCGTGCTGCTTTTCGACCGCCGCCGCGCTACCCGCATGGATCGCCTCGTACTTCAGCGCCTCCAGCTGATGGAGCCGCTCAATGAACGTCTCGGGCGCGTGCTCCTGGGTCTCGGGGTGGAGGTCGACCTCGGGGTGGACGTCGGTCTCCGAATGGACGTCGGTCATACGTGCGCCACTCTACCGGCGGTGGCCCCGCTGGGCCCCCGCCGGGCCCCCGCCACCCTCTAGGCCGAGGGTTGCGGGTACTCAGCGAGAAAACGGCCGGTGGTGCGCCTGCCCGAGCGAATCGAGCACGGCGTCGCACGCCGCCGTGGAGTCGGCCGAGACGGTCACCTTCGTGCCCCATCCGGACGGTTCGAGCCGCACCGTGCCGCTTGCGCGATCGCCCTCCCAGGCGACGGTGGTCTGCGGTTCGAGCCGCGTGATCCGAATATCCCCGAATGCCTCCAGATGCTGGGCCAGCAGGTCCACATCGCTGCAGACGGCCCATAGCTCCGGCGCGGACTTCACGAGGGTCCGGACGGCTGTCACTTCGCTCATCGCTTCTGGTTTTCGCGCTTCAGGTATGCGACTCCTGCGCGTGAGAATTGACGTGCACGGACTCGAGCGTTCACGACCCGAAGTTTCCGAGCGCTAGCGCGGTCAGGAGGCTGCCAGCGCAGCCTGGCTTCGTGCTACTGAACGACCATCAGAAAGACGGTCACGACCACCAGCATCGCCATCAGCGTGTTGACCTGATCGGCGCGGCCACGGGCGGCAATGTACTCCGGGCTCCAGTTGACCTCGCCGACACCGGAGGCGTCGATGTCGCGCTGGGCGAGCTCGGCCAGCTTGCCGGATCGCCGAATGACGAACATGCCCTCCAGGCCACCGATCACGAGCACCGCGCCGATCCCCCACTGCACGTAGAACTCGTCCCACTGGTGCAGTTCCGAGGCCAGGTAGACGCCGGCGATGACCACGATCAGCAGGCCGGGGTTGACCAGGCTGCGCCCGATCAGCTGACGCAGGCGCAACATCATCGGCGCCGAGCGCGGATCAAGTCGCTCGGCGGCGATCGCGATCAGCGGATACGAGACGACGATGCCGAACGCGGTGACCACGAAGAGCACGTGCACTGCGAGCGCGATCTGCCAAAAGAAGACTGCCGGTACGAGCAACGTGCGTCCTTGTCGGAGTTGGATCAGTTGGTTGGCTGGTAACGGCCGAACACGTCGCGCATCGCGTCGCAGACCTCGCCGAGCGTGCAGCGGTCCCTGAGCGCCTGGCCCAGCACCGGCAGCATGTTGTCGGTCGAGGCCGCTGCTTGTCGGATCTGATCGAGCCGTTGGGTGACGAGCTGATCATCACGGTCGCGCCTGAAGTCGGTCAGGCGCGCAACCTGCTCGCGTTCGGCGGCGGGGTCGACGCGCATGATGTCGGGGACCTGCACGTCGTCCTCGACGAACTTGTTGACGCCGACGACGATGTCCTGCTCGAGCCGGTAGCGCTCGTGGTAGCCGAACGCCGACTCCTCGATCTCCGATTTGATGAACTCGATCGCCTGCACCGCGCCGCCGAGCTGATCGACCCGGGCGATCAGCTCGCTCGCGCGGGCCTCGATCTCATCGGTCAGCGCCTCGACGTAATAGGAGCCCGCGAACGGATCGACCGTGTCGGCCACCCCGGACTCATACGCAAGGATCTGCTGGGTGCGCATCGCGATCTTCGCCGCATGCTCCGTGGGAAGCGCGAGCGCCTCATCAAAACCGTTGGTGTGCAAGGACTGCGTACCGCCACACACCGCCGCGAAGCCCTGCAACGCGACCCGCACGATGTTGTTCTCCGGCTGCTGCGCGGTCAGCGTCACCCCGGCGGTCTGCGTGTGGAAACGCAGCTTCCACGAGCGCTCGTCCTTCGCGCCGAAGCGCTCACGCATGATCTGCGCCCACATGCGGCGCGCCGCCCGGAACTTCGCGACCTCCTGGAACACGTTGTTGTGTCCGTTGAAGAAGAACGCCAGACGCGGCGCGAAGTCATCCACCTCGAGCCCCGAGTCCAGCGCCGCCTGCACGTAGGCGATCCCGTTCGAAAGCGTGAACGCGACCTCCTGCACCGCCGAGCAGCCCTTCTCGCGGAAGTGGTAGCCACTGATCGAGATCGTGTTCCACTTCGGGATGTTCTCCCGGCAATAGGAGAACAGATCAGTCGTCAGGCGGATCGCACCCCGCGGCGGGTAGATGAAGTTACCTCGCGCGATGTACTCCTTGAGGATGTCGTTCTGGGTCGTGCCGCGCAGCTCTGCGACCGGCACGCCCTGCTCCTCGCCGACCAGCTCATATAGTAGCAGCAGCACTGATGCGGGCGCGTTGATCGTCATCGACGTCGAGACCTTGTCGAGTGGGATCCCCTCAAACGCGGTGCGCATGTCGTCGATCGAGTCGATCGCGACGCCGGTGCGCCCCACCTCACCAAGCGACCGGGGGTCATCGGAATCGAGACCGAGCTGGGTGGGTAGATCAAACGCCATCGACAGGCCTGTCGAGCCGTGCTCGAGCAGATAGTGATAGCGGGCGTTTGACTCCCTCGCGCTCGCGTAACCCGCGTATTGACGGATCGTCCAGAGATGCCTGCGGTACATCTCCGCGTGCACGCCACGCGTGTAGGGGTATTCGCCCGGCTCACCCAGCTCCTGCTCCAGGTCCGCCGGCAGGTCGGCCTCCTTGTAAGCGGGCTTGACCTCGATCCCCGAATCCGTAAAACGACGCGGATCCCCAGGACCGACGATCGGCGCGATCGACTGCTCGTCGCTCTCAGCCATGTCGGGAGCTTACGGCGCACCGAGTCGGACCGGCGCTGCAGAGCCTCGCTACTGGTTCATTGGAGAACCTTCGAGAGGAACGAACGTGTGCGCTCGTGCTTGGGCGCGCCGAGGACCTGGGCGGGTGGCCCGGATTCGACGACGACACCGCCATCCATGAACACGACCGTGTCGGCCGCCTCGCGCGCGAAGCCGATCTCATGCGTGACCACGATCATCGTCATGCCGCTATGGGCGAGGTCGCGCATCACGTCGAGCACGTCACCCACCAGTTCGGGGTCGAGCGCCGA
>DATKSM010000048.1:0-13045 GCA_035531655.1 Solirubrobacteraceae bacterium
CGTAGCCTGCGCACGGAATAAGCCTTTCGTCACCTTCGAGAGCCGCTCTGCTTGGCTTTCGCGAGCCTGCTCTCTCCCGAACCGCTGAAACGCACACTAATCAACCACCGGTCGCGACCGCAAGTCCAGCCCTCGACCCGACCTCGCAATTTGGAAGAAAATCCGCTTCAGATCCCGGCCAATGTTGCGCCGCTCCAGCCGAGGGCCGGTTTGATCAGCGTCATCAGGACCTGGGCGCCCACCGGATGCTCGACCGGGTCGACGAAGCCGGTCGCATCGAGAACCTCGAGGAGTTCGCTCCTGGTGAAGGTGCTACCGCCGGCCAGATACGCCGAATGGGCCTGACGGGCGCGCGCGAATTCGGATATGCCGGCCTGAGCGTCGACGGGGATGACCGCGACCCCACCTGGCTTCAGCGCACTGAACACGTTGCCGACGCCGGCAAGGAATGCATGCCGGGGTATGAACCCCTGCGGTACCCAGGCCAGGTCGTAGCGGTCCTGCTCGCCAAGGTCTGCGACCGACTGGAGCCGCAACTCCACGTCGCCCGCGAGCCCGCTCCGAGCAACTTCGGCATGCGCAAGGTCGAGCACCTGCCGCGAGACGTCGAGTCCCACGGCAGCGGTCCCAGGGAACCGCTTAACGAGACCGATCGAAATTGCCCCGACGCCGACTCCCACATCGAGGAAGCACCCACGTCCCGCTGTAAAGACGGCCGCGATCTCCGGCACCTGCGCCAGCAGCAGGTCGGCGATGATGTCCGCCCCGCGACCGCTCGCGCGTCCAAAGGAGAGGAGCGTCTCGGGATCTTCGTCGGTCCAGCCGACACTCCGGCCCGTGGCGTGCCGAAGCGCCCGCCGCAAGAGGTAGTGGGTCCAGTCGGCCAAGGCCTGGCAGTTGCCGTACAGCGGGTCGCTGACACCCACCCGGAACGTGTTATCGGCAACGCGCGTGACTGCTCCGGCTGCGACCAGGAACGCCGCGTCGACGAGATCAATCTCTTCGATCAAGGGCTGTCCGTCGATCACCCGCTGCCAAGCGCCGCTCGACGCCAACCGCGACAGCGCAGCGAGAGCCATGGGGTGCTCGAGCGCCGACACCTGCACCCCGGTCTCATCCGCACCGGCAACCTGAGTCTTGTTGGCTTCTACGACCATCACCACGTATCCGACTTGCTGCCCCCAACTCTACCGCCGCTTGCGGTAACCGCAGTGGCAGCTTCGTGGCGTCACGCCTGTGACCGCAGTCGGGATCAGTGAGCGTTGTTACCGGCGAGGAACCCAGCGCCACAGGCGGCCGTGGCGTGCTCGTACGCCGGTGACTGCTGGTCGATCGCCGCCGGGTACAAGAGGATCGCTCCCATGTAATTGGTGATCTCGCTGTACTCGGCTAGGTTCGGTTTGAAGCCGATGGGAACCGAGGCCCTGGGGTCGGGGAACTGCGGGACACCGTGCTCGCGCATGCAGACGGCGATCCTCCGTAGCAACGCCATCGTCTGTGCCGATGGCGGCGGCCCGGGACTCAGCGGGCCGCCGGCCGGCATGAACTTCGCGCATTTCGTCTGTGCTTCTCTGAACCCCGGCGATGAGACGACCCCGGCGCTCGGGTGGAACGCGAAGCCTCCGCCCGCCTGCGGATCTGGAAAGTTGGTCACGCCGTTGGCGCGCATGCACTCGGCGAAGGCGAGCGCGCCCCGCGGGGCGGCGCTCGAGCGCTTCGGGCTCGTGCCCGTCGTGGTCGTGGTAGTCGATGCGGTCGACGCAGTCGATCGCGTGGTGCTCGTGCCCCCCGTCGTCGCCGGGGTCCGGTTGGGAGAGCTTCCCCCGCAGCCCGCGACGAGCGCCGCGGCCACAAGCGCTACGACGGACAGTAGGCCGAGTCGAGTTGAGCCGGTCAGCCGCGTTGGAGGAACGCCGTCTGGCATCTGGATCACGGTCCTTTGGGGCCACCGCCGCAGGCCTTCGCGGCGGCCTGGAAGGTGGGCGACTGTAGTTCCTGGGCGGTGACACCGGTCAGGCGGGCCACCTGATTGGCTCCGGAGCCTGACGTGACCTTGGGATCGGGGAAGTTCGTCACGCCGTGGCTGCGCATGCATCGCGCGAACTTCAACCCCCGCTGGCGCTGCTGCGCGGCCTGCGCCGGGCTCGCGGAGGTGTGCGGCATGTCGCCCCGGCACTTCTGCCGGGCGGCCGAGAACGCGGCTGCGCTGAACGAGAACCCGTTGACCGAGATCGTCTGTCCGCTGGCCTCGATCCTCATCGCGTTGCCATTCAGGTCGGGGAAGTTCGGTACTCCGTGACGGCGCATGCACCCCGAGAACGCGAGCGTGGAGCTGGTCGCTGCCGAGTGGCCTGCCGACGAACTCGACGTGGCCGCTCGGCCTGCCGTAATCGGCGAGCGCGTGCTGGTCGGTGAGCTGGAGCCACAGGCGGCGGCGAGCAACGCAGCCACGAGCGCGGCAACCGCGCAGCGGAGTCGCGCCGGTGGGGTGCGCCGGCGGTTTATCTCATCTGTGTCTGTCGTATGGCCCATGACGCCGCGAAGCGCAGCATGTCGGACCGGGCGTTACAGCCCGGTTTCCCGCTTACGCCCGTCGCAAGGGGGGCGGCCCGGCGGCGCGCGGCGTCATTCGCTGTAGAAGGGACGGACCTCGATCGCGTGATATCGAGCCAACGGATGCGCGGCAGCGAACTCGATCGCGTGCTGCCGATCAGCGCAGCTGACGACATCAACGCTGGCGATGAACTCCGTGGTGGTAAGGAACGGGCCGTCGGTGAGCCGCATCTCCCCGTGATCGGGCCGCATCGTTCTGGCCGTCTCCGGACCGCCCAATGCATTCCCGAGAACGAGGATGCCGCGGGCCTCGAGCTCCTGCCGCCAGGCGTCGCACTCCTGAGTGAGTGCCTGATCGTCCGGCCAAGCCGCGGGCATCTCACCGACCCAGCCCGTCAGCAGGTACGGGCTGCCCGCCGTGTCGTCGCCCTGCCCGAACGCGGGCGCCCCGGGTCCAAGCCGCAGCCCGTCCTGGAACGGTCGGAGCTCGAACGGGTGGAGCTGCGCCACCGGGTTCTTGGCCTCCACCGCGATCGCCTCGTCGAGGTCGATGCAGTCGAGCACGTCGAAGCCCGCCACGAACTCCTTCGTCTCCGCGAACGGACCGTCGGTCACAAGTGTCTCCCCGTCGCGCACGCGCACCGTCACCGCCGTCTCCGGGAAGTCGAGCTCACGACCGAGCCGCCACAGACCGCGCCGGTCCATCTCCTCGGCATAGGCGGGCCAGTCGCGGTTCATGATCGCCAGGGCGTCTTCCGGTGTCGGACCCTCGGTGACGACGAACGCCACGATCTTCATCTCAGCCTCGCCTTCCGTACACGTAGCGGATGATCGCGCGTTCACGTGCCGCCTGCACGCGCTGATTGATCTGTCGGTGGTTGCTGGTCATGGCGCCCCTCCTTTGGTCTGGTTCTGGCGCTTACAACCAGACGACGAACGAGCACGGCCGAGATGGACAGCCTGGGGTCTCTAGCCGACTAAAGAACGCCTGATACCCCTTGCATGGCCCCGGCGGGCACAGGGTCGGCTTCAACGTCGCACAGGGGAGCCTCGCGTGGCGCCTGGGCGCGCGCGCGGTCGCCGCCGCCGCCGGCACACGTCACGTCTCCTAGGCGTCCTAAGGCATCGGGCCCGCGCTTTGCCACCATTCTCCCGATGTGCAGACGCGTTCCTTAGCCCAATCTCCATTGTGCGCACGGTGACCTGCCGGCGCCTCGGTCCCCAAGACACTGGAGCTTGCACATGAGAGTTACAGCCACACATACCGGGCTTCAACGCAGGGGGAGTGGTCATCTCGTCGCGGTCCCGATCGCTCAGCGGCGAGCCGGCCCGAGCGTCGCCCCGTACTGGTCGCCGGTCGTGATCCGGCCGGCCGTCGCTGCCGATGCCGACGTGCTGCGACGCCTCGCCGCGCTGGACAGCGCCCGCCCACTCGTCGGCGGCGCACTGCTGGCAGAGCGGCAGGGGTCGGTCGTGTCCGCCGTCTCGCTCAGCGACGGCAGGGCGATCGCCGACCCGTTCGTGGCCACAGCGGACACGGTGGCGTTGCTCCGCGTCCGGGCGGCGCAGTTGCAGTGCGTGGGTGATAGGCCGGCGGCCTGAGCCGGCCTCCGCGAGTTCTTGGCTCGTTGCGCCGCGCTAGCGCCCGCACCAGGGCGATAGCCTCGCGAGCGAGCGATGTTCGAACTGCCCGCCTATCTGCAGCGCATCGGCCTGAGCGGCACGCCGTCGCTGCATGAGATGCACCGTGCCCACGTGACACGGATCCTGTTCGAGAACCTCGATCCGCTCGTTGGCATCCCGGTTTCGATCGCGCCCGACGCCCTCGCGCGCAAGCTCGTTGACGCGCGACGCGGCGGTTACTGCTTCGAGCAGAACATGCTGTTCAAGGCGGCGCTCGAGGCGCTCGGTGTGCGCGTCGAGCCGATGCTCGCACGCGTGCGCAACGGCCGGCCGCCGATTCCGGCCGGGCCTCTCACGCACCTGCTGCTGCGGGTGCAGTGGGGCGACGCCGTGTGGCACGCCGACGTCGGCTTCGGCAACGGCACGCTGCTCGAGCCGATCCCCTTCGGGCCTGGCGGCCCGTACGAGCAATCGGGCTGGCGCTACCGCGTCGTGCAGGAGGAGCAACTGCTGGTGCTGCAGACCGATTCCGAGGGCGGCTGGCGCGACCTCTACGCCTTCTCGCCCGAGCCGGTGCCGCCCATCGACATCGAGGTCAACAACTGGTTCACCTGTACACACCCGGAGTCACCGTTCGTGACGCGGCTGATCGTGACCGAGCACGGAGCGGACGGCACCCGCACCACGCTCAGCGACTTCGGCGGGGACATGGTCCTGAGCGTGCAGACGCCGACCGATGATCGGATTCCACCCACCCCGGTCGCGCGCGAAGACGTCCCGGCCCTGCTCGAGCAGCGCTTTGGCTTGCGCGAGCCCGAGCCAGAGGACTGAGCAGAGCCGGGGTCCAGCGGGACCCCGGCTGCATTCGAACAGCTGACCGTCGACTTACTTGACGGCGGTACGCCAACCCTCGGCGTACTCGGTGCGGGCGGTTACCGCATACGGGACCGGCGAGACGATCACGCGCATCTCCTTCTGGACGTGCGGCTCGACGTTGGTCTTGCGGTTGGGCTGCGGCTCACCCCAGAGCACACGCAGCTCGGTGCCGACCGGGATCGCCGGGTCGATCGTCGCGAGCGACAGGCCGCGGCGCTCGTTGGCGCTGTAGCCGGTGAACATCGACACGCCGACCACGTTGCCGCCGGCGTCGATCACGGAGTCGAAGTTCGACGAGCCGTAGTTGGCGTTGGGCACGTCGAAGACCTGGTAGCCCGGACCATCGACGTCGAGCAGCGAGGCGAAAACCTCGCTGAGGTCTTCGGCGTCCCAGGCCAGCGTGACCTTTTTGCGCTGCTCATCGGGGTTCAGTCCCTCCAGTGCCTCGCGGCCGATGAAGTCGTGGTCGAACTTGATGATGTGGCCGTAGCCGAGGTCGTACGGGTTGGTGTAGTAGTCCTCGACGTTGTCGGACACGAAGCTGCCCGAGAGCACCTGCGTCGCCTCGTAGGAGTTGGCCGGCAGCCACTCGCGATAGGCCCGTTCCGGCTCGCTCGAGTAGATCGCGGGGAGCGGTGAGGGGATCCAGCCCGACTCGAGTGTGTTGGATGAGTAGGCGCGAGAGCCGACCGGCACCAGCCCGAACTCGGCGCCTGCCTCGAGGATCGCCTCGCGGACGCGCTCGTAGCTCGCATACGGGCCCCAGATCTCCAGGCCTGGTGCACCGGCCATGCCGTGGCGCAGGGTCGGATAGGTCTCGCCGGCAATCTTCATGGTCGCCATGTGGAAGAACTTGAGCTGCTCGACCGGGCCGCCGTTGAGCTTCTCGATCACCGGCCATGCGCTCGGTCCCTGGATCTCGAAGCGCCACAGCCTGCGGCTGACAGCGTTGCCGTAGGGGCGCGAGGGTGAGCGATCGTCGTAGACGACCTCGAGGTCACTGAAGCCACCCGTCTCGGCGTGATGCTTGAGCCAGTTGGAGGCGGGCGCGCGTCCGACGAAGATGTAGCTGTCCTCGGCGTCGTGGAAGAGGATGCCGTCGCCGACGACGCCTCCGTTCGAGGCCGTGGGGATGTACTGCTTGGCGCGCGCGACCGGGAAGTTCGCGACCGAGTTGATCGCGGTGCGCTCAATCACCTTGATTGCGTCCGGGCCCTTCAGGAACACGTTGACCATGTGGTGGGACTGGTCGTAGAGGACTGCGGTCTCACGCCAGGCCTTCTGTTCGCGACGCCAGTTGCTGAACTCGGCCGGGACCACCGGGTAGATGTAGGTACCGAGCTGCGAATTGCGCAGGTGCTCGACCGTGTTACCGGCGGCGTCCAGCACTTCCTGAAGATTGGACGGTGCCACTGCTCTCTCCTTCGCTTCTGCGGGTCTGCATGCAGGAAACTTCATTGTATGCATGAACGACCCTGCGCGGGCAGATAACTGCTATTCCGCCTGTCACCGGTGCCATCTCGGCACTGCTGCGCGGCTGCTCAGGCGACACTGCCGGCGGCGGCCTCGGCGGCCTCGGCGGCCGACTCGGGCTCGCCGGCGTCGTAGCCCTGCAGGAGCGCGGACCGCAGGGTGTTGCGCATCAGCATCGCGATCGTCATCGGGCCGACACCGCCGGGTACGGGTGTGATCAGGTCGGCGACCTCGGCGACGCCGTCGAAGTCGACGTCGCCCTGCAGCCCGTCATCGGTGCGGTGGATGCCGACGTCGATCACCGTCGCGCCAGGGCGGACGTAGTCGGCGTCAATCAGGCCGCGCACGCCGGCGGCCGCGATCAGGATGTCAGCGTGGCGACAGACCCTGACGAGGTTGCGCGTGCCACTGTGGCAGCTGGTCACAGTCGCGTCGCGCTGCAGCAGCATCTGCGCGAGCGGCCAGCCCACCAGCTGGGAGCGGCCCACGACGACCGCGTCGGTTCCACGGATGTCGACGTGATAGCTGTCGAGCAGCTCGATCACACCGAGCGGCGTGCACGGGTAGGGCCCGGGGACGTGGCGCGCGAGCCGGCCGGCGCTCAGGATCGAGAGGCCGTCGACGTCCTTGTCGGGGTGGATCAGCTCAATCAGAGCTCTCGGATCGAGGTGCTTGGGGACGGGCAGCTGCAGCAGGATTGCGGTGACCTCCGGGTCGGCCGACAGCTGCGTGATCAACTCGGCGAGCTCCTCCTGCGTGGTCTCGGACGGCAGGTGACGGTGCAGGTCGCGGATCCCCAGCTCGACGCAGGTGCGGCGCTTTGAGGCCACATAGATGGCGGAGCCCGGGTCGTCGCCGACGAGGATCGTCGCCAGGCCCGGCTTGACGGGCATCTTCGCGACCGCCTCCTTGACCTCTTCGCGCACCCGCGCGGAGATCTTCACACCATCGATCAGTTCCGCCGTCATCCGCCACTCCTATTGGTCATCGCTGGGCCTCACGTGCGTGCGCCGGTCTGCTCTCGCGCGCGCGTCTAGAAGATGATCGCACGGTGACCCTGCAGAAGAATGCGGTCCTGCAGGTGCCAGGACACCGCGCGCGCCAGCACCAGCCGCTCGACATCAGCGCCGATGCGCTCCAGTGAAGCCGCATCCTCACGGTGGGAGACGCGGACAACATCCTGCTCGATGATCGGGCCCTCGTCGAGATCCTCGGTCGCGTAGTGGGCGGTCGCGCCGATCAGCTTGACACCACGCTCGTGCGCTCGCTGGTAGGGGCCCGCGCCTGCGAACGCCGGCAGGAACGAGTGGTGGATGTTGATCACCGGCGCTCCGATCCGCTTGAGGAACTCATTCGACAGGACCTGCATGTAGCGCGCCATCACGACCAGCTCGACCTCGCCGGTCAGGAGCTCGAGCTGCGCCTGCTCGGCTTCGGACTTGGTCTCCCTGGTAACCGGGATGTGGTGATAGGGCACGTCGAAGCGCGCCACCTCCTGCTGGAGGTCGGGGTGGTTTGAGACGACCGCGACGACGTCCATGTCGAGCTCGCCGCGGCGCCAGCGCCACAGCAGGTCGAGCAGGCAGTGGTCGTACTTGGAGACGAACAACGCAACGGGCTTGCGCCGCCTGGCGTCGACCAGGTGGTAGTCGAGCCCCAGCTCCGCACCGATCTCAGCCAGCCGCAGCTCAAGCGCCGGGAAGGCCTCTTCGGGGCTCGGCAGGTAGAACTCCATCCGCAGCGAGAAGCTGCCGCCGTATGGGTCGCTCGAGAATTGATCGGAGCTTGAGATGTTGGCGCCGGCGTCACGCAGCGCGCTCGACAGCGCGGCGATGATCCCCTCACGGTCGGGGCATGACACCAGCAGCCGGGCGACGTTGGATCGACTCATTCAATCTTCCTCGGCGTTGGAGTGGGCTGGCTGGGGTGCCGGACCTAGTCCCTCCGGTGAAGCGTCGGGAGTGGGCGGGTCCGAAGGTTTGGCATTGTGGTCGCGGCCGAGGAATGTATTCGCCCAGGCGCTCGTCCCCCGCAGAGCGTTGTTCTTGATCACGACCGGGCCCTTGACGAGATCCTCCTCCTCGCCATAGGCCTTCAACCGTTCGTACGCCTGCGACCAGATGCACTCGGTGTCATAGACCTCGCACAAACCGTCGCGGGTACCACCGCACGGTCCGTTGCGCTGATTCTTCGCGCACGGCCCCTCGGGACAGACGTAGGCGATGTCCGGCAGCGAGCAGTCGCCGCAGTCCTTGCAGTTGAACATCGGGACCTTGGCCACCTGCTCGGCCAGATGCGCCGCACGCTGCACAGACCGCGGTGCCTCCTCGATCCGCTCGTAGACCTTCGTGCCGAGTCCGAACAGCGGCGCGTCCTGCGCGAACACGGCTTTGTGCATTACGCGGCCGAGTTTGTAGCGCGCCGGCACCTTGAGGTCGGTGCGCCGCTTGCGCTTGCTCTCCAGATACTCGGGGCGCGGACGCCCGTCTGACAACCCCGTCTCTGGATCCCGGCCATACAGGTAGAACTCACCGGGCCGGTCGTAGTGCAGGTCCTTGGCCGCCTCGAGCCAGTCATCGCCCTTGTACTGATCGGCCCTGTCGAGGATCTTGTCGTAGGTCGCCATCGGCATGTGCCCGCCGATATAGGCGCCGCTGAAGCCGAGGCCGCGGGCGACCGCGATCTGCTTGGCGGCGAGGTCCACAAAGTACGCACCGCCCTTGTCAACGCCTGAGCCGTACTTCTCGGCCTGTGCCAGCAGCTCCTCCGGAATGCCGACGCCCGGAATCTTGCCGCTGTGGAACACGCGGGCGACGCCGCGAGTCAGCAGGTAGACGTTGGCGATCAGCTTCACCTGCAGCTCGCGCTGTCGCACCCAGAGCAATAGCTCACCCTCCTTGCGCGCGTTCCAGCCCACCTGATTGACGGCGAACCGCGCGCCTGCACGCACCTTCTTCTCGAGCTTGAAGTACTGCGGCATCACCTCGCGCTCATGCAGCTTGTGGTTGGTGACCACACAACCCAGGTAGAAGTGGGTCGCGAGCAGCCGCCCGTCGGGCGCCCTGGTCTCCTCGACCCCGGCGTTCATGTCGCCCAGCAGTTGCAGCAGCCCGACCGAGTCGATGTCGAACACCGGCGCCGCGGTACCGGACTGGCCGGCGATCGGATAGTCCCCGGTCAACGCGAGCACGTTGTTCAACCCGGCCGAGGCAGCTTTCCACGCGCGACTCTCGATGCCGTTGCGGTTCATGTCCTTGCAGGCGAAGTGCAGGACCACCTCCTGCCCGACCTCCCGCATCCGGTTGCCAAGCATGTCCGGAGCGATCATCGGATTGCCGCCCGGGTTGTCCGTCAGGGAGAGAAAGTCGAACCGCGGGTTCTCCGCCAGCTGATGCGCGAGCTCCACAAGCGCCTGGCCGCCGTGCTGCTCCACCACGCCGCGGCCCGTGACGATCTCGGCCGCGATCACGAACGCGTCGGGCGCCTCCAGCTTCTCACGCAGGGTAGCCATGGCAGATGTCTCCTCGCTCGCCCCTAGCCGGGCCGGTTACTTGTTTTGCCCGCAGTTGCATGCCGACTGCCAGGTGTGCATGCAATTTACTAAAGCGACTTAGCTAACGGCATGCCGACTGATGCGCACCGGATGTCGTCTGCCGCTACCATCGGCGCTCTGCGCAGGCAGGCAGCGTACCGCTGCATCCGCCCTCGTGGCGCTGTCACTGGGAGAGCGCACACACGTGAAGCTTCAATCGAAGGCGCGGGCAGAGCAGTCGGCGAGCGGCCTCGGCCGCGGCGGGCGTGCTCGGCCGCCAAAGGAGACCTTGATGGACCGTATGCATGACCACGTCGGGCGGGGTGTTGCCCTGTGACCGCCGCAGCTGAAGGCGCGGCGACACTCGAGCAGGAGATCCTCGCGCGACCCGTCGAGGAGCGCGAAGCCGTGCGGGCGTTCTTCGCCGAGTACCCAGCCGGCGAGGGTGCGCCGATCGCAGTCGTCATCCCCGCCTACAACGAGGAGCCGACAGTCGCGAGCGTCGTAAATGGCATCCCGCGCGAGATCGGTGGCAGGGCTGTCGAGGTGATCGTCGTCATCGACGGCTCCGATGACCGCACCGCCGAGGAGGCCCGCGCCGCCGGCGCGCTTGTGTGCGACGTGCCGATCAACCGCGGCCAGGGACTGATCTTGATGCTCGGCTACTGGCTGGCGTTCAAGCGCGGCGCCGAGTTCATCGCGACGACCGACGCCGACGGCCAATACGACGAGACCGAGTTCGACCGAGTGCTCGAGCCGATCCTCTCCGGCCGCGCCGACTTCGTCAACGGCTCGCGCCGACTCGGCACCGAGCTCACCACGGACCCCGTTCGCCATGCCGGCGTCATCTTCTTCGGCGGCCTGATGAGCCTGCTGCTGCGCCAGCGCATCACCGACCCGGCGTCGGGCATCCGTGCCTTTCGCACGATCGTCACGCGTACGGTGAAGCTCGAGCAGGTTCAGTACCAGACCTCGGAGCTGCTGATCGCCACCGCCATGAACGGCTTCAAGGTCGTCGAGGTCGCTACGACGATGCGCGACCGCCCAGAGGGCGCGACGCTCACGAAGAAGGGGCCGAACCTGCTCTACGGGATGCGGTTCGCGCGGGCGATCTTGTTGACGTTCCTGCGCGAGCTCAAGCGCAAGCGTCGACGCTCGGGAGCGCCAGGAAGAGCATCATCCTGATCCGGCGGGTCCTGGTCGGGCTCCTGGTCCGGCGGGTCCTGAACCGCGCGACGATTGCGGAAGATCAGGAACTCGTAGATCGCGAACTTCGCGAAGAACAACACCACGGTCACGAGCACGAACGAGCCGGTGACGATGAGCAACCGGAGGCCCTGGTGATTCGCGATGTGCGCGTCGTGCTTGACCCAGTAGTTGGTCCGGCCGGTTGCGAATGCGGTGACGAACAAGACGAATGCGGAAACGGCCGCGTAGGAGATCATCTGCTTCTTCGGCGCGCGGCCGGTCTGCTGCCAGGCCCAGCGGCGGTTCATGATCCAGTTGGGGATCGCCGCCGAGAAGAACGCAATCACGGAGCTCACGGTCGTCTGGCCACCGGACAGCGCGTAGCAGAGCGCGAACGCGATGTCCGAGAGCAAGAACGCGATCACCGAGCTCAGCGCGTATTTGGTCAGCTTCGCCGAAAACGGCGTACGCGTCAGCCATTGCCACCACGGATGCTTGCGGATGAACTCCGCGAGCATATCCATTGAGGGCTGGTATCGGGTCGGTATCACAGGCTCAGAGTGGTCCACTGGCGACGGCGATGCCGGACCGGTCGCAGCGGACGCAAGACGCGCGTCGCCGACAAACCACGGCGATTGTAGCCGCGGCCTAAAGACAGGGTTAGGCTAACCGGAAGTCCGTCGATTGCGCGTAAGGGGCACCGCCGCGCCGGCGCGCGCCACTTGGCAACATCGGCTCATGACCAACATCGACACTCGGCCGCTCGGCCACAGCGGCATCAAGGTCTCCGTCATCGGCCTCGGCTGCAACCAGTTCGGCGGCCGCCTCGACCTGGAGGGCACGCGCGCCGTGCTCGACGGCGCCATCTCAGAAGGCATCACCTTCCTCGACACGGCCAACAGCTACGGCAACACCAGGAGCGAGGAGTTCATCGGCGAGGTGCTCAAGGGCCGGCGCGACGAGGTCGTCCTGGCGACCAAGTTTGGGTCGAACGTCGACGATGGCTGGACCGGGCCGCGCGGCGCGCCTGACTACATCAGCCACGCCGTCGAGAACTCGCTGAGGCGACTGCAAACCGACGTGATCGACGTGTACTGGTACCACCGCCCCGACGGCGTCACGCCGATCGGCGACACGCTCGCGGGACTTGACGCGCTGGTCAGGGCCGGCACCGTGCGCGCGATCGGCGCGTCGAACTTCGATGCGGTGCAGATCGCCGAAGCCGACAAGCTCGCCCGGGAGCGCGGGCTGACGCCGTTCACCGCGATCCAGAACGAGTACAACCTGCTGCACCGCGAGCCCGAGGCGGAGGTGCTGCCGCTCTGCGAGCGGCTGAACATCGCCTTCATCCCCTACTACCCGCTCGCCTCGGGCCTGCTGACGGGCAAGTACCAGCGCGACGCGGCCCCGCCCGAGGGCGCCCGTCTCTCCAAGCGCGAGCAGATCGCGACCGACGAGCAGTGGCGCCTGGTCGAGGCGCTCACCGGGTATGCACACGAGCGCGGCATCGCGCTGACCGACGTCGCCATCGGCGCGCTGCTCGTGCAGCCGGCGGTCGCGAGCGTGATCGCAGGCGCGACCAGTCCACAGCAGACGACATCCAACGCCGCCGCGGGGCGCTGGAGCCCAAGCGCCGAGGATCTCGCGGCGCTGCGCGAGCTGCTCGGCTGAGGAATCAGGTGCGGCGGGGGCCCGCTGGCCCCCGCCCACACCCTCACGCGGCCTGAAGCTCTACCGGTAGCTCCGGCCCGCAGGCGCGGAGGTCCTGGATCAGACGGTCGGCGGTGGCGCGCTCCCAGC
>DATKSM010000049.1:0-2824 GCA_035531655.1 Solirubrobacteraceae bacterium
CCGAGCCCGCCCAGCAGCCGCTCCTGTGGGTCCTCGATCAGGCGGCCGAGAACCCGCAGGCCATCGCCGTTCGAGCTCCACACGTCCTGCGCCGGGACGAGTACGCTCGGGTCGTCCTTCTCCTGCAGCAGGATCTCGACGCGCCAGGGCTCCGCGGCGACCGGTGAGGCGGGTTCCTCGGGCGCGGACAGGCGAAAGCACGTCCGGAATGTCCGGTGCGCCGCATAGTGCTCCAGCGCATCGCGCCACGCGTCGAGTTGCTCGCTGAGCGCGGCGAGCCCCAGTCCTTCCTCCGCGACGACCGGATCGGCTGCCGTCAGCGCGCTGATCCATGCCTCCACACTCGAGGGCGCCCGCCGGCTAGCGACCGGTGGGAGCAGCGGGTCGGTCAGGAAGCGCCGCGCGCACGCATCGACGAACGCTCCGAGCGCGCCGTCGACGATCTTCTCGGGCGTCCTGGCGTGCTCGGACAGGCCGACTTCCGCGCGTAGCAGCGGCGGCATCGATTCCGCCAGCAGCTGCAGACGCTCGGCGTCGGCCGGATCGGTCGCGACCGGCTTCCATCGCGCCACCCACCGATCCTCGCCCCTGGCGAGCGTCGGCATGACGCGCCCGCGCGCAAGCAGTTCGAGCCCGAGCTTCGAAATCTCGGCCAGGAACCGCGGTGAATCGCCGATCGCCAGACCAGGTTCATCATCACCCGGGAGACCGAGCAGGAACTCGACGGCGTCGGCGGCGCCGAACGTGGCGGTGGGGACGACCCACGGATGCAAGCGATCCGGTCGTCTCGAGGCGGCGCCGTCGTCATCGGCGCGCAGCAGGTGCGGCGAGGCCTGCGGGCCGTGCTCGTGGGAGGGCAGCAGCATATATAGCTCCCCTGCGAGCAACGCCGCGGGATCGAGCTGCGGGCACGCCCGACCGAGCGCCTGAACAAGATCCTCGATCCCCGCGGCGAATGGATGCGGGCGCGGGCGCGGCTTCACCGGCGGCCTGCCGCGCCGCCGGGGCGCAGATGACGGCAGGCTCCCGTCCTCGCACCACGCGCACAGCCGTGCCGTGCGCGACCAGATGGCGTGTAGGACGATCACGGACCGACATGTTCACGCATCGCCAGGACAGCGCGACGAGCGCTCAGCCGACGACAGGTCCTCGTGTATGCCCCGCGATTCTCGAGACCCGAACAGCTGCCCGGCCGACAGGCCCGGCCCAGTCGCGATTGCGATCACGGAAGCAAACCGAACCCGCGATCTGTGGCAACATTCGTGGCAACATCCACCCTGTCCAGTACGTCCAATACGTCCAGAAAACCGCACGATCTGCGCACATCAGACGCCAGAAACCGTATCTACGCAGGGTGATTCGGGTTGAGGGCCTTGTGGACTGAATGGTCCGTGGAGGTTCGAGTCCTCTCGGGCGCACTGGGAAAGCCTCGTTTTGCGGGGCTTCTCTGTTGTCGGTCGGATTATATTCGACCGTTCTCGCTGGTTCGGGACTGCGTGGCAACAACTTTGGCAACGGTCCCGCCCATTGGTGACGGAAGAGCGGTGTTAGCACCGAGTGAGTTCCGCATGAGGAGCCGTGCCTACGAGACCACGCGTGGCTTGAATGGATAGCGACGACGCATGAACGGGGCGAAGTTGAGGCAACCGAAACGCATGACTTGGAGCCGCAGGGGCCGCTTGAAAATCACGCGAGAGGCCTTTGATGGTCGAAAGCGGGACTACTAGACGGTCCATATCGGTAGCGTGATGCGGGCGAGAGCGGTACACTGGCGCTCTGTCTGAATCCGATTACACGCCTCGCCTGATCGATGGACGGCTCGAGCGACTCTTCGCGCAGCTTCCCGCGATCCTCGTGACCGGCCCGCGCGCAACCGGCAAGACGACCACGGCCGAGCGGCTCGCGAACACGGTCGTGCACCTCGACCGCGCAGCCGAAGCGGTCGCGTTCGAAGCGGACCCGGACGCGGCGCTACGTGCGCAGCGGGAGCCGGTCCTGCTCGACGAGTGGCAGGCCGTACCCGGTGTCCTCGGAGCGGTCAAACGAGCTGTTGATGCCGATCCCCGCCCCGCCCGGTTCCTGCTGACAGGGAGTGTCCGAGGCGACATCGAAACCGAAACGTGGCCCGGCACCGGACGGCTGGTGCGGCTGCGGATGTACGGCCTCAGCGAACGCGAACTCGCAGCGCGAATCGCCGGGCCGACATTCCTCGAAAAGCTTCTCGCCGGCGACCCCGACGCGTTCACCCTTCCGTCCGACCCCCCCGATCTCCGCGGCTACATCGAGCTCACGCTGCGCGGCGGCTACCCGGAGCCCGCCCTCCGGCTCTCCGGCGACGGGAGTGAGGCATGGCTGGGCGGCTACCTTGAGCAGCTGCTGACCCGCGACGCGGAGGGAATCGCCGGCCACCGAGACCCGCTTCGCCTGCGCCGCTACTTCGAGGCCACCGCGCTCAGCACCGCCGGCCAGCCCGAGCACAAGACGCTCTACGACGCCGCCGGAATCAACCGCAAGACCGCGATCGCCTACGACACTCTGCTCACGAACCTGTTCGTGCTCGAACTTCTCCCCGCCTGGGCGAGCAACCGCCTGACTCGACTGATTAAGACCCCAAAGCGCTACCTCGTCGACCCCTCACTCGCCGGCGCCGCACTGGGACTCGACGCCACCGGCGTGCTCCGAGACGGAGACCTCCTCGGACGATTGATCGACACGTTTGCCGTCGCGCAGCTCCGGCCCGAGCTCGAACTCACCTCACGCCCACCACGGCTCTACCACCTGCGCGACAAAGAGGGTCGGCATGAGATCGACTTGATCGCCGAGA
>DATKSM010000050.1:0-8091 GCA_035531655.1 Solirubrobacteraceae bacterium
CTAGGATGGCTTTGGAATGAGGAATTCCGCAGTGCGGACGTAGCTCAGCTGGTAGAGCGCGAGCTTCCCAAGCTCGAGGTCGCGGGTTCGAGACCCGTCGTCCGCTTTCCCACTCTAGAGCCAAAAACTGGGCCATTTGCGATTAGTTGTCATGGCCCGGCGGGCCACCGCGGGCGGATGAAAATGCGCAGTTTGCGCGAATCAGGCGCTATTTTCCCATCAGATGGGGGAGAGTTTGGCTAAGGCCCGAGTCCCGTCGCGTCGAGCCCTTCGCCCCCGCCTCCAGGAAGCCCTCATGCGGGAGGTGCAGGCCGCCTGGCCCCGGCCGAAGCGGCGGCGCGAGAAGCGACCCGCCTGGAACCCGCAGAATGGCGAGCCTGGCTGATCCGCTCGCGAATCGAGGCGGAGCGGAGGAGGGCCGTCGCCTCGGTCGCCGCTTACCGCAAGGCCCGCTCGCTGAACCCCCGCTCGGTGCTGTTCAGTCACTGAGCTACGAGCGGCCAGAGGCGATCTTCCTCGAGGGCCTCGAGGAACGTCTCGACCGGCCAGGCGTCGATCCCGTCCTCCGTTCTGGTGGGGCGATCGCCGCGGTGGATCAGGACCCGTCGCTGCAGCCCCGGCAGCTCCCCGATCGCCCGTAGGCCGGCCATGTCCCCCGGATGGACGCGGCGAGCGGCCTTGACCTCCAGGGCGCAGAGCTCCGTGCCGCGACGCAGCACGAAGTCGACCTCGAGACCCTTCGAGGCCGTCGGCGCCCAGTAGGCGACCTCGTCGGCAAGCTCGCGCTCCGCCATATAGGTGCGGAGCAGCGTGTGCATCCAGCCCTCAAGCAGGGGCCCGCTCTCCTCCGGCGCGACCGGGCCCCGAGCTCCCTTTGCCGCCCGGGCGACGCCGGGATCGGTCCAGTACAGCTTGGGATGCTTGCGCTCACGCACCCGCAGGCGCGCCTCGTAGGCAGGCAACCGCCGGGCGAGGAGCGTGTCCTCGAGAACGCTGAGGTAACCCTCGACCGTGGTTCGGGCGACGCCGGCGTCGCGGGCGATCCCCGCCACGTTGAGGAGCTGGCCGTGGAAGAGGCCGGCGACGGGGAGGAACCGGGCGAACCCGGGCAGGTTGCGCACCAGCGCCTCGCCCTTGATCTCCTCGCGCAGGTAGAGCTGGACGTAGGCGCGCAGGGTCTCCTGCGGTGAGTCGGAGTCGAGCACCAGGGGGAGCGCGCCGACCTCCAGGGTGCGCCCCAGGTCGAAGTCCTCGCCCAGCTCCTCGGGGGTCAAGGGGAACATCTCCCGCCAAAGGGCGCGGCCCCCGAGCAAATTGACGCCGGCGGCGCGAAGCTTGCGAGCGCTCGACCCGAGGAGGGCAAAGCGGAGCCCGCGCTCCTCGATGAAGCGATGGACCTCGTTCAGCAAGCCCGGCAGGCGCTGGATCTCGTCGACGACAACCCAGCTTCCGGGATCGAGGCGGCGGAGCTCGCCGGCGAACGGCGCTGGGTCGGCGAGGAGGTCCTGATAGAGCCCCTCGTCGAGCAGATCGAACCGGTGCGCGTCGGGGAGCTGCTGACGGATCCACGTGCTCTTGCCGACCCCGCGCAACCCGAGCAGGAAGAAGCTGCCGTGGGGCAAGCGATAGATACGCGGCAGCGATCGCAACGACATGATGCCGTCATTTTACACCGAAAAATGACGGCATATTGCACGTTCGGTGTCGCAGACGCGCTCGGCGCTGTTCAGCCGCTGAGTTATGGCGCCTCGGCTGACGTCTCGGAGCTGGTCACCGTGTCCTGCTCCGCCGCCCGTTGGTAATAGCCGCCGTAGTACCCGTAGCCGTATTTGCCGCCGCGGCGCACCTTGATGCCGTTGGCGACGATGCCCAGCACGGGGGCCTCCAGTCGCCCCAACCGCTCGCGCATCCGCTCCGCGGCATCACGCGTGGTCCTGTCCATACGTGCCACCACGATCACCCCGCCCACCTGGCGCAGCAGCGGGAAGGCGTCGGAGACGACGCCCAGCGGCGCCGTGTCGATGACGACGAGGTCGTAGCGCTCTCCCAGCTGAGCGAGCACCTCGCTGATCGTCTGGCTCTCGATCAGCTCGGCGGGGTTAGGAGGAATGGCCCCGGCGACCATCACGTCCAACGTCCGCTCATCCGCGTCCTTGCCATTCGAGCCGCCGGCCAACTGCTTCGTCTGGATCGCCTCGTCCAGCTCGATCTGGTGGGTGAGCAACTCGGCTAGACCCGGCCCGACCCCCAGCCCGTGCTGGCGGGCGAGGCTGGGGTTGCGCAGGTCCGTCTCCATGACCACCACCTTGGAGGAGCTGGCAGCCACTCGCGCCAGGTTCCAGGCAACGGTGCTCTTGCCCGCTTCGGCCCCATCGGAGGCGACCAGCAGGCGCGTGGCCCGATGCTGACAGGCGAACGTGAGAGAAAGCTGAAGAACGGCTTCGCCACAGCGCCTTCCAGTGCGGCGACGAGGTTCGCGCCGGCTAGCCGCACGCCATCTGGTGCTTCCCCGGATATCCTGCGCCTATGCTGGAGCCGTCGGCGCTCGCTGGAACGGTTGCTATCACCGCGCTTTCGCTGGTCCTCACGCTCGCCGCTGCCGCGAAGCTGACCGACGCCGCCGTGACGCGGCGCGGCCAGGGCGTGGCGGAGCTGGTCGCTGCCGCGGCGGCGCTGCTTGCTCAGGGCGACGTTGCCGGCGAGCTGCTGGCGGTGCTGTTTCTGGCATTCACCATGATCCATATCCGCCGTCTGGTCGCCGGCAGCGGCAATGGCGCTGACCAGGACTGCGACTGCTTGGGCGAGGGCGCCGGCGCACCGCCGCTGCGGGCGGCGATCCTCACCGGCGTCGCCGCGGCGCTCGCCGGCACGGCCGTGATCCTCGACGCCCCCAGCGTCCGCCAGCTCGTGACGGTTGAGCCGTTGGCGTTGGCGGCCGTGCTCCCGCTGGCGCTCCTCGCCGGGATCGCCTGGAGGCTCGCGTTCACCGGACCGCGGCCCCTGGAGCCGCTGGGCGCCTTGCCCAACGGCGTCGGAGCCGTCAGTGACCGCTTGGTCGACTCCTCGGCGCAGCTGCTGGAGTGGGGCTTCGCCGACCACGGCTCGCCCGCGGACGGGCTCTCGCGGCGCTCGCTGCTGCTGCGGGTCGCGGTCGTGGGCTCGGCGCTGACGGTGGCGCCCCTGCGGTACCTGCTGTATCCGGGCTCGGCGCTGGCGGCGATCGCCCCCTCGCAGTGCGACGGCGGCCTCTGCACGGACGGTTACACCGGCTTCTGCTGCGAGATCAACAAAGGTCACGTCAACGCCTGCCCGGAGGGGACCTTCCCGGGCGGCTGGTGGATGTGCACGAACTACTCGGGCCGGCAGCTGTGCGCCGAACAGGGTGTCCGCTACTACGTCGACTGCAACGCATTGCCAGGCCGCCCATTCCCAGGTGGCTGTCGCTGTGGTGTCAATAGCTGCCGCCACCGCAGGATCAACTGCAACATCTTCCGCTACGGCCAGTGCAACACGGAGATCGGCGGCGTCACCGCGGTCGTCTGCCGGATGGTCGTGTGCGAGAACCCCGGCACGATCGAGGCGCTTCACTGCAGCGCCGCGCTGGCGGTGGACGACGCCACCTGCGACAACGAGGCGGGATGCCTGGAGCCACAGGCGGCTGAGCTGGTCGGAGCCGGCGGGGTATGACGTTCGCAATCGACGCAGCTCCGCGGCCGCTATGACTGTCGTGGTGATCGTCGAGAGCGTGCTGCTGGGGCTGGAGCTGCTGCTCGTGGTGGCGCTGCTGCGCTCGCACGCGGAGATCCTGCGGCGGCTGGCCGGGATCGAGGCGGCGCTGGACTCCGGTCCCGACGGCCGCGGCGCCACCGGAGGCGGCCCAGAGGCATTCGCGGGGGCACAGCGCAGGGCAGGTGGCAAGGCGCCTGAGATCGCCGGCCAGACGCTCGCGGGCGATGCGGTCAAGCTGTCGCTCGCGGTCGGCTCGCCGCCGACCCTGCTCGCGTTCATGGGTAGTGGCTGCAGCGCCTGCGTCCCCCTCTGGAAGGACCTGCACGGGAACGTCCCTTCTCCGCCAGGCACGCGACTGGCGGTGGTCACCAAGGGCCCGGAGCGCGAGCGCCTGGCGCGGCTGCTGGAGCTGGCGCCGACCGACGTCGAGGTGGTGATGTCGACGCAGGCGTGGGAGGACTTCGACATCCCCTCGACCCCTCACTTCGTGCTGGTCGACGGCGGCGAGATCGCCGGTCGCGGCGGCGCCACCAGCTGGGAGCAGATCGCCTCGCTGCTGCGCGACGCAAGCGACGACGACCGTATCCGCCGCGCCCGCAGCACCTCGGAGCGCGCCGCCCGCGCCGAGCAGGCGCTGGCGGAGGCCGGGATCACCGCCGGGCACCCGAGCTTGTACCCGTCGCGGCTGAGGCCCAATCCGCTCGGCCGCCCCGAACCGTTCGACCACCACGAACCTGGAAGCCCCTCGTGAGTGAACTCGCCTGGATCGCCGTCGGCTGCACGGTCGCGATCCTCGGCGCCCTGCGCGCCGCCTTCTCCCCCTGCGGCCAGTCGATGCTCGCCAGCCTGACCCCTTACGCGGAGCGAGCCCGTGGTGCCCGCTGGACCATCACCGCCATCGCCTTCTCGGTCGGCGCGGTCTGCGCGGGCGCGCTCGGCGGCCTGCTGTGGGCCACGGTCGGATCGCTGCTTCCCGGCAGTGGCTGGCGGGCGCCCGTGGCCGCAGCGGTGCTTGTGGTGGCGCTCGTGATCGACGGCACCCCGCTGCGCACGCGACTGCCCCTCACCCATCGCCAAGTCAACGAGGACTGGATGGTCACCTACCGCGGCTGGGTCTATGGCGTCAGCTTCGGCGGCCAGCTCGGCCTCGGCTTCATCACGCTGGTGGCGTGTGCGGCGATCTACGCGACCTTCGCGGTGGAGCTGCTGTCAGGCAGCCCGGTGGCGGGCGTCGCTATCGGCGTGGTGTTCGGCGCGACCAAGGCGGCGTCGCTGCTGCCCGCCGGGTTCGCGCGGGACCGCGACTCCCTGGTGCGACTGCACCGGGGGCTGCTGTTGCTCGAGCCCGTCAGCATCCGCGCGGTGGTGGCCGCCGAGGTCGTGGCCGTGGCGATCGTCGCGGGGGCGCTGCTGTGACCGCGAGCAGGGAACCGGCACAGTCGGCGACATGAGGGTCGCCGGACACGGCTACTCGATCCAGGTGCCTGCTGGCTGGGAGGCGCGGATCCGCAAGCGGGGAGCGGGACCGGTGCTGCACGTCGCGACCTTTCCGCTGCACGCGTCCGACGGCGACTTCGGCGCCGCGGCGACCGACCGCATGGCCACTGGCGACTCGTTCGCGGCGCTAGTCGAGTACGTCGACCCGGAGAAGGTGAAGCCCGGCGTCGGCCTGTTCGCGCCCAAGCGGCCGCCCGTCCCGAAGCTGCGCGAGTTCGCGCCGATGCAGCTGCAGGTGACCCGCCCCGGCCAGCTCGGCTGGCAGCGGTTCTTCACCGAGCAGGACCGTACCTGCTGCCTGTACGCCGTGATCAAGCCAGGGCGGGAGCGACCCCAGCGGCTGGTGGCCCGGCTGGCTGCGGTATTGGAGACGCTGCGGCTGTCCGCCTGAAGCGTCCTCCCAGGTCAGCTCGTCGCCATTGCGAGCTGACCGCACCGCTCACGCCTCGCCGGTGATGTTGGGGGTTGAGGGTGAGCGGCACGCGCAGTCAAGCCTGCACCTGCTGCGTGACGGTGGTAGTGAGGCCGGTGGCATCGGTGACGGTGAGCGTGACGGTGTAGAGGCCGGCGGCGCTGAATATGTGCGTTGGATTGGCTTCGGTAGAGCTGTCCGGCGCGCCGGAGGCTGGGTCACCGAAGTTCCACCGGCGTGAGACGATCGGTGCGCCGCCGACGCCGGGTGTGGCAGTGAACGTGGCGGTGGCAGTGGCTTCGTCTACGGCGGCCGTGAACGACACGGCAGGAGGTGCGGGCAGCGGACTGCGCGCGGCGCCGGTGTAGGTCGCGGCGTCGTGGCTTGGGCCAAGCGAACAGGGCGTCGTGTCGATGCGGCGCAGGTTGGTGTAGGTCGCGGTGATCCGCCTCGCGAACATGATCGCCTGCACCGCTTCGGCGCCGACGATCGTCAGCGTGATGCGGTAGGGAACGCGTGCGCCATGCTTGTAGGTGCTGCCGCGACAGCGCAGCGGTGCGTAGAAGGTCGAGCTCCCAGCGTAGGCGCCAACGCCAGTGCGCTTGAGCGTGAGCGCTTCCTGTATGCCAGCGCTGCGCTGTCGTCGCACCAGGAGCCTGGCGCAGACGCTGCCCTCGCATTCTCCCGGCGTGATCGTCCAGTCACGCCGCAGTCGCTGCCCGCGGTGCTCGCCCCGTACGTTGACGGCTTCGGTCACCCGCGCCTGCATCTGAAATGCGCCGGTGACGCGAGCGTCGATTCGTGGCACGGCCCCCCTGGCGCTCGCCTCGGCGGCCGCGAAGAGAAGGACCGCGGAGCTTGCTGCGACAGCCGTACGCCGCGTTTTCACGTGCGGAGATTAATCCAGGCGGACCGCGACCGTCGATCCCTGGCCGCCAGGATCTCAACCCGCGCTCGGCGCCCGCCGACAAGGAACTGCCGCAGATCCTCATCGCCCTGAGCCTGTCTTTTCGCGACGCCGGTAAACGACGCGATGTCTGACGCGCGGCGATGACCCTGCGCCTGGCCGAGGGCGGGGCTGCAGAGCGCCGCCCTGCCCCGCTGCTGGCGCCGTCAGCTGATATGGCCGTCCTTTTGTCAAGTCCCCAACCACCAAAGGCCCGCTGACGCGGGCCTTCTTCTTGGTCCAGGAGGCGGCGGTCGGCCTGGTGCACGTCGACCCCGCCGCCGACCTCGAGCTCGGCCGCCTCGGATTGCCAAGAGGGGGCCAGCGGCCCGTGTATCACACCGCCGGTCGAATCTGTGTCACACCTATATCACTGATCCGCTCGCGTTCCCCCGCATTGCTCCGCACGGCGGGAAAAGACGCCGCCCCCGCGTGGCTTTGCGGGGGCCATGCGGGGGCGGGTCTGCTATCGGGGGCACTTGACCACAACCGCATTCTGGCGCCGAATTCGGCAGCCGACCTACGACCTCCGTCCGGCAACTGCGTCCCCTGGGCACCACATTTGGGCATCGAGCGGTTATCCCGTCGAGGTCTCCACCCCTGAGCCCGCCCTCGCCCAAGGCCACCAGGCCAAGCACCGAGCTGACGATGCCGAGCGCCCAGATGGAACTTCAGCACACTCCCCATCCCCCTCGCGGGAGTTTTCGTCGTCGCCGACTTGGCGGCCGTTGCGGCCAGCGCCGACGGTTTCCAAAACACCGCGGCATCCTTTTTGTTCGCAGCCGCGGCCGTATGCTTTGTCCTAGCCGCCGTTGCTCTTGCCCTTCTCCTGCGGCTCCGCCGCGCCGTGATTGTGTCCGCGGCGCTCACTGCCACGCTGAGCATAGGGCTCACGGCCACACTCGCCCTGAGCTCCTCACAGGTTCCGCCTGGGCCCAAAGGGGCACCGGGCACCCCCGAGAAAGCGAGGCACCGAAGGAATGCAAGGGAAGCGCGGTGAATCAGGCCCGGAGGAAAACAGGGGTCTCAGGCGAGGCGGGGGAAACACGGAAGGCCTGGAAAACCGGGCTCGGAAGGGAAACAAGGTCGACCCGGCTATTCGGGCCCACCGAGTTCTTGACAAGATCAGACGCCCCCGGGCTCCACTCGAACCAGCGACCTGTCGCTTAGGAGGCGACTGCTCTTTTCCAGCTGAGCTACCGGGGCAAGATCGTCGAGGTTATCCCGCATCGAGACCGGGGCTGGGTAGGAACACGGGTAGGAACAAAATCGGGCAGATCGTGTCCATTTTCGTCGTCATCTGTCATGTCGGGAAACCGCTGATTTGCAGGCAAACCGCATTGGAAGGCGGCTGGAGCTAGGCCTTAGCGCGAGCTTCCCAAGCTCGAGGTCGCGGGTTCGAGACCCGTCGTCCGCTTCCCCATTCTAGAGACCGGGTTACGATCGAGACCCACGAGCGCGAGCCGCGCGAGGTCGAGGTCGACACCGCGAAGTTCTCCGACCTCAG
>DATKSM010000051.1:0-2507 GCA_035531655.1 Solirubrobacteraceae bacterium
ATATGGAAGCTCATCGCCGTCCTTGGTGACGACCAGGTGCTGTTCGGGCTCGACGCGGTCGAGAGCTCCGCGGTGCCAGCGAGCACCGAACTCCGCCGCGGCGTCCTCGAGTCTGAGGCCGCGCACCCGCTGTGGCCTGAATGGCTGGTCGACGGACATCGCGACGTTGACGAACTTCAGCTCCGGCGCCACGATCGTGATCTCCAGGCGGTCTGCGGCCAGCGCGCGCAACGCCAACAGCGTCTCCAACCCCGCGACCCCGCCACCGGCGATCAGCACACGCGCACGGGCAGGGTGTTGCGGGGAGGACGAGGTCAGCTCCGCGGCTGCGGCTGCGGCTGCCGAGCTGCGGACCTCGGCCGACTGAGCGGCACGGCTGTGTTGTCCCGCGGCCGCGCCGGGGCGGTCGTCCTCGGCTGCCATTTCGCGCTGGATCACCGCTTCGGGGGCGACGTGGCCACCCTCGTTGATCCACCGCTCGACCTCGAGCCTGTCCTGCACGTGCGGTCTTTCTGCTCGTGACCCACTGAACGACGCGCCTCCTGCCTGCCGAAGGTTACGGATCTGCTCCGGAGCGGGTGGGCTGGTCGGTGCGGCGCTCGTCAGAAGACTCGGCGGGTGAGTCCTACCCGGGACGAAGCGTCGCTTCACGCCTGCTTGGCGGGCGGGCACGGCGCGATCGATCAGAGGGCCCGATAGAGCGGACCGGCGCCGCCCTCGGGAGCTGTCTGGGCGGTGATCGCGCCGCACTGCATGCAGTTGATGTAGTTGATGATCACCTCGACATCCCCTGGCTCGGGCTGCCTCCTCCCACGGAGCTCGCTCGACAACCAACGTTCGCAGAACACAGCACTTCGTCGCGACACCGACCGGTGCGGGCCTCGACATTCTGAGTTCACCCTGTGCCGGCGGCCGTCGCGTGAAAGCCGACCGCTCGACGGCAGCGCACCGAAGCAATGCGCAGCGGCGAATGGCTCAGTCGGCGCTTGAAGTATCGGGCACATGCCCTTGCCGGTCCAGATCGAAGACTGTCATCGGTAGATCGAAGCGACGCATCACCTTCCCGATCAAGCCCCGTTCCTGCCAGTCGGCGTGCTCAGCGCTCCGCAGCGCGATCAAGATGTGGTCGGGATGAAAGCCGGCGACGGCATCGGCGAAGGCGGTCAGCGCGCTCGCGCTCTCGTCGCTGGTCTCGCCGTTGGCATGGGCGTGAAGCGAGCGCATGTGGCCAAGCACGATGTCGAGACGTTCGTCGGCGACGTGGTGCGCACCATCGGTCGCATTGGCGAGCCAGGCAAGCCGTCCCGGTAGGGCCGGTGTGACGACATAGACCTCTTCGGCGGCGTCGATCACCGCACGAACCCGCGGCGGTAGGTCATCGACATCGGCGGCCGCGACATCAGCGACGATCAGCAGACGTGCGATTGGCACGACAGCATGTTCGCTGGTGACCTCAGATGGTTCAGTAGTGTCGGGATTCATGGCCGGTTGGCTCCTTTGCATTTTAAATGTGACTGGAAGTTGTACGCGGCTGCCTGCGCTGTTGGTGGCGAATTGGGGCTAACGGTGCGGGTCGCGGGCCTGGGGGCGGCGGGGAGGGATCGCACAACGTCGCCGAGGCACGGATATGACTCGCGGGAATCAGCCGCGGACGCTCGCAGTCCTGATCGACCGGCTGTGGCCGCGTGGGGTCGAGCCCGCGGATGGAGAGAAGAAGCTGCCCCGGAGCGTGACTCGCAAGCGGCGGTCGGGGATGAGCCGGGCCGTGTTGAGCGGTTTCGCGGCAAGCGTCCACCGCTCGCGGCGTTCCAAGGCCGGGCGCGAGCTGGCGTGACGCTTGACACGCCAAGCACGACGAGCCGGTGTCCTCGCGTAAGGCTTGCGGAGTGGACAGCGGCCAAGTCACGCCCGCGCCGAGGAGCAGCCGCGCGAGGCAAGGGTCGGCTCGCCGCCGCGAGCATTACCGGTCCTCGAGGCTGAGAGCGCCGGAGTGAGGGACGCGCGCTGGCCTGCCATAGAGCGATCCGTGAGGATGGGGCCTCGGGTTCGCTGATTGCTCGGCTAGCAGGCCGTCCTCTGAGAGGGATTGCAGGAGCAGGTGGAAGTAGACGACGCCGGCGTAGGGGTGCCAGCGGCCGACAAGCTGGCGGACGGTGTCGTAGTCGAGCGGCGTGTCGATGTCAAACAGGCGCTTGAGCTTGTTGTGCGCGCCGATGTCGTCTCCAGGAAAAATGTGCAGGCGGCCCAGGCCGCGGAGCAGCACGTACTCGGCGGTCCAGCGACCGATGCCGCGCAGGCTCGTCAGCCGCTCGATCGCTGCTGCATCATCGAGGTGTTGCAGCGATTCGAGGTCCAGCTCGCCGGCGACGACTGCCTGCGCGGCCGCGACGATGGTGCGAGCTTTGGTCAGGCTGAATCCGTGGCGGTTGAGTTGGTGTGGCTGCAGGGTGGCGAGCTGGTCGGGGTCGGGGAACGCGCGCGGGCCCGCGGCGTCGTGGGCCACGGGG
>DATKSM010000052.1:0-3558 GCA_035531655.1 Solirubrobacteraceae bacterium
GTCCGCTCGACCAGCGGCAGTCCGAGCTCGCGCTCGAGCTTCTGGATCTGCTGGGAGAGAGCCGGCTGTGCGATGTGCTCGCGCTCGGCGGCGCGCGTAAAGCTTCCCTCCTCGGCGAGCGCGACGAGGTACCTGAGCTGCCGTAGCTCCATAGGCAAAGCTTATATGTCTTTGTAAAATCTCGTCTTGGACTTCTTGGCGGAGTTGAGCGAATATCCGCACTGCAGCACCCCTCTCCTCCCTCAGAGCGCGCTCCGACCCCGGCCTCATATCCCGCCGGGACGGGGCGCTCTCGCTTTAAGCTTGGCCCGGTGTGCAGGCCCGCTGGCCAGCACACCGGCTGAGCTCGATCAGCTTGACGGCTATCGCTGAGCGAGGACCTGCGCCGGTGACACGCGCGCCGCGCGCCACGCCGGGTATAGCCCGCCGAGCACGCCGAGCAGCACACCGACCAGGAGCGCGCGCCCAAGATCCCAGGCCGTGACGTCCGGAGTCACGAACTCCTGAGCACCGAGCACGCTCACCAGTAGGTGCGCGCCGACCACGCCGAGCAACAACCCGATGGCTGCACCGAGGATCGTCGTCGCGACGCCTTCGACGATCACGCGCGCGGCGATCTGGGGACCGCTCCACCCCACGGCCGAGAGCAGTGCGAACTCCGAGCGCCGCTCGATCACTGCCATCAGCATCGTGTTCATCACGCCGATGCCGCCGATCAGGAGTGCGATCACCGCCAGGACCAGCGCAATGTTGGAGAGCAGCTCCGCGTTGACGCCGGCGCGAAGCGCCGGCACCCCGTCTCCGATCACCAGCAGTCCGGGGAAGCGGTGACCGAGCGTCCGCACGGCGGCACGCCGGCTCGTCGTGGAGGAGAGGCTTACGGCGATCGTCGTCGCCTCGTCGATCTTGCTCGAGATCGCCTGCGCCGCGCCCAGCGGGATCACGGCGCCCTCGTCCTGCTCGGCCACGCCGATGTGGTACACGCCGGTGACCTGGAAGTGGCGGCGGCCGACCGTCAGCGTGCCACCAATGCCGACGTGCAGGCTCGCCGCGAGGTCGCTGCCGATCACGGCCTGGTGCGGGTCGCGGAACATATGTCCGTGAGTGAAGACGTAGCGGTCGGTCACGAAGGTGCCGGGATTTGCGCCGAAAACGATCGCGGCCGGTGACTTCTTGATCTGCTCGACCAGGAGCACGAGCGGCGTTGCGGCGGCGATCCCTGGAGTGCGGCGGAGCTGCGGGACCATGCTCAGCGGCAACACCGAGGTGGTGGGGTCGGCCGCGTCCTTCTGGAACAGGCCGAGATCCGAGGTGCCCAGGTTCAGGAACTTGCCGGCGCTCTGCTGGGCGCCGCCGGCCACCGCGAGCAGCGCGACAATCGTGGCGATTCCGAGCGCCGTGCCGAGCGCCGTCAGGAACGTCCGCATCGGTCGCCGGCGCAGCGCCGCCAGCGTCTGGATGACGGTCGTCACGCGACCTCCTCGCGGTCGAGCTGGCCGCTGTTGGCGGGGACGCTGACCCTTCCGTCGGCGATCGCGATGCCGCGATCGGACTGCTCCAGCAGCGACGGATCGTGTGAGGCGACCAGGATCGTCGTGCCGTGACGCTCACGCAGGCCGGCGAGCAGCGCCCAGATCCGGGCGCTCGCAACCGAGTCGAGCGAGCCGGTCGGCTCGTCGGCGAGGATCAACCGCGGCCGTCCGGCAAGCGCGCGCGCGACAGCGACGCGCTGGCGCTCCCCGCCCGAGAGGTCGGAGGGGAGGGCGCGGCTACGTCCGCCGAGGCCCACCTCGTCCAGCAGCTCTTGCGCCCGTGCGTGCCGCTCCCGACGGGAGACGCGCGCGGCGACCATCGTCAGCTCCACGTTCTCTTGGACCGTCAGCGAGGGGAGCAGGTGGTGCAGCTGGAAAACGAATCCAACGACGTCGCGCCGGAATTTGGCGGGGTGCTTGAGGGTGTGCACCGGGATGTCGTCGACGTAGATCGAGCCGGAGGTCGGCGTGTCGAGGCTCCCGATCAGCTGCAGCAGCGTGGTCTTGCCCGATCCGGACGGCCCGGTCAGCGCGACGAGTTCCCCCGGCTCCACGCCGAAGCTGACGTCGTGCAGGATCTGTGCGGCGCCGTGCGCGCGGTTCACGTGCTCGAGGAGGATCCGGGCTCCGGACATTGTTCGCCGCCAACTACTGCTACTGCCTGGACTTCACGGCCCAGTCGAGGTGTTCGGTTCCATACCTGGTTGTGACGATGATGCGCAGCGTCAGCTGTTGGCCGAGCGAGTCGGACGGGAACAGGAGCGTGTCCCTGTAGACCCCACGCGTGAACCTGTGGCCGGGCTGATGGCTGACGACCGAGCCCTGGAACAGGAACTGGTACTTGACGCTGCCGTTCAACTTCTTCTTGCCCTTGGTCACGTCGACTGTGATCGGCCACTTCACGTTGACGGTCGGCGTGTGGTTGGCGATGTGCGGAGTCAGCTTGAAAGCGGCGGCGAGTGCCGAGGCGGGCAAAGCCAGTGTGACCAGGAGTACCAGCAGGACCGGTTTCAGGTGGAGCCTGATGCCCTGACCGCGACTTTGAAGCGAAGTGTGCATGAGACGTTCATCCTCCTCGTCGCTTTAGAACCCGTTTAGAACCTACAGCGTCGGGTTGTCGTTCTCGGCGCTCGCTTGCAACCCGACGGAATGCTTGAGCCTCACCCACGATCCAGCTTCCCCGAGATTATGACGAGGCGCTGACGCGGCTCGGCTCGTAGATCCTGCGCGCGCGGCGTCCCGACGTGGCAGGATGGCCGCGATGTCTGCAGCCGAGTCCACAACCGAGGCGGCGCTGCCGCGGCGGGTCGAGAAGCCCTGGGGTCACGAGATCTGGTGGGCCGCCACCGACCACTACGTCGGCAAGATCCTGCACGTCAACAAGGGTCACCGGCTCTCGCTCCAATACCACGAGAAGAAGGACGAGAGCAGCTACGTGCTCGCAGGCCGCCTGATCCTCGTGCAGGGCGAGTCTGAGGATGCGCTCACGGAACGGACCGTCAGCGTCGGCGACGTCTGGCGCAACCATCCGGGCACGATCCATACGATCGAGGCGCTGGAAGACTCCGACGTCCTGGAGGCGTCGACCCCCTACCTAGACGACGTCGTCCGCATCCGCGACGACTACGGCCGCGAGGGCACCAGCGACATCTGAGCGGCTGCAGGCGCGGTCGCGGCCGGCTCGGTGCTGTCCGCCCGCCGGTGGGCCACAATTACTCTCGGCACGTGCGCCTCGCCCCCGTAGCTCAGCTGGATAGAGCGGCGGACTTCTAATCCGCAGGTCGCAGGTTCGAGTCCTGCCGGGGGCGCTGTAGAGGCCCAGCAAACCGGGCCGTTTGGGGAGCTGGCGTGGCTAAGCGGGCAGCCGATGTGTCCCCAATCTGTCCCGAAGCTAGCGTAGTATTCGGCACGTGAGCGACTTCAGGGAGCCATCGGGACACGTCTTCCGGGTCGAGCGAACGCGGGGACCGGTCTGGTACGCGAAGTACCGACTCCCCGACCGCCGCCAGATCCAGAAGAAGATCGG
>DATKSM010000053.1:0-8755 GCA_035531655.1 Solirubrobacteraceae bacterium
TCTTCGCGATCCACGTGCCAGCGCTGATGGGGTTCACGGTCGCGCGTTATTCCCAAGGAGCCTAAGCGTCGCCAACCAGACTGAGCGCCGACTCCAGGTCCTCGACGAGCGGCGCGTTGGTGGACAGAGCCGTCAGCTCGAGCACACGCCGCGGGGGCGAGTCGGCGGGGCTCACGACGACGAGCCGCTGAGCGCGCTGACGCAGGCGCAGCGCCAGGTCATGCAGTAGCGAGATGGCCGTGCTGTCCAGGTAGCGGACCTGTGAGAGGTCGACGATCAGACCGTCACCTGTGTTGGGCTGCGCGAAGATCACCTCCGCGACACGGTCGACGTTGGAGATGTCGACCTCGCCGCTGACCGTCACCACCATCGTGCCGTCGTGCTCAGCTGCGCTGACCTCGGCAAGCTCGTAGGAGCTGCCGCCCCCGAGCAGTCCCTGTCTCGGGGCGCCCCCGAGCAGTCCCTGTCTCGAGGCGTCGTCCGTCATGAGCCCAGTATTGCCGCTTTCGGTCCTCTCGCCGCAAGTGAGCGGGTCATCGTCACGGTTGTGCTGTCAGCCTCCCGCTCGATCACGAGTTCGTCGGAGAACTGCTCCATCAGCGGCAGACCGCGCCCGCCGGAGCGCCCGCGCCGAGCGCGCCAGCGGCCGCGGTCACGAATGACCAGCTGCAACTGGTCGCCCTCACGGGTCGCGCGGGCCTCAAAGGACGCGTCGGCGGGGCCGTAGGCGTGGCGCACGACATTGCTGCACGCCTCGCTCCAGGCGACCTCGAGATCTGACCGCGCAACCGGGTCGAGCTCGGGCGCGTTCTCTTCAAGCCACCCGCGCAGGCGGTGGCGCGCTCGCGTGACCGCCTCCGCTCGGGCGGGGAGGATCAACTCGAGCGGACCGACCGCCGACCCGAGCAGCTGCACCGCGAGCACGGCGACATCGTCGTCGCGACCCTCATCGGTCGCCGTCTGCGCGAGCACGTGCTCGCAGATCGCCTCCACCTCGGCGGGCGCACCCGCGAGCGCGTCGAGCAGGCGATCGAAGCTCTGCGTGATCGACTCACCGCGACGCTCGACAAGACCGTCGGTGAAGAGCAGAAGCGTCTCCCCGGGGTTCATCGGGTAGACCTCCTCGCTCGGGAGGTCTTCGAGGTCGATCCCGAGCGGAAGCGTGCGCGCCGTGTCCAGGAAGCGCACGCTGCCGTCGACGCCGCGCAGCGCCGGCGGGGGGTGTCCGGCACGCGCAAGCGTGACGGTACCGTTGGCGGCGTCGATGACAACGAACAGCACGGTTGCCACCATTCCCGGGCCGCGCGTGAGGTGCACGACGCGATCGAGCTGACGCAGCGCCATCTCGGGGCTGTGGCCCTCGATCGCGAACGCGCGCAGAGCGTTGCGAAGCTCGCTCATCGTGACCGCTGCGCTGATCCCGTGGCCGACGACGTCCCCGATCATTACGGCCGTGCGCTCGCCGTCGAGCTCGACCGAGTCATACCAGTCGCCGCCGATCTGGGGTGCGAGCCCCGCGGGCAGGTATCGAGCCGCCACCTGGACACGCGGGTGCAACGGCAGCCGCTCAGGCAGCAGGCTGCGCTGAAGCGTCTCGACGAGCAGACGCCCGTCCGCGTAGCGCTGCGCATGATCCACAGCGAGCGCCATCCGCTCCGCCGCCAACGTCAGCAGCTCGAGGTCGCCCTGTCCGAAGCGGTCGTCGTCACGGGCACCGAGCAGCAGCAGCCCCATCAACTCGCCGGCGACGAGCAGCGGCACGGCCAGCACGCTCGCAAGTTCGCCGGCGAGCCCGGCGGCCTCGCGTTCGGCGGCATCGAGCTCGTCCGCGAAGAGGATCTCAGCGCGACCTTCGGCGGCGAGTCTGCCAAGTACGCCCTCGCCGAGGCGGACATGGTCATCGTCGGGTTGCAGCGGCACCTCGCCCAGACTCGCGTGCACGCTCAGGCCGGGCAGGTTCTCGTCGCGCAGCAGTAGCGCCGCGGCGTCGGCCTCGAACAGATCCGCGCTGCGGTCGACGAGCTCAGTCGCCAGGAGGCCGAGCTCGAGGTGACGCATCGCGACATCGGAGAGGATCTGCAGGGTCCGGATCGCCCGCGTGACAGCCTCGGCCTCGGCGCGGGCACGCGATTCGCGCACGCGCTCGCCACGCTCACGGTGCAGCTCGACAAAAACGCCGACCTTGGCGCGCAGGATCTCCGGCTCGAAGGGCTTGACCACGTAGTCGACCGCGCCGGACTCGTAGGCGAGCGCGATCTCGTCGAGCTCGCTTGCCTGCGCAGTCATGAAGATGATCGGGATGTGGCGCGTGCCGGGCCGCTGGCGGATGATGCGCGCGGTCGCCAGCCCGTCGAGCCCGGCCATGCGCACGTCCAGGAGGATCACTGAGCACTCGATGTGCAACAGTGCTCGCAGCGCCTGCTCCCCTGATTCGGCAAGCACCAGCTCCTCTCCCAGTGGCTCGAGCACCGCGTGCAGCGCCGCCAGGCTCTCGCGGTGATCGTCGACCAGCAGGATGCTGCCGCGGTGCTCCTGGTGATCAGACACGGAGCCAACCGCGAACCAGGGTGATCAGCTTGTCGGGGTCGACCGGCTTGGTGATGTAGTCCGACGCGCCGGCGGCGATGCTCTTCTCGCGGTCCCCCTGCATGGCCTTGGCGGTGACCGCGATGATCGGCAGCGATTGCAGCTCAGGCCGTCGACGGACCGCCTTGATCGTCTCGTACCCGTCCATCTGGGGCATCATGATGTCCATCAGGACGAGGTCGATCCCGGCGTCGCGATCGAGGATCTCGAGCGCGTCGCGGCCGGTCTCCGAGAACAGGACCTGCAGGCCGCGATCCTCGAGCAGGCTCGCAAGCGCGAACAGGTTGCGCACGTCATCGTCGACGAGCAGGATGCGTCCGTTGAGCATCGGCAGCGTCGGGTCGCTGAACACGGGACCGCCGGCGAGCGGGCCAGCCACGGCCGGTTTGCTCGCCGGATGCAGGATCAGCGCCGCCTCCGCCGCGAGCGCGTCGTCGGTCGTTGCGACGCGCGGCAGCAGCGCCGGCTCGTAGGTCTGGAGGCGAGCCTGCTCCTCCTCGGACAGGTCCCGCTCGAGCCGCAAGATAAGCGGCAACCGCTCGAGCCGCGGGTCGTCCGCGACCGCGTCGAGCAGTCCGAACAGGTCGGCGTCGATGAAGCCGGTTCCGACCACCAGCCCATCCGGGCAGGCGTCGAGCACGGCCGGGATCGCCTCGTCCGGATCGTGAAACACGCTCAGGTCGACGCCGTGGTTGCGGCCTACGAGGCCTCTGATCGTCCTCGTCGTGGCGCCGTCCCGATCGAGCACCACCAGCCGCGTGATCGTCTGCAGCACGTCGGGCCACGGGGCGCTCAGCGTGGCGGCCAGCGGGGCGTCAGCTGGACCACCGGTCCTGCCGGTCGCGGACAGGGCGACGACGCTCTCGGGCGCGTCGAGCTGCAGGCTGAGCGTGAAAGTGCTGCCCTCGCCGAGCCGGCTGCGCACGCCGATCTCACCGCCCAGCGCACGCGCCAGCTCACGGCTGATCGAGAGACCGAGGCCGGTGCCGCCGTAGGTGCGACTCGTCGTGCCGTCAGCCTGCTGGAAGGCATCGAAGATCACCATCAGCTTGTCCTCGGCGATGCCGATGCCGGTATCGGTCACCGCAAAGGTGACGGCGTCCTCTCCGGCCTGCGCGATACGGAGCGTGACACCACCCTGCGCCGTGAACTTGAACGCGTTCGAGAGCAGGTTGCGCAGGATCTGCTGAAGCCGTTGCTGATCGGTGACGATCACGTTGGGCAGGTTCTCGTCGAGCACGACGTCGAGCGTCAGGCCCTTGTCGGCGGCGACCGGCTCGAAGGTACTGCGCACGTAGGCGCAGATGTCGGTGAGCGGGAGCTCGTCCAGGAGTAGGTCCATCTTGCCCGCTTCGATCTTCGACAGGTCGAGGATGTCGTTGATCAGCTCCAGCAGGTCGCTGCCGGCGGCGCGGATCGTGCGGGCGAACTCCAGCTGCTTGCCGGTGAGGTTGCCGGTCTCGTTGTCGAGCAGCAGCTTGGAGAGGATCAGCAGGCTGTTGAGCGGTGTGCGCAGCTCGTGGCTCATGTTGGCCAGGAACTCCGACTTGTAGCGGCTGCTCTGGGCGAGCTGCTCGGCCTTCTCCTCGAGGCCGATCCGCGCCTGCTCGATCTCGCGGTTCTTGCGCTCGATGTCGAGGTTGCGTTCCTCGAGCAGCTGCGCCTGCTGCTCCAGCTCGGCGTTGAGCGACTGCGACTGCTCGAGCAACTCCTCGGTCCGCATGTTGGCGATGATCGTGTTGAGCACCACGCCGAGCGTCTCCATCAGCTGCTCGAGGAAGGTGCGATGGATCTGGCTTGGGGCGCGCAGCCCGGCGAGCTCGATCACTCCCAGCAACTGATCCTCGAACAGGATCGGCATGATCAGGATGCTTGCCGGGGCCGCCGACCCGAGCCCGGAGCTGATCCGGATGTAGTTCGCGGGCGGCTCGTCGATCTGGATCGTCTTGCGCTCGAGCGCCGCTTGGCCGACCAGCGACTCACCCAGCGCGAAGCGCTTCGGCACCTTCGTACGGCGCTCATACCCGTAGCCCGCGATCAGCCGTAGCTCCGGGTCGTTGCCGTCCTCTGCGGCCGCCAGGAAGAAGGCGCCGTGCTGGGCGGAGACCGTCGGTGTCAGCTCGGACATGATCAGCTGGCTGACGGTCGCGAGGTCGCGCTGGCCCTGCATCAGACCTGAGATCCGTGCCAGGTTGGTCTTCAGCCAGTCCTGCTCCTGGTTGCGCGTCGTGGTGTCGCGCAGGTTGGCGATCATCTGGTTGATGTTGTCCTTGAGTTCCGCGACCTCGCCCTGCGCCTCGACCGAGATCGAGCGTGTCAGGTCGCCCTGGGTGACGGCCGTGGAGACCTCGGCGATCGCTCGCACCTGCGTGGTGAGGTTGCCGGCGAGCTGGTTCACGTTCTCGGTGAGGTCGCGCCACGTGCCGGAGACGCCGGCCACCTCGGCCTGACCGCCGAGCTTGCCCTCGGTACCGACCTCGCGCGCGACGCGTGTGACCTCATCCGCGAATGAGGAGAGCTGGTCGACCATCGTGTTGATCGTGTTCTTCAGCTCGAGGATCTCGCCCTTGGCGTCGACCGTGATCTTCTGCGACAGGTCGCCCTGCGCGACTGCGGTCGTGACCTGGGCGATGTTGCGGACCTGATCCGTCAGGTTCGCCGCCATGCCGTTGACCGATTCCGTCAGGCCGCGCCAGGTGCCGGAAACGCCGGCCACCTCGGCCTGACCGCCCAGCTCGCCCTCGGTGCCGACCTCGCGCGCGACGCGCGTGACCTCAGCGGCGAACGAACGCAGCTGTTCAACCATCGTGTTGATCGTGTCCGCCAGCGCCGCAACCTCGCCCTTGGCCTCGACCGTGATCTTCTGGCTTAGGTCACCCTGGGCGACCGCGGTCGTGACCTGGGCGATGTTGCGGACCTGATCCGTCAGGTTCGAGGCCATGCCGTTGACCGATTCCGTCAGGCCGCGCCAGGTGCCGGAGACACCGGCCACCTCGGCTTGACCGCCGAGCTTGCCCTCGGTACCGACCTCGCGCGCGACCGTGGTCACCTCGTCCGCGAAGGACGAGAGTTGGTCGACCATCGTGTTGATCGTGTTCTTCAGCTCGAGGATCTCGCCCTTGACATCGACCGTGATCTTCTGCGACAGGTCGCCCTGCGCGACCGCGGTGGTCACCTGCGCGATGTTGCGCACCTGATCGGTCAGGTTGGCCGCCATGAAGTTCACCGAGTCGGTGAGATCCTTCCACGTGCCGGCCACGCCTGGGACGGCCGCCTGGCCGCCGAGCTTGCCCTCGGTGCCGACCTCGCGCGCGACCGTGGTCACCTGCTCGGCGAACACGCGCAGCGTGTCGGTCATCGAGTTGATCGTGTCCGCCAGCGCCGCGACTTCGCCCTTGGCCTCGACCGTGATCTTCTGCGACAGGTCGCCCTGCGCGACCGCGGTCGTCACCTGCGCAATGTTGCGCACCTGATCGGTCAGGTTCGCCGCCATCAGGTTCACGTTCTCCGTCAGGTCGCGCCAGGTGCCGGAGACACCCGCCACCTCGGCCTGACCGCCGAGCTTGCCCTCGGTGCCGACCTCGCGCGCGACACGCGTCACCTCGGCGGCGAACGACCGCAGCTGTTCAACCATCGTGTTCACGGTGGTGCCGATGCGCAGGAACTCGCCCTTGACCGGCTGGCCACCGATCTTCAGCGCCATCTTCTGGGTGAGGTCGCCCTCGGCGACGGCGACGATCACGCGCGCGACCTCCGTGATCGGTCGTACCAGGTCGTCGGTCAGCGCGTTCAGCGAATCGACGCTGCGTGCCCACTCGCCCTCCGCGTCGGCGAGCGAGAAGCGCTCGGTCATGCGACCCTCGCGGCCGATGATCTTGCCCACGCGGCCGATCTCACGCGACATGCGGTCATTGCGCTCGAGCAACTCGTTGAAGGCCCGGGCGACACGTGCCATGTCGCCGCTGCCGCGCGGTCTGAGCCGCACGGAGAAGTCACCGTCACGGGCGGCTGCGAGTGCCTGCAGCAGCTCCGACAGGTCGGGCTCTACCGGCTTGGAGCCCGTGCCGTTCTTCGAGTCTCGAACTTGAACGCTCACTTTGGACGTCCTCTCTGCTTTTGGCTTATCTCAGGCGACGCCGCGCGTCCGTGCACGGCAGATAGCGACGCGGTTCTACCCCGTCGCCGTCGGTGCAAACCTAAATTTGTTGGTAAGGAGCTAGCCGCTGGCACGAGTGCGGCTTACTGCCCGCGGAGCCTGCCCGTCTCCGGGCGCTACCATCGACCACCAAGCTTGCGCCCGTAGCTCAGCTGGATAGAGCGTCGGTCTACGGAACCGAAGGTCGGGGGTTCGAATCCCTTCGGGCGCGTACCAGGGAGTACCGCTTTTTGCGGGACTTTTTGCGTTTAATCACCACCCTATGGGTGCGGGTTGATGGTAGGGAGTACTACCAGGGCGTACTTGATCCAGGGCTTGACCCGAGACCCCGTAGACGCCGAGAACCGCCGGCTGCAACCGACAACCTCACGCGGCTGGACTGGGACCCAGCCGTGCGCGGATGCCCACGCCGGAGGTCGATAGCACCCGATAGCTGAACGCGAACGCTATCGGTGCTGTCAGGCCGGTGAGCGTCGCGATCATCCACGGGCTGCCGGCGTCGGTCCCGGCCGCAAGCACATGAAACAGAGCGAGCGCGTACGCGACCGGCGTGAACCGGTGGATCCGGCGCCACAGCCGAGCCCCGATCCGGCGTCGCACGTAGAAGCTGGCTGCGAAGATCGCGGTCAACCAGCCCGCGATGATGCCCACGCCGGTCGCAACGGGGCGGTACGCGACCGCAAACGGCACGGTTATCCCGACCAGTCCGGGCCGTAGGTAAGTGTCGAACAGGAGCAGTCCGCCGTGGGCGGCGATCAGGCCGACCGTGACGATCGCGGCCGCCTCGTGAAAGCGGCGCAACTTCGCTGCTCGGCCCGGCTTTGCGCCGAGTTTTCCGGCCATCGCGAGGCCGACGGCGACCGAGATGCCGAGCAGCACCATCGCCGTCGTACCGAACGCGCGGCTGGCGATCCAGAAGAGCTGATGGGAAGCCATGTGATGGCGTTCAGTCGCTGCCACTGGCCGAGCCGGAAGTGTGTGTCGTGAGCGACGCCGCCACAGCGGTCGCTGAGGCACCGCTCGACGCGGGTACGGCGATCTGCTTGCCCGATGCGGTCGTGATCAGCCTGACCGATCCACGATGGGCGGATGGTGCGAGGGCCGAGAGCGCGGGCGGGCGGTGCAGGGTGCTGGCGTAGATCGCTGCGAACGGGATCGAAGCCGCGATCAGCGCAGCGACGGCCAGGCTGAGTACTGCGCGATACAGCGAATGGGGCCGGGAGCCGCGCGTCTGGGTGTTGCTGGTGGTCATCGTTTCTCCTGATCAAGTCCGGAATCCGCTTGCTGCGGGTTGCGTGACATACGGTGGAGGTCCGCGGAAAGACTGCGGTAAGGGCGCGACCAAAACGCGCTTACTACCGGTTCTGCTGCACGCCTCAGCCACCTATGCTGAGGCTCATGCGGATCCTGGTGGTAGAGGACGAGCGGGCGCTCGCGGACTTCATCGGCAAGGCTCTAGGCGCGGATGGCTATCCGGTGAGCCTGTGCCACGACGGGCCCTCCGGCGAGGCTGCGGCGCTCACCGGCGACTACGCGCTCGTCATCCTCGACGTGCTGCTGCCCGGCAAGGACGGACTCCAAGTTCTGCGTGCGATCCGTGCCAGCGAGCCCGACCTGCCGGTGATCCTCCTGACCGCGAGGGGAGCGGTCGAGCAGAAGGTCGAGGGTCTGGATCTTGGCGCGAATGACTACATGACCAAGCCCGTTTCACTCGAGGAGCTCTCCGCGCGGGTACGGGCGCATCTTCGCGCCCCCGGCCAGCGCGAGGCGTCGGCGCTGGAGGCCAGCGACATCCGACTCGACCTTCGCACCCGGCGTGTCGAGCGTGACGGGCACGACGTGCAACTCACCGCGCGCGAGTTCGAACTCCTGGCATACCTGATGCGCCACCCCGACCAGGTTCTGTCACGAGAGCAGATCCTCAACGCCGTCTGGGGCTTCGACTTCGACCCCAAGACCAAGGTTCTGGAGGTCTTCATCGGATACCTGCGGCGCAAGCTCGACGCGGCATCC
>DATKSM010000054.1:0-19295 GCA_035531655.1 Solirubrobacteraceae bacterium
GGAAGTAGAGCTTGCATCCGGGGCCATCCTGTTCGGATGGGATCGCCCGCTCTGCGGCGAGCTTGCGCAGCGTGTCGCGATGGATCCCTAGGTAATCGGCGGCATGCAGAGAGTCGAACCAGTCGTCGCCCACGCTCTCAGGCGTAGTCGGCTGCTCTGCTATCCGCGCGGCCACTCGGTCGGCTAGCTGCGAGATGAATTCCTCAAGCAGGCCGGATACGTGAGCTGGCGCCCCATGGGACCGGATCGGCGCTGAGCTGTTGGCGTACGCTGACATTGTCGTGACCTCCTGTTGGGTCTCGGCCGGGCCCCGGGGTGTTTGCGCATCGCCGGGGCCGCTCTTTAGTTGTCTATAGCCAGAGACTATCCTCCGGGTCGGACGGATCCGTCTACGGGCGTAGACTCGTCCGAATGCTCGTCGAGACGAACGACCTCCTGGACGCCGACGGCGTAGCCGAGCTGCTCGGACTGGCCCAGCGCAACAGCGTCAGCCTCTACCAGCGCCGATACCCGACCATGCCGCGGCCGGTGATCGACCTTGGTGATCGCCGCGTCAAGCTCTGGCTCCGCTCGGAGATCGAGGCGTGGTCCAAGCAGCAGGAAGCGGACGGCCGGACCAAGCCAGCACGTCGCGCTTCTCGGTAACCCTGCGTTGCCGTCCAAGTTCAAACACAACCAAACAAGAGTGGCTGAAATCCGGAGCACAACAGACCTTCGGGCGGCTGACGGCCTGCAAGGACGTCGGCCGACCGAAGGTACCGCCCCTCCCCGGCACGCTTACCGCCCGCTCATGCGGCGCTACCAACCCGCCCTGGTTGCGATGGCCGGCCGCCTCCGCGACTCAAGCGTTCTCTGCTTCTCGTCCGGACCGTCTTCGTCCGTGATGAGCGGCCGCACGACGCGGCGATCGCGACAACGGTGATGGAGGTACCGGTCGCGGTTACGCCCCGTCCGGATACGGCCATCCGCGACCGTATCCAGCCGGGGCGTCTTCGCAACCCAGGGTTACGGCCACCTCACAAATCGAATATGTCTGGAAACGGCCTCTCAATCGAGAGGCTTCCAAAAAGCTTCCATACGACCCGCCATGCGGCATGCCCAGCGCGGCAACGGCAGCCGATCGCCTACAGCCACGGGCGATCCGGCAATGGGCGGTGAGGGGCTCGAACCCCCGACATCCTGCGTGTAAAGCAGGCGCTCTACCAACTGAGCTAACCGCCCTTGCGCGGGCAACCGCCCGCTAACCAGCAGTCTGCCAGGCGCGGCTAGAGTCTCGAATCGAAGCATCCGAACCCGGAGGAGCGATGGGATTCCCTGACGAACTGCGCGAGGCAGGCAAGGACACCAACATCACTCGGCGCGAGATCCTGCGCCGCGCGGGGCTGCTCGGTACCGGGGCGCTTGTCGGCGAGGCGATGCTCGCGTGGCAGGCGGGCCTGTCCTGGGCGGGGCTGATCGAGAAGGCCGTCGCGGTCGACGCCGCCGGGTCGAGCCTGCAGGACGTGGAGCATTTTGTCTTCCTGATGATGGAGAACCGCTCCTACGACCACTACTTCGGGGCATATCCACGGGGCCGCGGCTTCAACGACCACCCGAAGAAGTCGCTCGGCGTGTTCGCGCAGGACTATCCGGGCGGCGGCAACGTGGTGCCCAAGCACAAGCTGCTGCCGTTCCACCTCAACAGCAACGCCGGCTTCGAGTGCACTGACGACCTCACCCACGACTGGGGCCCGATGCACGACTGCTGGAACGGCGGCAAGATGGACTCCTGGGTAAAGGTGCACAGCAGGGTCGAAGGCGCGCGCGGCGCCACGACGATGGGCTATTACACGCGCGCGGACATCCCGTTCTACTGGGCCCTCGCCGACCACTTCACGCTGCTCGACGGCTACCACGCCTCGATCATGGGGCCGACCCACCCCAACCGGCTGATGCAGCTGAGCGGCACGATCGACCCGGGCGGCAAGCTGGGCGGCCCGATCGTTCAGACGGTCGGGGTCTCCGAGTCCGGCGCCAACGTCCCGACCGACTGGAACCTCGCCTGGGAGACGATGCCCGAGGTCCTGCAGAACGCGGGCGTCAGCTGGAAGGTCTACACGCCCAACAACAGCGACGTCGCCAACATCCCGCGGTACGCCGCACTCAACCTGGGTCAGTACCTGACCTGGGATCCGGGCTTTTACACGCCGCAGAACACGGAGGTGCTGCCGTCCACTGACAATGTGCTGCCGTACTTCCCGACCTTCCGGGACCAGAGTTCGCCGCTTTACGACCTGGCGTTCAACCAGACGTTCCCGGGACAGTTCTACAAAGACGTCCAGAACAACCAGCTGCCGAGCGTGTCCTGGGTCGTGCCGCCGCTCGGCTTCGACGAGCACCCGGCCGCATCGTCGCGCAACGGCGAGTGGTTCACGTCGCTCGTGCTCGACGCGTTGATTTCGAACCCCGAGGTCTGGTCGAAGGCAGCGCTGCTGCTGATGTACGACGAGAACGACGGCTGGTTCGACCACGTGCCGCCGCCGACGCCGCCGAAGGGCACCCCGGGCGAGTACCTGACCGCGAAGCTGCCGGCGCAGTACGGCGGCCTGGCCGGGACGGCGGGCGTGATCGCCGAGAGGCAGGCTGAGATCGGCAAGGAGATCAAGGGTCCTCTCGGCCTCGGCATGCGCGTGCCGGCGCTGATGATCTCACCGTTCAGCAAGGGCGGGCACGTGGTCAGCAATGTCTACGACCACACCTCACAGCTGCAGCTGATCTCCAAGCGCTTCGGCGTGCCGGTGCCGAACGTCTCCAAGTGGCGCCGCAAGACAGTCGGCGATCTCAGCCAGGCGTTGGTGCGCAAGACGCCGGACGCGCGTGTGCCGTCACTACCTGCGACCGCGGTCCTTATGCCGCAGGGCGGCTACTGCGCGGCCGGCAACCAGATAAGCGAGGCCATCACTGGCGCGGCCGTCGGCAAGTTCCCGCGCAAGCAGCGAATGCCCAAGCAGGGCGGCGGCTCCGAGCCGGTCAGCAGGTTCGTGAACCTGACCGCCCACGAGGCTGCGATCCCCGACAACGAACGCGTCGAGATTCACGGCGAGGGCAGGGCAACAGCCAAGTCCGCCTACAACAAGGTGTTCGCGGAATCGATCCGCAGCGCGGCGTCGCGGGACTGACGGCTCCGGAGCCTTAGGTTACTTCCCGCGGAAAAACTCACGGTCGGGCTGAGAAACGAAACGGCCGCGGCGAATGAGGTCTCGCGCGGCCGTTCGTGGTGAATGGTTGCTCTTGTCGAAGGAGCGATTCGGAGTGTTTCACCGTTCACGGACGACGAGCGTGTCGGCGTTGTAGGCGAGGATGCTCCACTCAGTCCAGATCTGCTCGCCCTCGTCGCCCTTCAGGCGGGATCGGCCCAGCCCGTAGCGGCGTTTGAGGTGACTGATCCGGCCCTCGGTCCCGGTTCGGTACCGCGCGAGCCGACGCCGGGTGTGCCGGGAGGCGGGTTCCTGGTGGCCAGCGATGAAGATCGTCTTGGCGCCGAGCTCGGCGAACGCGGCGTTGGTCGGGGTCGGCTGGAACCCGCCGTCGAGCGCGACCTCCCGTGGCGTGATACCCAGGCGGGTTAGCTCTGTAACAGTTGCGGGCAGGAGCGTGTTCTCGCTCGGGTTGCCGATCTGATGCGAGGCCGGCAGGATCAACCCGCGCGCACCACGGCGCGTGTGCTCGGTGACTTCGGCTAGCTGGCTGACGTACCCGAACTCCGTCACCTTCCCGATCTTGCCCTTGCGGATCGGCCGGGCGTCCGGATCGCTCAGCGACACGACCCGATCGGTGATCTTCTCGCCCGCGATCCGCTGACGGATCTGGGAGGCGACCTTCTCGCAGCGATCGGTCAACTCCTCCAGTCGCTCGGCTGCTTTCAGCTTCGCCTCTGCACCACGGCCGCGTGCCCTGCGCCGAGCTGCCCGCGCGAGCTTGCGCGCTTCGGAGATCGAGCGCTCCAGCAGCTCGCCGGTCTGCTTGGTCAGCTCGAGCACTTCGCTCTTCGCCTCGCCCGATCGCCTGCGGATCGTGCGCGCGACCGCCCGCAGCTTTCCTCCCATCGCACGCGAGCGGTCCCGCACCCGCACCTTCTTCTCGCCAACCAGCCGTGCCAGCCCGCGGCCCTCCCTGGCCAGCGCTCCGACACCAACCGACGCCAATCCCGTGTCGGTCGGATGCTTGATGTCGGCCTCGATCACCGTCGAATCGATCCGCACCGCCCGCGGCCGGAACCGCTTCTCCCGCGTGGCCTTCACGATCATCGCTCGTGTGATCTCCGACACCGTCTCCGCACCGATCCTGCGGGTGAGCTTGCGGACCGTCGACTCGTCCGGCACCCGCTCGACCAGGCTGATCCGACAGAACCGCCGCAGGTGAATCGAATCCGACACCTCCGCCACCAACGACCTGTACCCCCACCGGTAGCGCGCCTTGAGCACCATCAACCGCACATACGTCTCCAACGGGATCGTCGGCCGGCCCTCGGTCAACACCAACCGCCCCGTTTCCCGAAACTCCTCGCGCCAGCGCTCCACCAACGGCCACAACAACTCCGGATCGGACAACAACAAATCCAACGCCGCCAGATCCTCGGGCAACTCGCGCACCTCGATCGGCAACGCCTCGTCCCACAGGCACTCCTGCTGCTCGGCCAAGAGCGTCAGCATGAACTCCCCTTTCGACAAGAAAACCCAACACCAGCAGGTAATTCTCACCGTCACACCGGACGGAAAAGCGCTCTCACAGACCCCGACTTTTTCCGCGGGAAGTAGGTTAGGCTGCCGGAATGACCTCAGAACGCCATTTCGGCCTCACCGGCCTCGCGACGATGGGCGCGAACCTGGCCCGCAACGTCGCCCACCACGATATTCCCGTCGCGGTTCACAATCGCACCTTCAGCCGCACCGAGAAGTTCATCGCCGAATACGGCAACGAGGGCCCACTGACCGCCCACGAGTCAGTAGCCGACTGGGTCAATGCGCTCTCGCGCCCACGCGTGCTCCTCAGCATGGTGCAAGCAGGGGCCGCGACCGATGCCGTGATCGAGGAGATCGTCCCGCACCTCGACCACGGCGACATATTGATCGACGGAGGTAACGCGAACTTTCGCGACACGCAGCGGCGCTACCAGTCGGTCGGTTCCCGTGGGGTGCACTTCCTCGGTGCCGGTGTGTCCGGCGGCGAAGAGGGGGCGCTCAACGGGCCGAGCATCATGCCGGGCGGCGACCGCGCCACATACGAGGAGTCGGTGCGGCCGATCTTCGAGGCGATCGCCGCGCAGGTCGACGGCACACCTTGCTGCACCTATGTGGGACCGGACGGCGCCGGCCACTACGTGAAGATGGTTCACAACGGGATCGAGTACGCCGACATGCAGCTGATCGCCGAAAGCTACGACCTGCTTCGGTACGGCGCGGGACTCGAGGTGCCGGAGATAGCAGAACGCTTTGCGCACTGGAACGAATCGGAGCTCGAATCGTTCCTGATCGAGATCTCGGCCCAGGTGCTAGCCAAGACAGACGAGGCGACGGGTCAGCCTCTGGTCGACGTGATCCTCGACGCCGCCGAGCAGAAGGGCACCGGCCGCTGGACCGCCCAAAACGCGCTCGAGCTCGGCGTCCCGCTCACGGGGATCACCGAGGCAGTGTTCGCGCGCACGCTGAGCGCGTTGAAGTCCGAGCGCGTCGCCGCGGCCGATCGTCTTGCCGGTCCGTCTCCCGGAAGCAGTGGCCGAGATGAGACGCTTGCCGAGGACCTGGGCCATGCGCTCTATGCCTCGAAGATCGTGTCCTACGCCCAAGGCTTCGCACAGATGGCGGCCGCCTCCCAGGCCGAAGGGTGGGATCTCGACCTAGGCGCGATGGCGACGATCTGGCGGGGCGGTTGCATCATCCGGGCCCGGTTCCTCGATCGCATCCGCGAGGCATATGGTGCCGAGCCGGAGTTGGCGAACCTGATGCTCGCCGAGTTCTTCGCGCAGGCACTGGAGCGCGCGCAGGATCCGTGGCGGCGGGTCGTAGCTCGCGCAGCGGAGATGGGGATACCGAGCCCGGCCTTCTCATCCTCGCTCGCCTATTACGACGGCTACCGGCGAGCTCGAGGACCCGCGAGCCTGATCCAAGGACTGCGCGACCTGTTCGGTGCACACACCTATCGGCGGATCGATCGCGAGGGAGCGTTCCACATCTCCTGGAGTGGCGACGGTAAGGAGATGGAGGTTTAGAGCCCGTCTCAAACGTCCGGGACGCCCGGTGGCTGAGCCGTCTACGCCGCCGGCTTTTCGCTATGGCCGCCGAACCCTTTGCGCATCGCCGACAGCAGCTTGTCGGCGTAGTCGGCCTGATCGCGTGAACTGAAACGGCTGAAGAGGGCCGCGCTGAGCGTATAGGCCGGGACCGCCTCGTCGATCGCCGCGTCGATCGTCCACCGGCCTTCGCCTGAATCAGATACCCGCCCGGTGAACTCGGAGAGCTCCCGACTCTCGGCCAGCGCCGCCGCGGTCAGGTCCAGCAGCCATGAGGCGACGACACTGCCGCGGCGCCAGACCTCCGCAACCGCCGGGATGTCGAGGTCGTAGGCGTAGTTGCGCTTGGCGTCGGCCACCGGCGCCGTCTCGGCGTCCTGCTCCTCGATCCGGTTCCCGAAGCCGGCGTTGTGCAGGACGTTCAGGCCCTCCGCATACGCGGCCATCATCCCGTACTCGATCCCGTTGTGCACCATCTTCACGAAATGGCCGGCACCAGCCGGACCGCAATGCAGATAGCCCTGCTCGGCGGTCACCGGCTCGCCGGTGCGACCGGGAGTGCGTTCTGCGTCACCAACGCCCGGGGCGAGCGACTTGAAGATCGGGTCGAGCAGGCTCGCAGCCTCATCGGTGCCACCGATCATCAGGCAGTAACCGCGCTCGAGTCCGAACACACCGCCGCTGGTACCGACGTCGACGTAGTGGATCCCGCGTGGCTCGAGCTTCTCGGCACGAGAGATGTCATCGCGGTAGTAACTGTTGCCGCCGTCAATCAGGACGTCGCCCTGCGAGACCAGATCAGCAAGCTTCTCGATCGTGTCGTCGGTGAAGGCGGCCGGCACCATTGTCCAGATCGCCCGCGGGGGTTTGAGTTTGGAAACCATGTCCTCGAGCGACGTGGCTCCGGTGGCGCCGGTCTCCTGCACGAGCGAGTTGACGGCGTCGGCGGTGACGTCAAAGACGACCAACTCGTGCCCGTCGCGGACCAGGCGTCGCACCATGTTGGCGCCCATGCGCCCTAGTCCGACCATTCCCAGCTGCATCGCGTAGGCCTCCTGAGTTGCTTGCTTGCTTGCTCCGGAGCTTATTGATCGCTTCCCGGCCGGGCGTCGCCCGTGCCGACGAGCTCCTGGATCGATCGCCTGCCGGCGTCCCATGTGCGGCGCGCGAGCTCGAGGTTGACGGCGCGCGGCCAAGCCGGGCCGCCGTAGATGAAACCGGTGTAGGTCTGCACGAGCGTCGCCCCGGCCAGGACCCGCTCCCAGACGTCGTCGGCCGACTCGACCCCTCCGACCGAGACCAGCACGGCCCGGTCGCCGACGCGCCCCCGCAGCCGCCGCAGCACCTCGAGCGAGCGCGCCTTCAGCGGCGCCCCCGACACCCCACCGCCCTCCGCCCATGCCGACGACGCAATCTCCGCCGCCGGTGTCCGCAGGCCGTCACGACGCAGCGTCGTGTTGGTCGCGATGATCCCCGCGAGCCCGAGCTCGAGTGCCAGGTCCGCGACCGCGTCGACGTCCTCGTCACTCAGGTCCGGGCTGATCTTGACGAGCAGCGGCTTCTCGCTCAGCTGCTCACGGACCGCCTCGATCAGCGGCCGCAGTCGCGCGACGGATTCGAGGTCGCGCAGCCCCGGCGTGTTCGGCGAGCTGACGTTCAGCACCACGTAATCCGCATACGGAGCGGCGACGCGTGCGGCATCGCGATAGTCGTCCCCGGCCGCATCAAGCGCCGTTTCGCGGTTCTTGCCGACGTTGACGCCCACGATCGTCGTGCGGCTGCGGCAAGCGAGGCGCCTCGCCGCTGCTTCGGCGCCCTTATTCGGGAACCCCATCCGGTTCAGCAGGGCGCGGTCAGCGGTGAGGCGCGCGAGGATCGGCCCCCGGTTCGGTGTCTGCGGACGGGGCGTGACCGTCCCGACCTCCACGAATCCGAAGCCGAGCGCGCCCAGCCCCTCGTAGTGCTCGGCGTCCTTGTCGAGGCCGCCGGCGACACCGAGCGGTGAGGGGAACGTGAGGCCGAATGCGCGCACGCTCAGCAGTTCGTCGTCGACGTGTGTGCACGCGCGTAACCAGGCGCGCGGACGCGGGCGGGCGGTGAGCGTGTCGAGTGCCCCGAACGCGAGTACGTGCGCCCGCTCGGGCGGCAGCCGGACGAGGACCGTCTCGAACAGCGTCCGGTACATGGCCGTCACGGGTGAGAGGCCACCTGGAGGAAGCGCTCGCAGATCCCGCGCCCGACGTCATTCCAGGCTTCGATGCGTTCGTCGGTGGCGGTCGCGATCGCATCGACGTCGATCCCTGCCTTGATTGCGTCCTCGTCAAAACTGGTGTATGTGTCGAGCCAGTGGTGGAAGTCGGCAGACGTGACCTCCGCGTGGAACTGGATGCCCCAGGCACGGCCGCCGATCCGGTACGCCTGCAGCGACGAATCGCTGCGGGCCAGTGCGGTCGCGCGCGCGGGCAGCACGGCCTCGTAGCTATGCCACTCGAGCGCCGAGAAGCTCCGGCCGACGGGTCCGAGCACCGGATCCGCGAGGCCTGCGGCGGTCAGCGTCACGTCGTACCAGCCGATCTCCGGCCTTGGGATCCGGCGGACGCCGGCGCCCTCTGCCGCGGCGATCAACTCGGCGCCAAGGCACACCCCAAGCATCGGCACGCGCTCGCGCAGCGCCTCCGCGAGGAGCCGCTTCTCGGCCGTCAACCAAGGATGCTCGCGGTCCTGGTCGGGGTTGGCGGAGCCGCCGAAGCCGAGGATCGCGTCGTAGGCGCCGACGGGTGCGGGCGGCTCCGCCTGCTCGGGTGGGAGCCAGGTGTCCACCATCGCCCCGGTTCCCGAGAGCGCGTCGAGGAAGACCCCGGGGCCCGCGTCCGCTTCGTTGATGATCGTCAGCACCCGCATCGACGGCCCCGGACGATACGCGAAAGCCCGCCACCCAGCAGGCGGCGTGGCCGACTCGTGCCGTTATCGGCGCGATGAGACCGTCGTGCACCCGCGTCACAGGAAATTCACCGTTACCCCTTGCATTGTCCGGACACGTCGGTTAAGGTGAACGCCAGTTAGGCGAACCGCCAGAGGTTTCACTCATGAACAGCACCTTCCACACCAAGACCGAGAACGTGACCGCCGCAATCGCGCGCGGCGCGCGTGGTGCTGCCGATTCCCCGGTCACCGCGTTTGCCGGTCTCGACGACGGATCCCTCGCTGTGAGGTGCATGCGCTGAAGCCCAGCGCACATAGCCGATTCAGCGAGGGCGGACCCCATCGGGGCCGCCCTTTTTTCATGCCCAAACCGACATGACAAGCGACAAGGAGAACCAAAATGAAGGATGACCTCACAGCGGATCAGCGGCACCAGCCGCTGATCTGGTGACGCCCGCGGCGTTCTCGCCGCCGGTGTCCTGAAACGCGACGCTCGATCGTCGCCCCTATGCAGGTGCAGTGACTATCTCGCTCGGGCGGCAACTTGACACTCCCGAACGCGAGTCGGTGACTGCTGCCTTTTAACCCGAAGTAGCAACCACAGAGAGGACAGCTATGTTGACTCGCTCGCTCCTGACGCGCGCACTCCCGGCAGGCAGGCGAAGGTCACGCTTTGCGCAGCCCGGATGGCGACGGCTGGCACGGCGTCTGACCGTCGCCCACAGCCGTTCGCTGCAGGTCCAGGATCGCGTCGACGCGACGCGGACTCGCCATCTGCAGCGCCATTTGTACGGTCGCCGTGATGCTTGAACGGGCACACGGAGTGACGGATGCGGCGCTCGAGGCGATAGCCGACCTCGAGCGCCGTGTCGTCGCAGCGGACGGCGGGCGTTTGAAGTTGGAGTGGGGCGTGCTGCGCAGCCCCCCGACAAACGATGTGCGGGCCCTGCTGTGGTGGGAGCATGACGAGCTGCTCGGCTTCCTCGGCATCTACGGCTTCGGCTGGCCGACGCTCGAACTGGCCGGGATGGTCGATCCGGAGCGGCGCAGGCGCGGCATCGGCCGGGCGTTGCTCGAGGACGCGCTCGCGGACTGCCGCGCACGCGGCTGTGATCGGCTGCTGCTGGTCGTGCCGCGCGTGTCGCTCGCCGGGCACGACTTCGCGGCGAGCATGGGCGCCAAGCGCGAGCATTCCGAGCACGCGTTGACGCTGTCGAAACGCCCCGCCGACGCTTCCGCCGATCCGGCGCTGCACCTGCGCGAGGCGACCGCGGCCGATGTCGACACCCTGTCGCAGCTGTTCCTCGACGGCTTCGGCGACGTGCATCTCGACAGCAGCCGGCCACTGGTGGACGACCGGAGACGCACGCTGATGATCGATCGCGGCGACAAGACGATCGGCACTGTGGCGGTCACGCGCGACGACGATCGCGGCCGGGTGTACGGCTTTGTGGTCGCGTCGGAGTGGCGCGGACGCGGGATCGGTCGCGAGGCGCTCCGGCGCGCCTGCCGCGAGCTCTTCGACGCCGGCGCGCACAGCGTCGGGCTCGAGGTGGAGGTGGCCAACGACCGCGCGCTGGGGCTCTACACATCCGTCGGCTTCGAGCCGACGGCGACTGAGGACTACTACGAACTGCGGCTGATGTAGCCGCGGCAGCAGGCCTCAGTCACGGGTTCCAGTCGACAGCGCTGATCCGCGCGAGCGTGAGAATCAGAGACTGGGTTCCGTCGCGCCCGCCGCCCTGGGCCCGCAACGCGACGTAGAGCTCGTGGGCGAGCGCCAGCCCGGGCAGCGCGAGGTTCATGCGCCGCGCCTCCGACAGCGCGATCTCCATGTCCTTGATGAAGTGCTCGACCATGAAGCCGGGAGCGAAGTCCCCCTTCAGGATCCGCGGCGCGTAGTTGGTCAGCGACCAGGAACCGGCAGCACCGCCACTCACCGACTCGAGCACGGTATTGAGGTCGAGCCCCGCGCGATGGGCGTAGAGGAGCGCCTCGCACACGCCGATCATTCCGGTCGCGATCAGCGTCTGGTTGACCATCTTCGTGTGCTGCCCGGAGCCCGCGGGCCCCTGGTGGATGATCGTGCTGCCGAGGATCCCGAGCAGCGGGCGCACTGCCTCGACCGTCTCGGGCTCGCCGCCGACCATGATCGAGAGCGTGGCGTTGCGCGCGCCGACGTCGCCCCCGGAGACGGGCGCGTCGATGCTCGCGACTCCGCGCTCGCGCGCGGCTCCGAAGATCTCCTTGGCCAATGACGGTTCGCTCGTGCTCATGTCGACAATCACCGAGCCGGGCTTGGCGGTCCGGAGCACCCCCTGCTCACCGAGGATCACCTCGCGCACGTCGGCTGGATAGCCGACCATCGTGAACGTGATGTCGGCCCCGGTCGCCGCCTCCGCTGGTGTCTGCGCCCAGGTGGCGCCCTGGTCGAGCAGCGGCTCGGCCCTCTCGCGCGTGCGCGAGTTGATGGTCGCCACGTACCCACCTGCGATCAGGTGCCCGCACATCGAGCCGCCCATCACGCCGGTGCCGATCCAGCCGATCCTCGTCGATCCCGCCTCGATGGAGCTCACAGGCCGATGGTACGTGCGGGGGCGCCGGCGCGCTCGCCTGGGGATCGCCGACTCAGCGCACGAGCTGCTGCTTGACGACCTTGCCGAGCGCGTTGCGCGGCAGCGCCTCGATGAAGCGGACCTCGCGCGGGCGCTTGTGCGGCGCGAGCTCGGTGGCCACGTGCGCGATCAGCTCGCGCTCGAGCGCGACCGTGCCGCCGACAGCCACGACCCAGGCAATGATCCGCTCGCCGAGGTCCGGGTCGGGCTCGCCCGTGACGGCGACCTCGAGCACGCCCGGATGGTCCATCAGCGCCGCCTCGACTTCGCCGGCGCCAACCTTGTAGCCGCCTGTCTTGATCAGGTCGGTCGCGCGCCGTCCGACGATCCGCCAGTACCCGTCGGGGTCGCGCGTTGCGAGGTCGCCGGTGTGGAACCAGCCTTCGCGCAGCGCCTCGGCAGTTGCCTCCGGGCGGTTGAGGTAGCCGGTGAAAAGATTCGGCCCGCGCACGACGATCTCGCCCATCGTCTCGCCGTCTGAGGCATCGAGCTCCTGCCCGTCGTCGTCGATCAGACGCACGTCGACTCCCGGCAGCGGCAGCCCGACGCGGCCGGGGCGACGGACGCCGTCGGCCCGCACCGCCAGGCTCATAAGCGTCTCGGTCATGCCGTAGCGCTCGACGATCTCCTGCCCCGTCAGGCGCCTGATCCGCTCGAACTCGGGCGCGGGAAGCGCGGCCGACCCTGAGACCAGCACGCGCGCGCGGCGCAGCCCTTCCACCACGCTGCTGGCCGTCTCGGCCCGCTGGCCGAGACGGTGATACATGGTCGGGACGCCGAACATCATCGTGGCGCCGTCGCGTAGAGCCGCGGCCGCGCGTTCGGGGTCGAAGCCGCCGAGGTGGCGAAGCGCGCCACCTCGGCGCAGGGGGCCGAACAGCCCGATCACAAGCCCGTGGACATGGAACAGCGGCAGCGTGTGGACGATGACGTCCTCGCCGGTCCAGTCCCAGGCGTCGGCGAGCGCGTCGAGGTTGGAGGCGAGCGCGCGGTGCGGCAGGATCGCGCCCTTGGGCCGGCCCGTGGTGCCCGACGTGTAGACGATCAGCACCGGGTCATCGTCGGCCGCCGACGTGTCCGGGAGTTCACCTCCTCGCGCGTCAAGGTCGACCGCGAACCGACGCGGTGAGCGAGGGAGCGTCGGTACGGCCTGATCCGGGGCACCGATCAGGACGTCGGGCTCGCTGTCGGAGAGGACGTGCAGCAGCTCCGTGCGGCCGAGCTTGGGGTTGATCGGGACGAGCGTGGCGCCGGTGCTCACCGCGGCTACGGCGGCCACGCAGAACTCGAGCGTCGGCTCCGCCCAGACGGCGACGCGGCCCACCCCGTCGAGCTGACCGGCCACGGCGGCGGCCGCCTCACGTAACTCTCCATAGGAGAGCGCGGCGCCGGCCACGGACACGGCCGGCTCGGCGCCGAGCTCTCGGACTCCGGTGAGCATCGGCTCAGATGATCTCAGCCAGCCGTCGCCCGGCGTGCTCGAGCGCCGGAAGCGTCGAAGCCTCGACGACCTCGCTCAGGCCGAGCTCCCGGGCTTCCACCCGGTCGAGCGCCAGCGTGCCGACGACGGCGTGGCACGGGGTGCCCGCGCGCCGCGCGCGGGCCGCCACCTCCGATACGAGCTTTCCATCGAGGCTCTGGCGGTCGAGCCTACCTTCGCCGGTGAGCACCGCGCGTGCGGCGGCGGCGCGCGCGTCAAAGCCGACCGCGTCCAGTACGAAGCCCGCGCCGGCGACGAGTTCGGCGCCGAAGGCGGCCCATAGGCCGCCCGACAGACCGCCGGCCGCGCCCGTCATCGGGACGCCGCGGGGATCCCGCGGCAACGTGCTCGCGAGGGTGTTCAGCCTGCGCGTCAGCATCGCTATCTCCGTGGGCCGCGCTCCCTTCTGAGCGCCGAAGACCTCCGCAGCCTGCTCGAACGGCGTGCGCACGTCACACAGGACGATCAGGCGCGCGCCTCGCAGACCGCCGGCACGCTCGATGACCCCCACCGCGCCAATGCCGCCGTCCGTAGTGGCGCTGCCGCCGACGCCCAGCTCGATCGTGCGCGCGCCGGCGTCGAACGCGGCGAGGATCAACTCGCCCGTGCCCGCGGTGCTCGCCGCAACCGCGTCACGCTCGTGCAGGCCCACCAGCTGAAGGCCGCTGGCGGCGGCTGTCTCGATGATCGCGACATCACCGGCGAGCGCGAACGACACAGTGACAGGGCGTCCGAGCGGGTCGCTCGCTGCGACCGTCCGCAGGGCGGCGCCCAGCGCCGCGGAGAGCACAGCGAGCGTTCCCTCACCACCGTCGGCGACCGGACACAGGTCGACGGGCAGACCGGCGGCGCGCAGTCCGCGGCCGATCGCCGCGCCCACCTCCGCGGCCGTGAACGTCCCCTTGAACGAGTCAGGCGCGACCAGGACTGGCGCCGCTGTGGCGGCCTGGCGCTCACGTTCGCTGAGTCTCCGCATGCTCCGGTCACTCTTGCACAAGCCCTAAGGTGCACAAAGACCACATGACCACGCTCCGATGACAGCCACTCGCCTTGACCGTTCGAGCTGGCCGGCGCCGCTGCGACCCGCCCGAATCGTTCACATCGGCGTCGGTAACTTCAGCCGCGCCCACCAGGCCTGGTACACCGCCGCCGATCCGACCAGAGCCTGGGGAATCCTTGGCTTCACCGGGCGCCGCCCCGATCTTGCCGACGCCCTGGCACCACAACAGGGGCTCTACACGCTGATCGAACGTGGCGCCGTCAGTGATCGGGTGAGCGTCATCGACGCGCTCTGCGAAGTGCGGCCCGGCGCTGATCTCGACAGCCTCGTCGATGCACTCGCGTCGCCGCAGACGTCGATCGTGACGCTCACGGTGACGGAGGCCGGCTACGGCCGTGTACCGGCACCGGGATCCGCGCTTCCGTCCGCGCCCGGCCGGCTCGCACTCGGGCTGGCACAGCGGCGCCGGCGCGCCGGTGGGCCGCTGGCGGTCGTCAGCTGCGACAACCTTCAGGCCAACGGCAGCGTGCTGCGGGAGGGCACCCTGGCGCTGGCCGATCAGCTCGACCCCGGCCTGGGAGCGTGGGTCGAGCGCGAGGTCTCGTTCGTCAGCACCTCGGTCGACCGGATCACGCCCGCGATCACCGACGACGACCGCCGCCTGGCGCGGGCCGAGATCGGACTGATCGACGCGGCCCCGGTTGTCACTGAACCGTTCTCCGACTGGGTCCTCTGTGGCGAATTCCCGGGCGGCCGGCCCGAATGGGAGGCTGCCGGCGCCCGCTTCGTCGCCGATATCGAACCCTGGGAGCTGCGCAAGCTGTGGCTGCTCAACGGCGGGCACTCGCTGCTCGCCTATCTCGGGCTGCTGCGCGGGCATCAAACGGTCGCCGACGCGATCGCGGATGTCGAGCTGGCGGACACGCTCGAGCGCTATTGGGACCTGGCGCAGCGCCATCTACCGGCGAGCGGCCTCGACCTGCCGGCGTACCGCCGCCAGCTGCTCGAACGCTTCGCCAACGCCAGGATCTCCTACCCGCTCACGCAGATCGCCGCTGACGGGCTCGGCAAGCTCCGCAACCGCGTCGTGCCGGTGATCGACGCTGCGCTGCGCGCCGGCGAGCCGGCAGAGCCTGCGTTGCTGGTTGTCGCCGCATGGATCCACTGGCTGGTCGACGACCCGGAACGGGCCGCCACCGACCAGAATGCGGAGCTGATAAGCGGCGCGCTGAGCTACTCCGGCGCCGAAGACCAGGCAACGGCGCTGTCCGATCTGCTGGCTCCCGGCGGCCGCATCTCCCCAACGCCCTTGCACACGACAACTAATGAGGAGCACAAGTGAACATCAGGTCGGCTGAAGTCGTGGTCACGAGCCCGACGCGCAATTTCGTCACCCTCAAGCTGACCACGGACGACGGCGTCATCGGGCTCGGCGATGCCACGCTCAACGGGCGTGAGCTGGCGGTCGCCGCCTACCTCCGCGAGCACGTCGCGCCGCTGCTCCCCGGCCGCGACGCACACCGCATCGAGGACACCTGGCAGTACCTCTACCGCGGCGCCTACTGGCGACGCGGCCCCGTCACGATGGCCGCCATCGCGGCGGTCGACATGGCCCTCTGGGATATCAAGGCCAAGGTCGCCGGCCTGCCGCTGTACCAATTGCTCGGAGGCGCGAGCCGTAACGGGTTGCTCGCCTACGGCCACGCGTCGGGAACGTCACTGGCCTCTCTGTCCGAGTCGATCCATGCTCACCTCGAGCGTGGCTATCGCGCGATCCGCGTACAGACCGCGGTTCCCGGCATCCGCGCGCTCTACGGGGTCGCCGACCAGCCGCAGGCCTCAGGTGAGCGTTACGACTATGAGCCCGCCGGACGCGGAGCGCGCCCGGCCGAGGAGGACTGGGATACGGCCGCGTACATGCGCCAAGTCCCCAGCGTGTTCGAGCACGTGCGCCGGGAGTTCGGGCCCGAACTGCCGCTGCTGCACGACGCCCACCACCGTCTGACGCCGATCGAGGCCGCCAAGCTCGCACACCGGCTGGAGCCCTATGACCTGTTCTGGCTCGAGGACTGCACTCCGGCCGAGAATCAGCAGGGTCTACGCATCGTCCGCCAGCACACGACCACGCCACTTGCAATCGGCGAGGTCTTCAACACGGTCTGGGACTTCCAGCGGCTGATCTCAGAACAGCTGATCGACTATGTGCGCGCGGCTGCGACGCACTTCGGCGGCGTCACGCCGCTGCGCAAGGTCATGGACTTCGCCGCGCAATACCAGATCCGCTCGGGCTTCCATGGCCCGACAGACGTCTCCCCGGTCGGCTTCGCGGCGCAGTTGCACATCGGGCTCGCGATCCACAACTTTGGCATCCAGGAGTACATGGAGCACAGCGAGGCGACCAACTCCGTCTTCCAGCAGACGATGAGCTTCCGTGACGGCTATCTCCACCCCGGCGACGCGCCTGGCCTCGGTGTGCTACTCGACGAACAGGCCGCCGCGAGCTTCCCGTACGAGCCGGCCTACCTGCCGGTGAGCCGGTTGCACGACGGCACGCTGCATGACTGGTGAGCCCGCCGCAAGCGTGGCATCCTGCATTACCGTGCCCGGCTTGGACGGCGTTCGGCTCCAGCTCGATCGGATCCGCACCGCGGTCAGCGAGATCGATCCGCTGTTCCTCAACACGCCCGCGCTGCCCTGCGCGCCCCTCGGCCGAGCGCTCGGGTGCTCGGTCACGCTGAAGGTCGAGACGCTCAACCCGGTCCGGAGCTTCAAGGGGCGCGGCACGGAGACGGTGGCAGCCGTGGCGCGCGACAGGGGCGCGACGCACGTCGTCTGCGCGAGCGCCGGCAACCTCGGGCAGGCGCTGGCTTACAGCGGCTCGCGCCGAGGCCTGGAGGTCACGGTCGTGGCAGCGAGAACCGCCAACCCGCTGAAACTGCGCCAGATCGCCGCGCTCGGCGCCGACGTCTTGATCGAAGGCGAGGACATCGAAGCCGCGCGGCTACTGGCGCGCGAACTCGCGGAGGCGAACGGCGCCTACCTGGTCGAGGACAGCCTCGACCTTGCGACCTGCGAGGGCGCCGCCACGATCGGGCTCGAGCTCGCCCGCGACGACCCGGGACTCGGTGTCGTGCTCGTGGCCGTCGGCGGCGGGGCGATGGCAAGCGGCGTGGGCTACGCGGTGCATTCGCTCTGCGACGACCTGGAGGTGATCGGAATCCAGCCAGTCGGGGCGCCCGCGATGGCACTGTCCTGGCGTCGGGGAACGGTGGTCGAGACCGACCAGATGGAGACGATCGCCGACGGCGTCGCGGGGCGCTGCCCGATCCCCGAGGTGCTGGACGACCTGCTGGTCCTGCTCGACGACGTGGTGCTCGTACGCGAGGACTCGATCAAGGCGGGGATGCGGGCGCTCTATGAGCACGCGGGGCTGATCGTCGAGCCGTCCGCAGCGCTCGGGATCGCCGCCATCCTGGAGCAGCCCGAGCGGTTCGCCGGGCGGCGCGTCACCACGATCCTTTGCGGCAGCAACGTCAGCCCAGCCGACTTCGCACGCTGGGTGCTGGAACCGGCGATGGTGTGACCCCGCAAGCGTGCGGTTACCACCGCCGAGAACGGGGGAACGGATCCGACGTCCGGTCGTTCCGTTCCCCCGCGGGATGCGCCTGGCTACGACAGGAAGCCGAGGCTCTTCAGCGCTGCGGCCGCCCCGGCCGCGGTGAGCGGCTTGGGCCCGAACGCCGGCAGGACAGCGTTGGCTCCCGGCAGGATCGCGTCGAAGAACGAGTAGTGCGTTGCCTCGTTGGCGGCAACGGCTCCCGCAGTTGTCTTCAGCTCGCTCGAATTGAACTCGTCGATCGCGCCGAGGTAGGTCGAGACGAACGCCGATTCCAGGGTCACGCCGGCCTGCGCCAGCGCGTTCTTGCTCGCGACGTACTTGGCCGGCACGGTTAGCTTGAAGCCCGTCGGAATGTGCTTGGGGCCGAGGGCCGCCTTCCATGCCGCCAGGTGGGCCTTCTCGTCCTTGTAGGCCGCCTGGAAGTAGCTGAGGTTGCCGGGGTCGAGCTTTAGTTTCGCGTAGTAGGTCTTGAGGATCGCTCCATAGATCGTCACCGCGAGCGTCTCGGCGATGAATCCGGTCTGCAGAACGGTGATGTCGCTCTTTGACAAGCTCGAGCCCTTGGCGAACGCGATGCCGTCCATCGACGCGAGGATTCCGCCGCTGCCGACGAGTACGAGGCTGCCCTTCGCGGCGTTGCGGATGAACTGACCACGGCTCAGGCCTGCTTGCACATCGGTCACCCCTGCTTGCACGTCAGTCATGTGTTGCTCCTCCAGGTGGTTTGGCAGCTCCGCGTCCCCTGTTATCGGGGACAGCTGGACCTAGTACGCGGGCCCGTCGTGGGCGGATCACTTTGCTGCGGAGCCAAGGCTCCAGATAACCGCTGTGGTCGCCAAGTGCCGAATTGGCCGTACACTGGACGTACGATGACTGCCAAGCCGCCATCAACCGAGTCCCCGTCTCGACGGCGTAGCCGCCGCATGGACCTACGTACGACGCCGGAGGAGCGAGAGTTGATTGACCGCGCCGTGGCGGCTACCGGCACGGACCTCACCGACTTCGTCATCACAAATGCGTCGGAGGCAGCCAGGCGCGTGCTGGCCGATCGGGACCATTTCGTCCTTGACGCCGCCGCGTCCGAGGCGTGGGAGGCGATCAACGCTCGCCCAACCCGGGAACTGCGAGGACTCCGTGATCTGATGCAGCGGCCTTCGCCGTTCGCCGAATGAGCCGCGTGGCGTACAGGCCGCCGCAACCACTCACCAACCACCACGACATCAGCGGCTTCCGCTGCCGGTCCGCCGAGCAGACCGAGTGGCTGCGCCGCTACGGCCGCCAGTCATCCAGCACTGGCACCACCCGCGTGTTCGTGGTCACCGAGCCCGACAAGAACCATGTCGTGGCCTATTACGCCTGGCGCATGGCACAGATCCAAACCGAGACCGCCC
>DATKSM010000055.1:0-7206 GCA_035531655.1 Solirubrobacteraceae bacterium
CCGGCCCGTGTTTGACGATTCAAAGGAGTTTCCTTGCGCATCTTGATTCTGGGTGGAGACGGCTTCTGTGGTTGGCCGACGTCACTGCACCTCTCGGCCCAGGGCCACGACGTCGTGATCGTCGACAACCTGGCGCGGCGACAAATGGACATCGAGCTGGAGGCCGAGTCGCTGACCCCGATCTCATCGCTCGGGACGCGTCTGGCAGCCTGGCGGGAGGTCAGCGGCCACGAGATCCCGTTCCACCGTGTCGATGTCGCCCAGGACCACGCGGGCCTGCGTGACCTGTTCGAGCAGTACCGCCCCGACGCCGTCGTCCACTTCGCCGAGCAGCGCGCCGCGCCGTACTCGATGAAGGATGCGGCACACAAGCGCTACACGGTCGACAACAACGTCAACGCGACCCACAACGTGCTGGCCGCCACCGTCGAGACCGACCTCGATACCCACATCGTCCACCTCGGCACGATGGGGGTCTACGGCTACGGCACCGCCGGGATGCAGATCCCCGAGGGTTACCTCGCCGTCAAGGTCGAGACCGACGACGGCACGCAGATCGAGCAGGAGATCCTGTACCCGGCCAACCCGGGCAGCGTCTACCACATGACCAAGACCCTCGATCAGCTGATGTTCGCCTACTACGCGAAGAACGACCGGACTCGCGTCACCGACCTGCACCAGGGCATCGTCTGGGGCACCCAGACCGCCGAGACGCGGCTCGATGACCGCCTGATCAACCGCTTCGATTACGACGGCGATTTCGGCACGGTCCTCAACCGCTTCCTGATGCAGGCCGCCGTCAACTACCCGCTGACCGTGCACGGCACCGGCGGCCAGACACGCGCTTTCATCCACATCCAGGACACGGTCCGCTGTATCCAGCTGGCAATCGAGAACCCGCCCGCCCGCGGTGAGCGCGTGCAGGTCTTCAACCAGATGACCGAGACCCACCGCGTCCGTGACCTCGCCAAGCTTGTGTCCGAGCTGACCGGCGCGGAGATCGACTACGTCGACAACCCTCGCAAGGAAGACCCGGAGAACGACCTGTTCGTCGCCAACGACAACTTCCTCGAGCTCGGCCTCAAGCCCACCACGCTGCGCGGCGACCTGCTCAACGAGGTGACAGAGATCGCCGCCCGCTACGCCGGACGCGCAGATCTCTCGAAGGTGCCCTGCACCTCGAAGTGGATCCAGCGCCAGCCCGTCGCGAGCGCCGAGTAAGAACTCTTCAGTCCGGCCCTTGGGTGGGTGGGTCCAATCCGAGGGCCGGGCACAGCACTCTCGCGCGAGGAGCTCGCGCGGTCGCTGCAGGTGTGATCCGGTCGACGGCGGCGTGATCCGGTCGACGGCGGCGTGATCCTCAGGCCGAGTCCGCAGTCTGCGGTCGCATTACGAGGACCTCCGCCCGCCGCGCAGCGTCGCCGTCGAGCGTGGCTCGGAGAACCGCGTCGGCTGCGCGCAGGTCATCGGCGCCGACTCTTGCCGCCAGCTCGCGGTTCAACCCCTCCACCACCTCGACGATCGCCCGAGCGTATTCCCTCCCTTCCTCCGTCAGGAGCACGTTGACCCGGCGTGCATCGCGGGCGTCGGGCTCGGTTCGGGCGTACCCGCGCCGCTCCAGCGCGTCCGCCAGCTTGCGAGCCGCCTGACGCGTTATGCCGAGCGCCGCCCCGAGCACGCCGACGGTTACAGGCGCGCGGCTCAGCAGGCGCAGCACCCCAGCGTCGTTGCGCCGGTAGTCCGCGTAGCCGCGGCGCTCCAGACGCAGCGCGATCTCCGCGACCCAGCTCTGGCGCGCGAGCGCGAGCAGGTCGCCGAACAGGTATGGCGGACTTGACTTCTCCGGCACTCCGGCAGATACTAGCGATATGCAACCCGGTTGCCTAACTGTGAATACGACCCACTTGCGGTCTTGGTGATCGCCGGCATCGTCACGCTCGTTGCATTGGCGACCGTGGTCACGAGCCTCGGCCACGCCCACCTCGCGCCGACCGGCCTTTCACCCGTGCGCAATGCGGTCAGCCAGTACGGAATCAGTCCGGCCCGCTCCGACTACCGCGTGGCGACGCTCGCGTTCGCTGCGGGGGGCGTCGGCCTCGCGGTCGCGCTCTCCCAGGTGGTCGACCATCGCGAGGGCGCGATCATCGCGTTCCTGTGTGTGTTCGCCGTCGCTCGTGCGCTGATCAGCTGGTTCCCGATGGACGCGCCCGGAACGGAGCGCACCTCGAGCGGCGCCCTGCACGGAGTGCTTGCGATCGCAGCGTTCGGCAGCGCGACGGTTGCTGCCTTCCGGCTGGGAACGGCGCTCTCAGATCAACACACGTGGCACGGGCTTGCCGGCGTATCGACTGCGCTGGCGTGGCTGATGCTCGCCTTCCTGCTGGGGATGGTGAGCAGGCGCGCGGTTCCCGCCATCAGCAGATGGTTCGGGGCGATCGAGCGCGGGTTCTACGTTGCCGCCATCGCCTGGTTCGCCGTGTTCGCGATCGCCGCGGCGGTTCACTAGCGGAGCCGTGACCTCCGTCCGGTCGTGAGCGTCAGGAGGCTGTGACGGAGAACACCGGCGGCAGCCGCGTCGCCGCCGTCGACCAACTGGCTCCGGCATCACCCGAGCCGAAGACGTCGCCGGAGGTCGCGCCGAAGTAGAGCTGGAGCCGCTCGCCCGCACCCGTGCTCGTGAAGGCTTGACGCAGAACCGTCAGGTAGGCGTGCTTGGCCGGAAGGCCGTCGCCGCGCGGCGCCCAGGTCGAGCCGCCATCGCGGGTCTCGTAGACGCGCACGCGTCCCTCGGGCATTACGCGGTCCATGTCGGCGACGAGCGGGATCACATACGCGCTGTCGGGATCGGCCGGGTCGACCTTGAGCGGGAAGCCGAAGTCCGAGGGCAGGCCGGAGCCGATCTCGGCCCAGCTCTCTGCGCCATCGTCGGAGCGGTAGACACCCCCGTGGAACTGCATGAACAGCCGCTCGGGCTGTGACGGGGCACGTTCGACGTGGTGCACGCACAGGGCGGTGGTCTCCGTCTCGCCGGGGGCCTCCGGCAGGTAGCGCGCCCCCAGCCCGCGGTTGCCTCGCCGCCAGCTGCGGCCGCCGTCCTCGGTCAGCCAGATGCCGGCCGCCGAGACCGCAACCGCGAGCCTGTCGGGTTCACCGGGCCACGTGCTGATCGAGTGCAGGCACAGACCGCCACCGCCGGGCTGCCAGTCCGGACGCGAGGGCTGGTTCCAAAGGCCTGCGTTGATCTCCCAGTTCGCACCGCCGTCGTGGCTCTCGAACAGGACGCCCGGATCGGCGCCCATGTACATCGTGCCAGGCGCCTCGCCGGGCGCCATCACCCAGATGCGCTCGAGCGCCTGCTCGCCGCCATCGGGCAGCTCGACGCCCTGCGCCTGCTCCCATTCCGAGCTGGGGTCACCGTCGGTGAAGAACAGCTTTGGCCCGTAGAACGGGGAGGTCGCCGCCGCGAACAGGCGGCCGCTGCGCGAGTCGCGCAGCGCGAAGTCAACAGGCTGCCCGGCGAACGCCCGGGCCGTGACCTCGAATGGATCGGACTGACCATCCGGCTCGCCCTCGAGCAGGAACAGCCCCTTCTTGGTTCCGACGACCAACTCGGTCACGTCTCAGCCTCCCGTTATCGCAGGTATCACTTCGACGCGATCGCCGGCGCTGACGGCCGTCGACTCGTCGCCACGCTCGCCGTTCACGAACACGTTGATGTGCCGGCGGATCAGGCCTCGCTCGTCGAGGATCCAACCGCTCGTGTCCGGGTGTTCGAACTCGAACACACGCAACAGCTCCACCACCGTCACACCCTGAAGTTCGTGCTCGCCACGGCCGCCCGCCAGGGCGCGCAACGGGCCCCGAACGCAGACCACAGCCATTCCACGATTCTAAGTGTCCTGGCCGGTGGGGTGGAGTTCGTCGAGCCTGGCCCCTGGGCGCCCAACCTTAACGTTGCCTCAACAGAGGCCTCGCAACTACCTGCGGCGGTGCCGTGTTGTAGAGCTGACGTCAACTTTGAGGAGGAGTTGGATCATGCGTACACACCACCGATTGACGACGTTCGCGTTCGGCGCCGCCATCCTCGCGATGTTCCTGGCGCTGGCGATACCGAGCCACGCGTCCGCGGCACCGCATCACAACCGCGGCCTCACGATTCGGAGCGCGCCCAATCCGATCACGGCCGGCGAGGGCGTGCTGATCTACGGGCAGCTGAAGGGGCCCGCCAATGCGGACCGACGGATCGTCCTGTACCACCGGATCAATCCGGCACCCCACTTCACTCCGATCAGCGTCACCCGCACAAACGCTGCCGGGTTCTACGAGTTCGTCAGAGCAGACGGCATCGTGGTCAGCAACCGCAATTGGTTCGTCCGTGGTCCGGACTTCACACACAGCCGCACGATTCATGAGCGGGTCTCCGCTTTCGTGACGTTGAACGCGAGCAGCTCGACGGCGACGACGGCGCAAACTGTCGAATTCAACGGCACGGTCGTCCCTAACCACCGTCACGAGCGTGTTCTCCTGCAGCAGCAGAACAGCACCTCCGGAAACGGTTGGCAGACGATTGCGTCCGCTTACACCACCGGCGCCTCCAGTTTTGCCTTGGGCCACCGGTTCAGGTCCCCCGGCAGCTACACGCTGCGGGCCTACTTCCCCGGCGACCCGCGCAATATCGCGGGGGAGTCGGACACGATCACGCTGACGGTCCAGCAGCAGCAGAACCCGTCGTTCACGATCTCCGGCTCGGCCGCGGTCATCACCAATGGCCAGACGGAGACGATCTCCGGCAGGTTGTACACGGCCGGCTCGACCACCACACCACAGCCGAACGTCCCCGTGACGCTCTACGGGAAGCAGGCCTACGGCGGCGGTTTCAAGGCGCTCGAGAGCGCGATGACCGACAGCTCTGGCAACTACTCGTTCATGCAGATACCGCTGCACAACAGCGTCTACCGCGTGAGGACGGCAAGCGGCAAGAGAGAGCAGACCGCCGCCCTGTACGTCGGAGTCCAGGATGTGGTCACGATCGGGCTCACCCCGACGACGATCGCCGTGGGTGACTCGGCCACGATCAGTGGCACGGTCACGCCCCAGCACACCGGCCACGTGATCCACCTGCAGGAGCAGAACACCGTAGGCAACTGGGTGGACGTGGAGAGCGGTTACGTGAACCCCAGTTCGCGGTACTCGTTCAGGTACGCGCCCGGCCAGATGGGTGTCGAGCAACTGCGCGTCGAGATCACGGGGGGCCCGGTCAACGTCGGCAGCGTCTCGAGCACCGAGACGCTCACCGTCAGCGGCGTCGCGCCCGTCAGTACCCTGCCGCCCGCCTCGTAGGCCTCCAGACGGGTTGCGGTCGGATTGGATCCGGTCGGCGTGGGTTAACCACTCCGGCCGGATCCTTGGCGTGCCGTCACGCCCGCCCGCGCCGTCCGCAGCCCCGCCCCCACTCGCTGCGGCCGGGGTAAGGCCCCCTCAGCCTCATGTCGCTCCGAACTGCCGATGTGCAGCCTCGCCTCTTAGTCGACCCTGAGTACACGAATGCAGGAGATCGACGAGAGGAACCACGAATGCACCCCAGAATCACATACGAGCTCAGCTCCGCTCGGCTCGCCGAGCTCCGCCAGGCTGCCGCTGCCACACGGCGCGTGCACCGCGATCACGGCCGCAGGCGATACTTCAGGAGTGCCCGGCAGGTTGACAAGCAGCCGCTTCGTGGGTCGGCAGAGTCAGCTGGCCGAGCTGGAGGTTGCGTACCGCGAGGCGCTTGACCAGCGGCCGCGCCTGATCCTCGTCTCGGGCGACTCCGGCGTCGGCAAGACGCGGCTGCTGCATGAGGCCGAGCGGTCCTTCGCCGGGGCGTTGGTGCTTAGAGGCCAGTGTCTGGAGCAGGGCGAGCTCGAGCTTCCCTACGCGCCGTTGCTCGGAGCGCTGCGGCCGCTGGTGCGCGAGGGTGACGCGGCACTCGATGCGCTCAGCACCGCCAGCCGCGCAAACCTCGCGACCCTGCTGCCGAGCCTCGGCGCACCGCCGACGGGCGCCGCGGGCACCGGCGCCGACGGCCAGGTGCGACTGTTCGAGAGCCTGCTCGAGCTCCTGCATCTGCTGAGCCTTCGCCAGCCGCTGGTGCTGGTGCTCGAGGACATGCACTGGGCCGATGGCTCGACGCGGGCATTCGTCACCTTCCTCGCGCGCAGCCTGATCGACGAGCGGATCCTGCTGCTGCTCAGCTTCCGCAGCGACGAGTTGCACCGCCGCCACCCGATGCGGCCGCTTCTCGCTGAGCTCGGCAGGCTCGACTCCTGCCGCCGCCTCGAGCTGGAACCGTTCGACCACGCGGAGCTCGCGGAGGCGCTGACCGACATCCTCGGCGAGCCGCCCGCTCCGGACCTGATTGATCGCCTTCTGGCACGCACCGACGGCAACCCGCTGTACGTGGAGGAGCTGATGGCGGCCGCACTCGATGGTCGCGGCGCGACGCCGCAGAGCCTGCGCGACGCGTTCATGCTGCGGATCGAGCGACTCAGCGATCCCGCGGGGCGGGCGGTGCGCGCCGTCGCCGTCGGTCGCGCCCTGGACGAGGAGCTGATCGCGCGCGTCTCCGGCGTGAGCAGCACCGAGCTGCGCGAGGCGCTGCGCGAGACCGTGGCCGAGCACATCCTCGTCGCTGGTGACGGCGCTCGCCTCTGCTTCCGGCATGCGCTGCTGCGGGAGGTCGTATACGACGACCTCCTGCCCGGCGAGCGCAGCGCCATGCACCTCGACCTCGCGCGCGCAATTGAAGCCGGCGGCGAGTTCGACTGCGCCGAGGACGAAGCCGAGCGGGTCGCCGCGATCGCAACCCATTACGCCGCCGCCGGCGACCAGCCGGCAGCGCTGCGGGCGACGATCCGGGCTGCGCGCGAGGCTCGCCGCGTGCACGCCTACCGGGAGATGGCGCACCTCTACGAGCGCGCTCATGAGCTGTGGGCGCGCGTGCCGGACGCTGCCGCCGTGGCCGGCATCGACGAGGTCGGCCTGCTCGAGGCGGCCGCCAACGCATCCGCATTGGACGGCGACCAGCGCCACAGCGAGATGCTCGCCGACCACGGACTCGAGTTGCTGGATGCTGAAGAGGAGCCCGTCCGTTACGCGCGGCTGCTGGTGCGGCGGGGGCGTTCGCGCTGGCGCCTCAATCAGGCTCGGGCCGCGATGGCCGACCTC